>JBDQPD010000066.1:0-18061 GCA_040260805.1 Myxococcota bacterium | reverse complement strand
TTGGTGCTGGGCGTGACCGAGCCCTACAGCGCCGGGCTGGGAGGAGGCGGCTTCGCCATGGTCCACCACGCAGCCGCGCAAAAACAATACGCACTGGACTTTCGAGAGCGCGCACCGAGCGCTGCGCATCGCGAGCTCTACCTCGACGAGAAAGGCAAGCTCAAGCCGCGCGCCTCGCTCGATGGTTGGCTTGCGGTGGCGGTCCCTGGAACGGCATCGGGTCTAGAGGCGCTTTATCAGCTCAAACTCCATGGTGGCGGAACCATCCCGTGGGCTACGCTTGTCCGCCCAGCGATTAAACTCGCGGCTGAAGGGTTCACGGTGACGCCGCTGCTGAATCAGCGCATCACCTCTCGGCGTCAGGCGCTCGCAAACGACCCGGAAGCGAGTCGCCTCTTCCTGCCCGCAGGGACTCCGCTTAAGGTTGGGGCTACCCTGGTTCAGCCGGATCTGGCTGAAACACTCGGTCGCTTCGCTGAGGTCGGCGCCTTGGATTGGCGCTCAGGCGTGACCGCTGAGCGTATCGCTACCGCCACAGATGCGGGCGGCGGAATACTCACGCAAGCCGATCTAGCGGCCTACAAAGTGCATTGGCGCACACCGATCACCAGCTCGTATCGTGGCCATCAGATCGTGTCCTTCCCGCCGCCGAGTTCAGGCGGAGTTCACCTCGCCCAGATGTTGCAACTGATCGAGCGAATCAAGGTGCCTAGCGATCCGCTCAACGCCGACTTTGCTCATCAGCGCGTCGAGGTGATGCGCCGAGCTTACCAAGACCGTGCGCGCCACCTTGGAGACCCTGATTTCTATCCGGTGCCTACAGCCGGCTTGCTCGCTAAGGAGCATTTGGATGCGCTGTGGGCTTCGATCAGCCCGAAAGCGACGCCTTCGAACGAGCTGGACAATCCTCAACCCTCAGGCGCTCAGCCGGCGCAAGGCGCATCGTCCAAGGAGAGTGAATCAACGACCCATCTGACGGTGGTCGACCGACTGGGTAACGCCGTCGCCATGACCTTTACGATCAACTACGGGTTTGGCGCAGCGGTGATGGCTCCTGGCACCGGTGTCTTGCTCAATGACGAGATGGATGACTTCTCATCGGCGCCCGGCAAGCCGAACGCTTATGGGCTGGTCGGCGGTGAAGCCAACTCGATCGCTGGCGGTAAAACACCTTTGTCATCGATGACGCCTACCCTCGTTCTCGATGAAATCGGCCGCCTCAAGCTCGCGGTGGGCAGCCCGGGTGGCTCGACGATCATCACCACCGTGCTTCAGATCATTCTGCATGTCCTCGACCGCAACATGCCGCTCGCCCAGGCGATCGCTCAGCCTCGAGTCCATCATCAATGGATGCCCGACTGCGTTTTTGTAGACCGGAAAGCCCAACTCGGAAGCTTGGTTGGGGCGCTCAAGGGCAGAGGTCATTGCGTCAAAGCCCGCCGGAGTATGGGCAACGCGCACGGCGTCTTGGTGGGTAAAGACGGCATGCTTGAGGCCGCAGCCGACCCGCGCGGCGAAGGGCACGCAGGAGCGCTCGTTGCCCCCCCTCCGGAAGCCGATGCCAAGCGCTGAGCTCGTCAAAGCTTCGCTGCTCGACTTTGAGCCCGCGTCCCAGACCGAGCGTAGCTTCAAGGATCGCATGCTCAGCCTTTGCGCGACCAAGGCTCCCTTCTCGAGGCATCAGTTTGAGCCAGGGCACTTCACCGCGTCAGCGTTTATCTTGTCAGCAAACTACGAATCGCTCCTGCTGATCCATCACGCGAAGCTGCATCGGTGGCTGCAACCGGGCGGCCACGTGGAGCTGGCCGACGAGAGCTTGCTGGCAGCGGCGACTCGAGAAGCCATGGAGGAATGCTCACTCAAGGCGAGCGACCTCGAGCTGCTCTCGTCCGAGCCCTTTGACTTGGACATCCACCGTATTCCAGCGCGCAAAGCCGAACCCGAACACGAACACTTTGATGTCCGCTTCCTCTTTCGCTGCCGCACCGACCGAGCCAGCGCAGGCGATGAAGTGCTGGATCTAGCTTATGTCGCCTTCGAACACATCAACGCCGTCGAGAGTGACCCAAGCGTCATGCGAGCCGTCAAGCGGCTCCAAGCCATGGAATTTAACGCAACGCCCTAAGCGCCCATGCGACCAAGGCTTCGCCTAGCATAGCTCGCTCCACCGGGATGTGTTGGCTTTCGTCCACTAAATGCAGAGCGCCACCGGATGCATGATTAGCGACCACCGCATCGCTGTGCTCGCCGATTCGTTGTTTGGCGACCGTCAGCAGCTCTTCATCCGAGAGCCCCGCTTCAAGCTTGAAGCTGACCAAGCGCGCCCCGGGGTGTTGATCACGCCACAGGCTTACGACCTTTTCGGTCGGGACCAAATCGATGCTCAGACTTTTGTGTCCACTTGGGAGCTTTCCAGAAAGCGACTGCTTAGGTTGATAATCTGCGACCGCCGCCGAAAAGATCCCTAGGTCAACCGAGCACGCTAAGCAGACCTCTCGATACTCATCGTAATCCGACACACGACGCGTGGGGATCCATTCGGGCGCTTCGAGGTGTGTCCCGCTCAAGACCAGCTGAACTTCAGCGCCTGCCCGGTAGAACGCTTTGGCGATGGCTAGCGCAGTGGCGCCGCTGTAGCGATTCGTCAGGACCCGCACTAAATCAATCGCTACAGGCGTCGGGCCGCCGGTCACCAGCACCCGCTTACCCTTGAGGCTTGGCCGGGGCCCCAGGCCGGCTAATGCTCGAGCCGCATTCGCCACGAGCGAGTCAATATCTGGTAGGTTCGCCTTGCCGGCTCCAGGCCTCGGCGGGATCACCTCGACGCCCAGGTCCGCTAGGCGAGCTAGACTTGAGCGGAGCACATCGTTGACCATACTCCCGTGCATGGTCGGCGCCACTTGGATTCGGCACTCACCTCGCTCAAGGCGGCCGAGCGCCGATGCGAGCGTGGTCGTCACGGCGTTGTCAGCGATGCCCAGCGCAAACTTATTCAGGGTCGAATACGTCGCAGGGGCCAGGAGATACAAGTCGACTCGGCGTGCGTCTTCGACGTGCTGCGCCTTCCCATCAAGAACATCGATAACCGGCGACAAACTACACCACTCAAGGACGTCACGAGTCACGAAGCGAAGCGCCTCAGGCGTCGCATAAACCTGAACTTTCGCCCCTTGCCGTCGAAGCGCTCGAATCAGATCAGGGCTGCGATAAGCGGCGATACCACCACAGATCAAAAGCGCGACCTGACAGTCCAAGAGACTGTCGCCTAAGGCCACCAAATCACGATCTCCGGGCAGCTCTGTGCCGAGATCCCATCGAAACCTATCCACAACATCTCCAGGCTAAACCAGGCGGCTAACACAGGGCGAATAGATGGCAGTTGATACTGCACGCAAGCATTGGTGGCCATCGAGTTTGATTTTCCGGTCTTAACATTGCGTAGAATTTCGGGAATAGGGCTGCGCCACAGGCGTCGCCTGTAGTTGTGATTGTCTTGAAAGGAGCGCGCAGCATGATTCGCCTTGAAGGGGTTTCGATGCACTTCGGCTCAACGGTAGCCGTCGATGATATCAGTTTTGAACTCAGTGGTCCGGGGACGGTAGGTTTGCTCGGACCAAATGGTGCGGGGAAATCCACCACCATGCGTCTGATTACGACCTACTTACAGCCCACTAAGGGGAAGATCACAGTCGGCGGTAAAGACACCGCTGAGACGCCTTTGGACGTCCGTGAACAGTTAGGGTATCTGCCCGAGCTGACCCCCGTTTATCCTGAGATGCAGGCTGATGAGTACTTAGACTTCATCGCCTCGGTGCGGGGCGTTGCCGACGCCAAGAAGCGAGTCGACTGGGTCGTTGAGGCTTGCGGTCTACAGCCGGTCTTTAAGCGCCCGATCATCGAGTTATCAAAGGGTTTCAAGCAACGTGTTGGTCTTGCTCAAGCGCTCCTTCACGACCCTAAAGTTCTGATTCTCGACGAACCAACCTCTGGTCTGGATCCGATCCAGACCTTGGCGATGCGTGATCTGATCGCCGAGTTGGCGAAAGAGAAAACCATCCTCTTGTCGAGTCATATTCTGAGTGAAGTCAGCGCCAACACGGATCGCGTGATTATTATCAATCAAGGCTCGCTCATCGCCGACGGAACGCTTGAGGATCTTCAGCGCCGAGTTCGACCCAACACGCGCTGGACGCTCGAAGCCGCAGCGCCCGCAGCCGAGCTCGCTGGCGCTGTTCAGTCGATCCCCGGTGTCGCTCATGTCCGCATCGATCGCGAACATGATGGACGATCCACGGTGATCATCGATCACGCCCCGGACCAAGAGATCTGGCAGGCGCTCAACCAGGTACTCGGCAGCAAAGCCTGGCCGATCGCCCAGCTGGCACCCGAGCAACTCAGTCTCGAACAAATCTTCCTTGAGTTGACCGATCATCCGTCCACTCAAAGCGCCGAAGTGGAGCAGTCATCATGAGTGCCTTTACCGCTTTATTCCGCCGCGAACTTAAGGCGTACTTCACCGCCCCGGTTGCGTACGTGTACGTGCTCGTATTCGCCGTCCTCAACACCGGCTTATTCATGTCGACGTTCTTCTTTATGAAGCGCGCCGAGATGCGTGAATTCTTTGCCTTTATGCCCTGGATCCTAGCGATCTTCATGCCCGCAGTGAGCATGCGCTTGTGGGCAGAGGATCGACGCCAAGGCACCTTCGAGCTGCTCCGCACGCTCCCCGTGAGCGTGGCGCAGCTGGTCGGCGCCAAGTTCCTGGCTGGCTTAGCCTTCTTTGCGGTCGCAGTCGCTGCAACGCTGACGGTTCCGATGTTTCTATCGGGCGTCGGCAACCCTGACTTAGGGCCTGTCTTTTCAGGCTATATCGGCACCGTTTTGCTCGGCGGCTTCTTCTTGTCCGCTGGCTTGTTCGCCTCCGGCATCAGCCGGGATCAAATCGTCGCCTTTATCGTCGGCTTGATCATCGCGGTGGGCTTTACTCTGCTGGGCTATGACTTCATCTCGGTGCAGTTCGACAACTGGCTCCCGGGTGTGGGTTCAGCGCTGCGTGATCACGTGGCGGTCACCAAACACTTTGAGCAGTTCACGCGCGGCGTGATCGACTTTCGATCGCTGCTCTACTTCGTCTTTATGACCGGCGGCTTCTTGCTGCTCGATGTGCTGACCATCAACGGCATCACTCGACCAGCTGACCGCCGCACGCTAGCGACCGGCGGCGTCCTCGCCCTAGTCGCTGTCGTGCTTTTGAACGTGGCGATCGGCACCCGCTCGATGGGACGCATTGACCTGACCCAAGAAGGGCTCTTTACCGTCAGCCCTGCGACCGGGCGCATCTTGAGCAACTTGGACTCCCCTGTAGAGCTCAAACTGTACATCAGCCCCGCAGCGAAGATGCCCAATCAGTTGCAAACGCTAGAGCGAGATATCGCCGATAAGATCGGTGAATTTGCGGCGGTCTCAGGCGGACAGTTGACCTTTGATGTGGTCCATCTTGACCCGGTCGAGCAGGGCTTGCTTGAAGCGCCTGAGAACCAGGACGAAGAGGCGAAAAAGACGCTTGAGAAACTCCATAAAAAGGGGATTCAGCCTGTGCAGGTGCAGAGCTTTGGCGCCGACGAAAACTCGATCAAGCTGATCTATTCGTCGCTGCAGATCACCTATAAGGACAAGAGCCCAGAGACCTTATCTCCGGTGATGCCCCAGGCGCTCCCCAAACTCGAGTACGAGCTGTTGAGCCGCGTCCAGCGTCTCACGCGTGACCGCCGCACCAAAGTGGTGCTGATGGCTCCGATCCAGCAGACCGAACAAAACCGTGAGATGGCTAAGCTCTACGCTCAGCTGGGACAACCCTACCGGGCTGAAGAGCAGAATGACTTCAAGAAGGCCGAGGAAGTCCTGCGCCAAATGGGCGACTACGAGGTCACCCGTCTTCGATCGAACAGCTTTGACGAGAAGAAACCCTTGCCGATGGACGCCGACGTGGTGCTGGTCTTTGCGCCGGCGCCGCTTGATCCCAAGCGCATGGCTGAGGTTCAGCAGTTTATGGTCTCGGGCAAGCCTGTGGTGATGGCAGTACAACGTAATGGCTTTGGCTATCGACCCACCAACTATGGGATCAGCGTCAACAACAAGCCCGTCGATCCAGGCATCGACGCTCTGCTCGCGCCGATCGGCGTCAACGTCTCAAACCAGCTGGTCATGGATGAGCAGATGGAGACCCTCAACATGAACGCAGGTCAATCCAGAGGCCCCTTTGCTGTGCGCTCGCCTGTGAAGTTACCCACCCATGTTCTGGTGACCGCCGAGCAGTTCAATCAAGACCTGTCGATCACCTCTGGGTTGGGCAACCTGATCTATTTGTGGGGCTCGCCGATCACCGTGGACAAAGCGAAGGCTGATGCGGCGTCAACGCAGGTCACCGAGCTGTTCTCGTCCAGCACCAAATCGTGGCTGACGGAGATCAAAGAAGGACCCCTCGCCCGCACGGACATCGAGCCTCAAGCGGGTGGGAGCTCAATGCTCGCCGCCATGATCGAGTTCAACTTGCCCTCGGCGGGCGCTCAAAAGCCTGAGGGCATGAGCCCAGAAGATTGGGCGAAGCAGGCAGCCGCCAAGGTCGGCGAACGCAATCGCATGGTGCTCTTTGGTAACGCCGAGATCTTTAAAGACGCCTTGGTTTCAAGCCCAAACCACATGACGCTCTTACTGAACTCGGTCGGTGCCATGACGCAAGGCGAGGAGCTGATCTCGATTCGCACCAAACAGCCCATCGATCGATCGATCGCAAAGCTCGAAGGCAGCAAAGCCTTCTATCGGGTGATGGTCATCGGTGGCGGACCAGGTGTCGTGATCGGCATCGGTTTGTTTAGTCTGATGAATCGAAGGCGACGCCGTGAAGAGTGGTTAGCCGACGCCAAGAAGGAAGGATAAACCATGAAGAACAATCAACTGCTAGCGCTCGGCGCTGCCGTGGTCCTTCTGGCTGGCTACCTGATGATGTCTTCAGATCGGGATGTGCAAGTCAACCAGCTCGGCGATACGCTGGTCACCTTGACCGACGCCTCGGCTGAGCAAGCTGCGACCCTCGTAGTAACCAAAGACAAAGTTGAGTTGATCAGCCTGAAAAAGGTCGGCGATCAGTGGCTTTTGGCGAGCGGGCACCCCGCCGACACCAGCAAGGTGGCGGCGCTGATTATCGATTTGAGTCAGCTTCAAGCCGAGAGCCGCCGAGTGAACATGGACCAACTCGCCACCTACGGGTTGGGCAAAGACGACGCCAAGACCTCGGTGGTTGCTAGCGACGCCTCTGGCAAGGCTCTAGCGAGCGTGGTGCTTGGCAAAAAGGGCCCTCAATGGGGCAGCGCTTGGACGCAACGCGAAGGAAAGTCCGAGGTTCTTTTGCTCCAAGAAGGTCCCGTGGGTCGGCTGGTCGATGGCGAGTTCAAGGCTAAAGACTGGCTCAATCGGCAGCCGGCAAAGTCGGACAACACCTCGGTGTCGATGCTGACACTCACCGGCGAACTCAGCGCGTCGATCACCCGCAAAGAAGCTGCAGCGGATGCAGGACCTGCGGCGTGGGTAGACGCAAAGGGTAACGCGGTGGAAAGCGCCAAAGCAGAGGGTCTTTTGAGCGCCTTGTCGAACCTCTACATCGACGATGTAGCGAGCGATACGCAAGCCACTCCGGTTCTAGAACTTCGGGTGCAGACGGGTGGCAAAGAGCGAGCAGTTATTCTCGGTCAAAACCCAGAAAAATCGTGGCGGCTTTTAGTCGGCGATTTAGCCTATAATGTGAGTGAATCCAGCGCTAAATCGCTTCGTAATAGAGCGCGTGAGCTGGTCGGGGCTGATAAACTCGACTGAGCTATTCTTGATTATCTGGGCCGCTCTGTGCATGGAGAGGCAACGAACCGAAGTGACCCAACGTCGCCGGTGCTTTAGGGGGACTGAATCGTGACCCATGTAAACATTCATTTTACTGCGAACTCTGCAGATCTGGGCAAGGTTGCCAAGTTGGTCCTGGTGGGCCGTGTTGAAGCCTTACAAGGCGCTCGTCCTGACTGCGTCGACGAAGCGGTCTGGTCGGGTCTACTCAAAGGTCTCAAGGGTGGAGATCTGGGCGCTTCGCGCAGCACCTTCACCGGGATTGAGAGCCCGGCAGAGGTTGCGGTGTGTGCCCTACCCGAGAAGGTCGCTCGGCACACGAGCCCGGCGCGCACGCACGCCATCCACCAGAGCCTCCTGTCGGTGAACTCTGGTAAAGGGTCGCTCGGAATCCACGTCCTTCTTGGCGACGCAGATCATGCGTTTGCCTCTGGCTTAGCGGTGGCTCGAGCCTTCTCGACCTTCAGTCGCAAGTCGAAAGATGACGACGCAGACGCCGAGCGCACCGTCGAATTGATGATGTCGACCGACGGTCAGGTGGTTTCCCCCACCCGCCGAATGATCGAATCCGCACAGTCGGTCCGTATGGCTGGGCACTGGGTGGATTCACCCTGCGGCGACTTTAATACCGATGGCTTCGTCGAAGCCGCCCGCGCCGTGTGCGCTGAGACCGGCAGTGAGCTTGAGTTGATTCAAGGCGAGGACCTCTTGCATCAAGGCTACGGTGGTCTCTGGACCGTCGGTAAAGCCGCAGAGGGCAAGCCTGCGCTTGCGATTCTCAAGCATGAGCCTGAAGGCGCCGAGCGAACCATCGCCTGGGTCGGCAAGGGTGTGGTCTACGACACCGGTGGCTTGAGCTTGAAAATCAGCGGCAGCATGGTCGGCATGAAAAACGATATGGGCGGAGCTGCTGGTATTCTCGGAGCATTTCGCGCCGCGGTGCTGTCGGGCTCTAAAGATCGAATTTATGCTCTGCTGTGCTTAGCAGAGAACGCCGTCGATGAGCGCGCTGGACGTCCCGATGACATCCATCAAAGCTATTCGGGCAAAACCGTTGAGGTCAACAACACCGACGCTGAAGGACGCTTGGTCTTAGCGGATGGGTTGGCACACGCCACGCGTCACCTTAATCCGGATGTGATCCTGGACATGGCGACGCTAACCGGCGCGCAGTTGGTCTCGACGGGCAGGCGTCATGCGGCGCTGTACTGTAACGATGACGAGCTCGAAGCGCTGGCGATGAAAGCCGGACGCAGCAGCGGCGACTTAACGCACCCCCTGCCCTATGCCCCTGAGTTCTATCGAGCCGACTACAAAAGCCCTGTTGCCGATCTGCGCAACACCACGACCGATCGCATGAACGCTTCGTCGGCCTCTGCGGGCTGGTTCTTGAGCAACCACCTAGTCGATTATGACGGCCCCTGGATCCATGTCGATATCGCCGGACCTGCTGGTCATAAAGACCGCGGCACTGGATTTGGTGTGGGCTTGCTGATGGATATGTTCGTCCCAGAATAAGCGGCCGCCCTCTTTTCATCGTCTCATTTCGGCGCGTATGATTCTGGCCTCGCTCAGGAGGCCCAATGGCCCGTATTGTGTCGCTACGATTCCTCGCCGTGTGCTGTGCTGGTTTAGTGCTCACCGGCTGCCCGACCGATGATCCCGTTGATCCCCCCCCCATAGATGGTGGAGGCGGAGTTGCGGTCCAAGACGCAGGTTCAAGCTCTACCGATGGTGGCGGCAGTTCAGCTGTGGACGCTGGAGTCGCTGCCCTGCCCGTGCAGCCCAGCAATGCGCTGACCGCCGGCGGCGGCAAAGGCGAGAACGCTAACTACAAAGTTCGATTGCTGATCGGCGGCCCCACAGCTGCGGGCGCAGCTTCGAACGGTTCTAATTCAGTCAAGGTCGGCGCTGGCGCCGCGCAAAACGGTCAATAGGAAGTTAACTATGCCCCCTCGTCTCGTACTCTTCGCTCTAGCGACCTTCGCGCTGCCTTTATCGGCTCAAGCTCAAAACATACTGATCCCGGTCCAAGGTCTTCTCACCGACACGGATGATCGTCCCATTGAAGGCTCAAAGGACCTCGAATTCGGCCTGATCAGTCAGTCTGGGGAGCCCGTATGGAGTAACTCGGTCACGGTCACCCTCGTGGGTGGACTGTTCTCGGTCTATCTCGGTCAAGAGCTCGATCTCTCCGCCGATCTTTTTGGTCCTGAAGGAGCGGTCTCGCTCAACTTGAGCATCGACGGTGACTCGGTGGGTGCCTGGCCCATCGGCGCCGTCCCCTACGCGGCGCAGGCGCATCGAGCGAACCAGGCGAAGAACGCCGACAGCCTGGGGGGTCAAGCTGCCGACGCCTTCGCCGCCGCCGACCACCACCACGCCCTCGGAGCCGGTGCCGGGTTGGCGGTCGATGACGACGGCAACCTTGCGCTTGCGCCTGGTGGCGTCACCGCAAGCAACCTAGGCGACGCCGGCTGCGCCGAAGGACAGCTTCTGCAGTGGAGCGGGAACGCATGGGTCTGTGGAGACGACGTCGACACAGACACCAACACCCAGCTCTCCGAGGAGCAGGTCGACGCCTTCGTCGACAACAATGATTATGTGGTCGGACCGGCTCAGGCTTGCGCCGTGGGTCAACTTCTCAAGGTCACGGACAACGGATGGGCCTGCGCTGACGACGCAGACGCCGACACCCAGCTCTCCGAAGAGCAGGTCGACGGTTTCGTCGCAAACAACAACTTCGTCGTCGGGCCAGCGCAACCTTGCGTCGCCGGTCAGGTGCTCAAAGCGAACGATAATGGGTGGACCTGCGCCTCGGACGCAGACACCGACACGCAACTCTCAGAAGAGCAAGTCGACGGCTTCGTGGCGAACAACAACTTCGTCGTCGGCCCAGCGCAACCTTGCGCCGCCGGTCAGGTGCTCAAAGCGAACGATAACGGGTGGACCTGCGCCTCGGATGCTGACGCGGACACCACCTACACGGCAGGCTCTGGCTTGAGCCTGAGTGTTGGCAATCAGTTTTACATTGGCGGCAGCGCCATCGACCAAACGCACTTAAGTTCCGATTCGGTTCGAGCCAGCGAGTTGGCTGATAACTCCGTGGATCTGGCGGCGATGCGTGACAACTCGGTTGGAGCAGCCGAGATCGTCAACGATTCAATCAGCCAGCTCGAGCTCGCCGACAACTCGGTGGGCAACGAAGAGATGCAGAACAACGCGATTAACACCGCGGAGCTTGCCAACGGGGCGGTCACTCGGGGCAAGCTCAATCAAAGCGGCTGCAGCAGCGGTCAGATTCTCAAGTTTGCCAACGCCGGCTGGGTGTGCGCCGCTGACGACAACAGCCAGAACACCTACACGGCAGGTTCGGGCCTCGCCCTATCGGGCAACACCTTTAGGGTCCCGACGGGCGCGATCAACGCAGGTCATCTGGCGACCAACTCGGTTGGTGAGAGCGAGGTTGCAGACAACGCCGTCGGGTACGCCGAGATGCAAAATGATGCGATCGGCAACGAGGAGATGCGCTCCAACGCGATCGGACTTACCGAGATGCAAGACGACTCGGTAGGTTACGCCGAGATGCGCGACAACTCGATCGGCCAAGCCGAGATGCGCGACAACTCAGTGGGCAGCGCAGAGATTAGAACGGACGCGGTGGGCAGCTTAGAGCTCGTCAATGGTGGTGTAGGAACCGCCGACCTAGCTGACGGCTCGGTCACCAACGCTAAAATCCCTGATGGCGCGGCGATCGCAGGTCATAAGATCGTCTATCACGACGAGGTCTATGTGCCGGGTAACTTGAACCAGGCGACCCAGAACGGAGCGGCGCTGATCGCGGCTTTTGAGAACATCAATGCGAACACAACCAACCGTAAGGTTCTGCGTATTGGCCCTGGTGACTTCGACCTAGGTACGGCGTCACTGATCATGGACTACGGCTTGACCGTGATCGGCGCAGGCGTTCAAGCGACGCACATCTACAGCCGCCCGACGGGCGCGTCAGCGTCTACGAGCAGCTTCGTGATCCGTGGCCGCAAGCACTCGGCGCTTCGGCACCTGAAGGTGACCAATAAGGACGCCGCGGACAACAGCAGCACAGCGACGATTCGGATGATGGAGACAGCGGACCAGTACGCGGGCGAAGCGTTCATGCTCAGCCATGTTCACGTCTCGATTGAAGGCGTCTCAGACGCTTACAACACGGCGATCCTGAACCAAGGGTCGATGATGATCAGTGACACCATGATCTTGAACAAATCTGGCGGGTCTGGAGTGAGCAACGGGATCTACAGCACCAACGCATCGACATACACTCGCGTCAGTGATTCATTGATCAAAGTGTACAACGCGAGTGGCGCAAGCGTGAAGCACAGTATCTTCGCTGCGGGCGGTACCTTTGTGGAGATCTACAACACCCGAATCATCCAAAGCACGGTCAACGCAGGCGACGGTATTGCGCTCTATGCAAATGGAAACAACACGTGGATCTACGCCTACGGGTCGGCGGTCTTCGGCAAGACCGACTCGGCTAAAGAAGTTGGGGGTAATGTCACCTTCTTCGGCGGACGCATGAGCGACAACGAGGGCTCCGGCGTCACCTGCATGGGGATGCGCAGCTGGATCGACAATAACGAGCTCAATGGCAACTGCGACTAGGCGAGCCGCTCACCTTCTCGGGGCGACCTGCCGAGCGCAAACTGACTCAGCGAGCGCTGCCTAGATACTTGGTAAAGTCATCGTTGGCGTCCAGCACGAGCACCGTCTGGGAGTCGAAGCTCTTGCGATAGGTCTCGAGCGTCTTGATGAAGCGATAGAACTCAGGGTCCTTCTCGAAAGCTTTAGCGTAGATCAGCGTCGCCTCTGCGTCGGCGTTACCTTTGATCTCTTCGGCGCGCTTGTACGCCTCGGACTCAATCTGCTTGAGCTCTTTTTGCATCTGACCTCGAATACGGGCGGCTTCACCTTGGCCTTCAGAGCGATACTGAGCCGCGATACGCTGACGCTCTGAGACCATTCGATCAAAGACCTTACGCTGCACCGACTGCACATAGTTGATGCGCTTAATGCGCACATCGAGCAGCTCGATCCCTAAATCGGCGATCGGCTTGACGGCGAGCTCGAGGATACGAGCCTGCACCTTGGCGCGCCCCTGCTCCACTGTTTCAAGCGCGCTGTTCTTGCCTAAGAGTTCGCTGTCCTCGATCTCCATGCCGCGATCGAGCGGATCGTTGGTGGAGCGGACCATCTCGATCAGCTTGCTGCTCGCCACTGCGGTGCGCGTGGCGCCATCGATCAAGTCGTCAAGGCGCGTCTGCGCGCCCGTCTCGTTGCGCACCTTCTCAAAGAAGCGCAGCGGATCTATGATCCGCCAGCGAGCGAAGGTGTCAACCCAGATGTACTTCTTGTCGGCGGTCACCATCTGATTGGCGTCGCCATCCCAAGCCAAGAATCGCTTATCGAAGCGGTTCACTTGATCGACAAAGGGAATCTTGAACTGTAAGCCAGGTGTCGTAATCGCGCTGCCCACGGGCTTACTAAAGCGTGTGATCACGACCTGGTCCGCCTCTGAGACCGTATAAAACGCAGGTCGAACCACAACAAACGAAGCGACCAGAACACCTAAAATAATAGCGGGTTTCATTTGAGACCCTTTCCGAGATCCATGTGTTTCAGAACACCGGCTTTCGCGCCAGCTACGACCCACTTTCTGGAGATCTTTGGCAGCACCTCTTGTAAGGTCTCGAGATGCAGTCGTGCACGCGTCACTGAGCGGCTTTTGGAGTAGGCTTCCTGCATCGCAACAAAGTTGGCGACATCACCCTTGGAGACGTTCACACGCTCCATGGCATAACCCTCTGCTTGGCTAACCAGCTGCTCAGCCGAGCCGCGCGCCTTAGGCACCGCGTTGTTGTACGCCTTCTTCGCCATATTGATCGCTTCTTCACGCTCTTGCTGCGCTTCGTTGACCTCGTTAAAGCTCTGCTTGACCGCCTCGGGTGGGTTCACGTCCTGGATAATGACCTGATCGATGGCGATACCTAGGTCGTACATCGCAACCGCCTCGCTCAGCACATCCTTGACCTGCTGAACGATCACCTCACGACCCCCGGTCAGTACGTAATTCACGCCGACATCTCCGACGACCAAACGCAGCACGGCTTCGCTGAGGTCACGAATCACGAGATCGATCCCACGAGCATGAAACAGGTAAGCCTTCGGGTCTCGAATCTGGTACTGAACGACCCACTCGACATCGACGACATTGAGGTCGCCCGTCAGCATGATCGACTCACCCTTAGCGCTGTTACCGCGAGTGTAAGCCGAGCGCTGTTGCGCTTTCGAGGTTCTAAACCCGAACTCCATCTTCATCTGGCGCTTGGTCGGCACACGGTAGACCCGGTCCACGCCAAAAGGAGCCTTCAAATGAGGACCGGGACCTGCTGTTCGCAGATAGCTGCCGAAACGCAGCACCACCGCATCCTCGTCAGTACCCACCTGGAAGTAGGTGCTCCAGACGCCCCACGCTAGAATCGCGGCAAGGAGACCGTACAAAGCAAAGCGCCCTGTCTGCTCTGGATCGAACTCAGGAAAATCGGTGGGCAGCTGAGGGCCGCCACCTGAACGGCCCGAGCCGCCCTTCGAAGACTTAATAATTCTGGGGAACCCGTTGTCGTCAAAATCAGACATGGTTATCCTCCGATCAAATGATCGAATCGATCAATAAATGCACCCGTTAGGATGGTGGAACGGTTTTCGATGGCTAATAGGCCAATCCGGCGGAAGTGAGCAAATGTACGTGAAATGGTCTCGCGGCTCGCCCCGACTCGAGCAGCGATCTCGCTCTGGGACGGCAAGCCATCGACAATCATCCATTCCGAATCGGTGGGATGAGGGACAGCAGCCGAGAGCAGCATCCGGGCGAGACGCTCAACGACGTCGCGCAAGGCGAGATCAAAGATCACCTGGTCGGCTTCCCGAAGGCGCCGGCTCAGCAGCTGAAGAAAGGCCATCGCAACCTCAGGGTGCTCCTGGATGACCTCCATCATCGCGGCGCGGCTCAAGGTGGCAAGCAAGCAGGTCTCGGAGGCGGTCACCGTCGCCGAGCGAGGGCAGTCATCAAGCAAGGACATCTCACCAAATACGGCTGAGGCACCCAGATCCGCAAGAATGAGTTCGCGGCCCTCCTCGTCATGAAGATGAACCTTTACCCGGCCTTCAACGACCAGATAAACCGCATCACCTTCGTCTTGATACGAGAAGATCACGCTGTTTCGAGCGACCTGCAGACGCCTCATCTTTGCCGCTAAAGCGGTCAATGCAGCGTCGGAGAGACTACCCAGCGTCGCGCTCGAACGCAGGGCTGCTAAAGCACCTTCCACGTCGGTCTCCTTCGCTCGGCTTATCCGATTCGAAAGCACCCATGGGCTTTTGCCTGGCACTTGACAACGGGTTTTGCGTGATTACTTTGCGTTCGAGTGCCCCTTCCGGGCACATAATATATCGAGTAAACAACCATTTACCGCTTTGAGCGGCAGGGAAAAGAGGCAATCAAGATGGGCAAAATCGTCGGCATCGATTTAGGCACCACGAATTCGGTGGTTTCAGTGCTTTCAGGTAACGAGCCTGAAGTTTTGGTCAATCAAGAGGGGTCGCGCACGACACCCTCCGTGGTTGCCTTTGATAAAGAGGGTAAAACGCTGGTCGGCCAGGTGGCCCGTCGTCAGGCGGTGACCAACCCCGAAAATACCTTCAGCAGCGTCAAACGCTTTATCGGCAAGCGGCTCGCTGAGGTTGAGCGGATCAAAGATCACGTCAGCTACAATGTGGTTGCCGGTGAGAACGATTCGGTTCGATTCGACGCTGCGGGTAAAAAGTGGGCTGCTGAGGAGATCAGCGCCAAGGTGCTTCAAAAGCTCAAGAGCGCTGCCGAAGCGGCCTTGGGCGAAGAGGTCACGGACGCGGTCGTTACGGTACCCGCCTACTTTAATGACTCGCAGCGCAAAGCGACTCAAAACGCTGGTAAGATTGCCGGCTTGAACATTCGCCGTATTCTCAACGAGCCGACCGCTGCTGCCTTAGCTTACGGAATCGACAAAGAAGAAGACCACAAGGTTGCGGTCTACGACTTCGGTGGTGGCACCTTTGACGTCTCGATTCTCGATGTAGGTGATGGCGTCGTCGAGGTGGTCAGCACCAACGGCGACACGGCGCTCGGCGGCGATGATATTGATGACGCAGTGGTGACCTGGCTCTTAGCCCAGTTCAAAGCAGACCACGACGTGGATGTCAGCGGTGACAAGATGGTGATGCAGCGCCTTCGGGAAGCAGCAGAGAAGGCAAAAATCGAGCTCTCGAGCGCCTTTGAAACCAACATCAACCTACCCTTCTTGTTCGCACGAGGCACTGAGCCTTTGCACCTCAATGTCGACCTGAACCGCTCGCACTTCGAGCAGCTCATCGGTGGCTTGATCGAGCGCACCATGGAGCCCTGTCAAAAAGCGCTTCGGGACGCCAACCTCGGGACTGGCGAGATCGATCAGGTGATCTTGGTCGGTGGCTCGACTCGGATCCCGATGGTTCAAGACAAGGTCAAAAGTTTCTTCGGTAAAGAACCAAACCGCTCGGTCAATCCCGACGAAGTGGTCGCTATGGGTGCGGCTGTCCAAGCGGGTATCCTCTCGGGCGACGTGAAAAACATGGTCTTGCTCGATGTGACCCCGCTGAGCCTGGGATTAGAAACCCTCGGCGGTGTCAGCACGGTTTTGATCAGCCGTAACACCACGGTGCCGGTCAAGAAGTCAGAGGTCTTCTCGACGGCAGCTGACCAGCAACCGTCGGTGGAGGTGGTGGTGCTTCAAGGGGAGCGTAAGATGGCGAAGGACAACCGCGTCCTCGCTCGCTTCAACCTTGACGGTATCCCACCTGCGCCGCGCGGCGTTCCGCAGATCGAGGTGACCTTCGATATCGACGTCAACGGCGTGTTGAGTGTTTCGGCTCGCGACAAGGCGACCGGTAAAGAGCAAAACGTAACGATCACGAACTCCTCAACGCTTGAAGACGATGACATCGAGCGGATGGTCGGTGAAGCTGCCGCACACGCCGAAGAAGATGAAGCGCTGCGCAAGCGCGTGGAGTTACGCAATCAGCTTGATTCTCAGGTCTATCAGGTCGGTAAGACCTTGGAAGAGAACAAGGAGAAGCTCGCTGAGGACACGGTGACCAGTGTCGCTAAAGAGCTCGACAACGCTAAAGCGGTGCTCGATGTGGAAGAGACCGAGACGCTTGAAGCGGCGGTCAATAGTCTGATGACTGCAGCCGGCAAGATGGCGGAAGAGCTCTACAGCCAGGGCGAACAGCCCGGAGCGCCTGAGGGTGGCGATGACAACGTCGTCGACGCAGAATTCACCGACGCCAGCGAGACCGAGCAGTGAGTCGGGTGCTCATTCATGACGGAAGGAGCCTGCTCAGCGGGCTCTTTTTGTTTTTCGTCGGCTGCGCCCACATGCCGACAGCGTCGGTTCCGCCGGCCGAACCGCTCGACTGCCCGCAGGGCTGGGAGCGCTGTCTTTATGAAGACATTACAGCCCTAGCAGCAGCAAGCCGTGTCGGGACGATCAAGCCGTGGATGAACACGCTGACCCAAGCAATTCGTCGCAGTCGCACCGAGGATGTTGCGGTGCTACTGCGTTACTTTTCGCCTCCCGCCCAGCTTCTCGACGCGGTCACCGCTCGCCAGCTAATCGCTGCTCTAGCGGTTCATGATGAGGCGACGGTCGCCGGTATAGCGCCTGGTGCCACACGACGGTCGCTGGAACGCGTCTGGCTGAACCACTACCGGGACCCTGCGTCGGAGGGGGAGATCGGTTCTTGGTTGATGGTGTCCGGATTCGAGAGCAGTCGCGGCGCAGCTTTGGCGCGTGTCGACCCACCCCAGCGTAAGTTCGACCCCAAAGCGCTGGTTGCCACTCCTTTGGGCGAGCGTCCTTGGCGCACCATCCATAGGGCTCGCGGGAAGTCGTTGATCTACCCTCAAGACTGGACCTTCCCGACAAGGCAGCGATGCCAGCATTTGGTCGCCGCTTTCAGAATCAAAGAGCCGGCACGACTGAGCTTGCGAGGCGGCGATGAGCGCCGTGTTTGGCTCAACAATAAGCCTCTGATCGAG
>JBDQPD010000155.1:0-6497 GCA_040260805.1 Myxococcota bacterium | reverse complement strand
CGAACTTGGGCTCCCAAAAGACCGGCTCTGGATTACGATTCACGACAGCGACGACGAGGCCCATTCGATCTGGGCTGACGAGATCGGAATTCCTGCTGACCGCATTTTGCGCTGCGGCGATGAAGACAACTTTTGGGCGATGGGTGACACCCACGTTCTCAAGGTCGTTGTGCTTACCGCCGGCGCGAACGCATTTCTGGGATGAGGTGGCGCGCTGGGTCGGCCGACTCTGCCTTCCGGTGAAGATCTCCTTAAAAGGGACCATACCGGCGTTGACGAAGAGCAAGGTTGCATCGCCCTGAGGAACTAAAGGCGCCGATCGCTCAAGCTTATGATCTTGAGCCGCAAAGAACTCTAAAAAGGTTTTACGCAGGTCATCAGCGCCCATCTTCTTCATGACTTCAGCTCCTTCAAGCACCACGCCTTTACGCACAAACGCAGCTTGAGATGATAAAAATGTGAAGCGGCGAGCACTTGGCTCGCCGCTCAACTCACCGATTGTCGCGGTCGCTGATTAGCCAATCAAGCTTAGCGCCGCTTGCGGTTGAGCGTTTGCCTGGATCAAAATTGCGATGCTGCTTTGCTGCAAAATCGACTCACGAGCTTGCGCCGAGAGCGCCGAAGCCATGTCCAGATCGCGAAGCTCGCTGTTCGCCGCCACCGTATTTTCAACGGCTGACTCAATCGCCGAGCTGACCGAGCGTAGCTGCGAGGAGCCTGCGCCGATCCGGCTGCGGGATTCGGTCACCTTGGCGGCGGCGTCTTCCAGCGAAGCCAAGGCAGCTTGGGCACCAGCTTGAGTGCTTAAATCACCGGCGTCGACGCCAAGGTCGGCAGCGCTGACCCCTTGGTCGGTGCTGACTTCCATGAGACCTGCCTCAGAGCCGATCTGAAAGCTAAAACTCTGGGCTCCATCGAGCACTGAGCGCTCGTTGAAATCCGTTCCTGACGCCAAATCGTTGAGTTGGCTCTTCAAGCCTTCGTACTCGACCTGCGCTGCGACGCGATCTGCATCGGAGCGTGTCGAGTTCGTGGTGTTGATCGCAAGCTCACGCATTCGACCAACAATATCAGCGGCTTGTTCAAGCCCGGCGTCGGCGACCTGTAAGAGGCTGTCCGCCTCGTTCGCGTTTTGCCGGGTCGCTCGCAGCTCCGTGAGCTTGCCTTCCATGGCGGCGGACAGAGCGAGACTCGCGGCGTCATCCGCTGCCTTGGTGATCCGCGCACCCGAACTGATTTTGTCGAACAGGCTGTTCATACGCTCTTGCGTCTGAGCGACCTGCTTGGAGTTTAGAGCTGAAGCTGGGGACTGAATCTTCATGCCATCATCCTTGATCTATTTACTCACGGATGCATCCGCGCACCCGCTATCGGCCGAAGTATACCAGACTATCCCCCCGCACAAAAGGCCAAACCCCACCCCGCTAAACGACTGATATGACCTACTTTTCCGTCGAATCCACAACAAACCGTCGCTCGATTTAACCCACCGCTAATTGAATCCCTATGGGCAGACGGAACGCTTTGCGGTAGCGGCGTGACCAACGACTTGGATCAGGAGCTAAGCCATGCGCATCGAAGACCTCAAAGTAATCGTAACCGGTGGAGCCTCAGGAATGGGACGCACCTTCTCTCTCGAGCTCGCAGCCGAAGGCGCTCAAGTCGTGGCCGCCGATGTCAACACCGAAGCGCTCCAGGAATTGACGGATGCATCGGGCGGCGCGGTGTTTGGCGTCGAGTGCAACGTCGCCGACGAAGCCAGCGTCGCGAACCTGTTTGATATGGCGTACAAGCACATGGGCTCAGTCAATGGTTTGGTGAACAACGCCGGGATCATTCGAGATGGGTTGCTGATCAAGAAGGACCGAGAGACCGGTGAGATCAGCAATCTGAGCATGAAAAAGTGGCAGCAGGTCATCGACGTCAACCTCACCGGACCGTTCCTGTGCGCAAGGGAGTTTGCGACCCGAGCGGCTCAAAATGAGGTCGCGCCGGCGTGCATGATCAACATCAGCTCGATCAGTCGTAAAGGGAACCCGGGACAAACGAACTACAGCGCAGCCAAAGCGGGCTTAGTGGCGATGACCAAACTTTGGAGCCAAGAACTCAGCCGTTACGGCATCCGAACGGGCGCCATCGCCCCGGGACCGGTCGATACCCCGATCCTGCTGCAGATGCCTGAGAAGGCTCGCGCCGGGCTGAGTCGCATGGTGCCGCTGGGTCGATTTGCCGATCCCAAAGAGGTTCACGCCGCCGTCAAGTTCATCTTCGAAAACGACTTCTTTACTGGTCGTTGCCTTGAGCTCGACGGCGGGATGAATATCTAGACGACGATGGTCGAGCCCACAGCGCCCCATGAACGCAAAGACGTTCTCGGTCACCTCATCCGGGCCGATCGGGCATTGTTTCGCGCCTGTACTGCATTTCGTCCCGCACGACTGACCAACCTGGTCGAGTGGATTACTGGCTTAGGCGATACCCGAGCCTGGGTGATTCTGGGCATCGTCTGTGCCTTCTCAGGGCCCGCGGGACAGCAGCTCGCTTGGATTATGGTGCTTGGCGGGATTTTGTCGGTCGCCTCGACCAATCTTTTGAAGTTTGCGGTGCAACGCCCTCGCCCTTTTGAAGCGGGCTTGGACCGCCGCTTAATTGACGAACCGTTCGGTAATTCGTTCCCGTCGGGTCACAGCACGCAGGCGATGACCATCGTCACGGCGGTTGCGGTCTTGTATCCAAACGTTGCGACCCCGCTTTATTGCTTGGGGATGGCGATTGCGCTGAGCCGAATCTATCTGGGGGTTCACTTCCCCTTTGATGTGCTTCTCGGGGTTGGTCTAGGGACCGTTTTGGGGCCTCTAGCGGTCGCCTTTGCCGAGTTTATTACCTACTGACCATGGGACGCGACGGACTTCACCTCGGCGCCAACCGATTCATTCCAGCGACCGAACTCAAAGAACAGACCAGTCTGAGCGGAGGACCCGGCGGTCAGCACGCCAACAAGACCGAGTCTCGGGTGACCTTGAGCTGGAATCTGGTCCAGAGCGAAGCGCTCGGGCCAGGGCTCAAAGCGCGGCTGACCTCGCGACTGGCAAGTCGACTCACCCTCGACGGCGAGGTGCAGGTTCACGTCGATACTCATCGGAGCCAGCACCGTAATCGAGAAGAGGCCCGTGAGCGCCTGGCCGGGCTGCTGATCGACGCGCTCAAAGTGGACAAGCCACGGCGTAAAACCAAACCAAGCCGACGCTCAAAAGAACGCCGGCTTGAAGGGAAGCGCCAACGCGCTCAAACCAAACAAGGCCGCAAGCGACCGTCTGATTCGGACTAGAGGTAATCAGCCACAACCCGTCGTCGAACCGCAACTTGGGCAGATGTAACACCCACCATTCGGCACCGTCGGTCCACATCCCATACTGCACAGAGGTCCGGTGGCAGCTTCGCCACTCGCCTTGAGTTTCAACTGAAGCGATTCAGGCGCAGTGCCGGGCAGATCCTGCTGGATCGCCTTTTCTTCAGCAGGTGCAGGCGCATGGAACTGTTTATCGAGCCAGCGGAACATGTAATCGAGCACCGATTTAGCCATCGGAATTTCTCGGTTTCCGGTGAAACCACTTGGCTCGAAGCGCGTGTGACTAAACTTGCGAACCATGACCTCAAGCGGCACGCCGTACTGCAGCGCTAAACTGGTCATCGTTGAGAACCCGTCAATCAAACCCGAAACCACCGAGCCCTCTTTAGCCATCACGGTAAAGACCTCACCTGGCGTGCCGTCTTCGTAGAGACCGACGGTCAGGTATCCCTCATTGCCGCCGATGCTGAACTTGTGGGTGATCGAGTTGCGCGTATCCGCAAGGCGACGTCGCTTGAGTCTAGTGACCTGGCGAACCTCTTCTTCGACCTTGGTCTCTTCTTGCGATGCGCTGGTGTTGAGCGGCTGAGTGCGCTTGGAATTATCACGGTAGATCGCCACCGCTTTAATCCCCAAGCGCCACGCTTCGACGTACGCATCGAAGATCTGATCGACCGTGCAATCTTCTGGCATGTTCACGGTCTTGGAGATGGCCCCGGATAAGAAGGGCTGAGCAGCACCCATCATACGCAAATGACCTTCAGGGCTAATGCTTCGCTCGCCATTCGCTGCTTTGAAGGCACAATCAAAGATGGCTAGATGCTCGTCTTTGAGATCCTTAGCACCCTCGATGGTGTCCGTAGCGTCGATGTGCGCATTGATCCTGCCGATCTCATCGCTGCTGTATCCGAGCTCTTCGAGCGCCATTTGAACCGTGCCGTTGACCAGTTTCATCAGACCGCCGCCGACCAGCTTCTTGTATTTGACCAAGGCGATATCTGGCTCAACACCGGTGGTGTCACAGTCCATCATAAACGCGATGGTACCCGTCGGTGCTAGGACGGAGGCTTGGGCATTACGAAGCCCGGTCTTCTCGCCTTTAACCACCACCTCATCCCAAGCGACTTTCGCCGCTGCGACCAAGTCCGAGGGTGCATAAGCTAGATCGATACCGTCGACCGCTGCGCGATGCTTACGCATCACATCCATGGTCGGCTCGGCGTTGAAGTCAAAGCCTTCAAAGGCGCCCATGCGCTCGGCGATTCGAGCAGACGTCCGGTAGCCTGAGCCGCACATCAACGCCGTGATGGCGCCGGCATAAGCCCGGCCTTGATCCGAATCATAAGCCATCCCCTTGCTCATCAGCAGCGCGCCAAGGTTCGCATAACCCAAGCCAATCGGGCGATACTTACGGCTGTTCTCGCCGATCAAGGGCGTCGGATAACTCGCCGCATCGACAAAGACCTCTTGCGCCATGAAGACGACCTCAGCCGCATGCTCAAAAGCGTCGACGTCAAAGCTTCCATCAGCCTGACGAAACTTCATCAGGTTCAGGCTCGCCAGATTACAGGCTGTCGAATTCAAGAACATGTACTCAGAGCATGGGTTCGATCCATAAATACGGTCGGTATTTGAGCAGGTATGCCAGTCGTTGATGGTGGTGTCGTACTGCACCCCAGGGTCTCCGCAGACGTGAGTCCCTTCGGCGATTTCCATCAACGTGTCGCGAGCGTTTAGCTCTTCGACAGGCGATCCATCTTGAACTGATTTTGTGCTGTAACTGGTTCCATCAACCACGGCTTGCATGAACTCATCAGAAACCCGCACCGAGTGGTTTGCGTTCTGGAAGAAGACCGAATCATAAGCGCCACCGGGCACGTTGAACCCGCCGTCATAGCCAGCATCGATCAAGGCCCACGCTTTCTGCTCTTCTTCCTTCTTGCAGCGAATAAATTCCAAAATATCGGGGTGATCGGAATCAAGCATCACCATCTTCGCCGCACGGCGGGTTTTGCCGCCGCTTTTGATCACGCCAGCAAAGGCGTCGTAGCCACGCATGAAGCTCACGGGACCGCTCGCCTCGCCGCCGCCTTTGAGAAATTCTCGAGATGAGCGGATCGAGCTGAGGTTGCACCCTGCGCCCGAGCCGTACTTAAACAACATGGCTTCGGTCTTTGCCAAATCCATGATGTCGCCCATGGTGTCTTTCACTTCATTGATAAAGCAGGCGCTGACTTGCGGACGCTCTTCAACGCCCATGTTGAACCAAACCGGGCTGTTAAAGGCGGCGTGCTGGTGGAGCAAAATCCACGTGAGCTCGTCTCGGAAGATCTCGCCCTCTTCAGCGTCTTTGAAATAGCCGGCGTCGATGCCCCAATCGGCAGCGGTGTTCGCCACTCGACCGATCAGCTGCTTGACCGAATACTCGCGCTCCGGGCTATCGAGCGCGCCACGGAAATACTTGTTGGTGACCACGTTGACCGCAGTTTGAGACCACTGTTCTGGAAACTCGACATCCTTTTGGCAAAAGATGGTTTCCCCACTCATCCCAGTCACCTTCGCCTCGCGACGTATCCAGGTGACTGTATCCCAAACCGATTCGCCGGCTTTCGTGAAAAATCGTCGAATCCGCCATGGTCCATTGGCTTGACTAAGCGTTGCTCTGGTCTCGGTACTGCGCTCCATAATCACTAAGGCCTTCCCTCTTGAATCTAAGTGCTCTGCGTCCTTTCCGGCGATCGTCACGCGGCCGGCCCGGCCTTTACTCAAAATTTTATTTTCTCAGGGTTTACGCTCAAGTCGCTGAAAGTCTGCCGGCCTAAAGACCTGATTTTACGGCCACAGAAGGTTTAACTGCGCGCTTGTCCCTTGGCGATCGCTCGTCCTACCTCGATGCCATGTTCTGGTTCGCAAGCTTATCGATTCTGCTGACCGCTGATGGCGAGGGCGCTTCTGGGCGCCAATTTGTTCCCTTGCTGCCCAACCTGCCTGAGGTGCAGCTGAGTCAGACCGGATTTTCAGCGGCGACCCACGGCGGGCGCGCCTGCTATGCCGATGATTTGGAGGCCTTCCAAAAGGCGCTCAAAACCAAGCTCAAACGGACTTCATCTCGAGCAGTTTGGGCGCTTAGAACGCCATTATCTTGGAT
>JBDQPD010000135.1:0-8463 GCA_040260805.1 Myxococcota bacterium | reverse complement strand
GCACACCGCGTTGCGCATGCTCGAGCGCTTGAACCCCTACTCCAGTGACCGCCGGTAGACCTGAGCCTCTGAGCGTCATGGGCGCCACCATCTGGATCCATTCATCGACGACGCCGGCTTGCAGTAGACTGCTCGCCAGGCCAGCCCCGCCCTCACACAGGACCTCGTTGATCCCGTGACCAGCTAACTCAGTCAGGGTACTCGTCCAGTCTTCTGCTAGAGCCACGTGACGATCAAAGCCAGCGGTCAAACCCGAACCACCTATGAGCCAACGGTCTGCACCAACCCCCGTCGGCGCAGGGCAATCACCGCGACCGCTCACCACCATCCGATGCGGTGCAAACGCCCCCTCAAACCACCAAGGTTTCGGGTCGTCTAAGCGAACGTTGAGCTGGCAGGCGTCAGCACGCGCAGTGCCCGCTCCCACCATCACCGCAGCCATTCGCGCGCGCAACTCATGAACAAAGCGACGCGCTGGGGCGCCGGTAATCCATTGGCTCTGACCGCTCGATGTCGCGACGGCGCCATCGAGCGTGGTCGCCGTTTTGAGCACCAACCGAGCGCGACCTGTGCGTTGTCGGTGAAGGTAACCTGGATTGAGCGCGCGACAGGACTCCGCCATCAAACCCGAGCGGACCTTAACGCCAGCACGGCTCAGCTGTGCGGCACCCCGCCCTGCGACGCGCTGATCGGGGTCATCGATCCCGTACACGACCTCGGCGATGCCAGCTTTAATCAAACCCTCAGTGCACGCCGGCTGACGCCCGACGTGACTGCATGGCTCAAGAGTCACATACGCCGTCGCTCCCACAGCGCGTGAGCCGGCGGCGCTGAGCGCAACCACCTCAGCATGCTGTTCACCGACTCGTCGGTGGCCACCGGAGGCGACGATCTGCTTTTGGATCGCGATCACCGCCCCGACGGCAGGGTTGGGCGATGCAGCACCCAAGCCAACGACTGCGGCACGGAGTGCAGCGGTCATGGCGGCCTGATCGAATGCGTCAGATCCGTCCATTGTGAGATCACTCATGAAATCTGCTCAGGCGGCACCTAAGACCTGGTCAACACCGCTCATCAGGCTGACGGGATCAATCGGTTTAAACAAGCAAGCAGCAGCACCCATCGCCTCTGCTCGTTCGGTGGTCGGTTTTGCCTCCTCGATCAGGGTCAGCAAAATCACCGGAAGCTCTGGGTACAGGGCTTGAACCTCTTCAAGCAGACTCCAGCCGTCCATCTGAGGCATGATAATATCGGCAAGCACCAAGTCGATAGCTTGTTGGTTTTGACCCAGCACCTCGAGGGCTTGCACGCCATCTTCTGCCACGAGCACATCAAAGCCACGCAGCTTGAGTACGGTCGCTAAAAGTCGCCGCAACACCGAGTCATCATCAACGACTAAAATCGTCCCACGGCCTTCAATCATAAACCTGCCCCAACGCGAATGGCGCAGACCTCTTACCTCAGGGCCGATCAACAATTGAAGTGGCCTCGCAGTATTTCAGTAGGGAAGTGGAAATTGACGACACAAGGCGTTGACCTCGGCGCGCACCAAACCCGCTGTTTCCTGGCTCTCAGGGGCTCGCAGCAAGCGACTGATCCAGTGGCCGATCTGAACAAATTCAGACTCCCCAAAGCCTCGTGAAGTCATCGCCGGCGAACCCAAGCGCAAGCCGGAGGTCACAAAAGGCGACTCAGGATCGCCAGGGATCATATTTTTATTGGTGGTGATATCGGCCAACTGGAGGACGCTCTCCGCGACCTTCCCCGTCAAACCGGCTGACCGAACATCGAGCATCAAGAGGTGGTTGTCGGTTCCACCGCTCACCACATCGAGCCCCTCTTCAATCAAGGTTTTCGCCAAGGCGCGAGCGTTGGCGATGACCTGCTCGCAGTAGCGCACAAAATCAGGCGACGCCGCTTCTTTGAGCGCAACCGCTTTGGCGGCGATGACATGCATCAAGGGACCACCTTGGATCCCCGGAAAGATACGCGAGTTGACCTTCTTGGCTCGCTCTTGCTTCATCAGGATCATCCCGCCACGAGGCCCGCGTAAGGTCTTGTGGGTGGTCGTGGTCACATAATCGGCATGAGGGACCGGGCTAGGATGATGCCCCGAAGCGACCAGGCCGGCGATATGCGCCATATCCACAAGCAAGACCGCACCGACCTCATCAGCGATGCTGCGAAAGCGTTCAAAGTCCAGAACTCGGCTGTAGGCGCTGGCTCCTGCGACGATCATTTTGGGTTGGGTCTGCCGCGCCTGCTCGGCGATCGCATCGTAATCGATCAAGCCCGTCGTTTTATCGACGCCGTAAGCATGAAAATTATAGAGTCGCCCACTAAAGTTCACTGGTGAGCCATGGGTGAGATGGCCGCCATCGTCCAAGCTCATGGCGAGAACGGTATCGCCCGGAGAGAGTTCCGCCATGTAGACCGCCATGTTCGCGCCGGAGCCTGAGTGCGGCTGCACGTTTGCTGCCTCCGCACCGAAGAGCGATTTGGCTCGATCGATCGCGAGACGCTCGACCTCATCCACGTGCACACAGCCACCGTAATAGCGACGCCCTGGATAACCTTCTGCGTATTTGTTGGTCAAAACAGAGCCGACCGTTTCGAGCAAAGCGGGCGAGACAAAATTCTCACTAGCGATCAGCTCAATGCCCTCTTGTTGACGCTGAACCTCAGCAGCAACGGCTTGAGCAATTTCAGGATCCACAACACGCAATTCGGACATGATAATTCCTAGGCGCAACCGGTCGGGAATTTTCCGACTCGGCGCTGGTGACGTCCTCCTTCAAAGGAGGTCGATAAGAAGGTGGTCAAAATTTCGCAGGCAAGCCCGACGCCAAGCGTCCGAGCACCCATACATAAAACGTTGGCGTTGTTGTGGGCGCGCGTCGCCGCAGCCGAGAAGACATCACTGACCGCCGCGGCACGCAGATGATCGTAACGATTCGCAACCATGCTCATGCCGATTCCGGTTCCGCACACCAGCACAGCGAGGTCGTCCGAGCTGGCTCGAACCGCATCTGCTATCAAGGCAGCCTGATCGGGATAATCGACGGAATCAGTGGTCTGCGGACCGTGGTCGAGCGCTGTAAAACCAGCCTCTTCAGCGCAGGCGATCAGCGCCTGACGCAGCTCGACAGCGGCATGATCTGAAGCGAAATGAACAGTACCCTTGGACATGGACAACTCCTCGCCCAAGCCCTTTGCTATCGGGCGCTTCTAAACGCAACCGCAGCGTTCGTTCCACCGAAGCCCAGGCTGTTCGATAAGGCCACTTCGACCTCGGCTTGGCGCGCCACATGCGGAATGTAATCGAGATCACACTCCGGATCACTAGTGAACTGATTGATGGTTGGCGGCAAAATACCCTGCTGCAGTGCCATAATACTAAACACAGCCTCAACGGCAGCAGCCGCGCCGAGCAAGTGGCCGGTCATGCTCTTGGTCGAGCTGACCGCCAACCGCTCAGCGTGATCTCCGAACAGGGCACGAATAGCCGCTGTCTCCATCCGATCGTTCGCCGGCGTCGAGGTGCCGTGCGCGTTGATGTAGCCAACTTGCTCATTGGCTAAGCCACCGTCAGCGAGCGCCATCGCCATCGCTTGAACCGCGCCGTCGCCATCCGGACGGGGCGCCGTAATGTGATGTGCGTCGGCCGTCGCACCAAAGCCAGCGACCTCAGCATAGACCGTCGCGCCACGAGCTTGTGCGTGCTCTTCGGTTTCGAGCACGAGCACAGCCGCTCCCTCACCCAAGACAAAGCCATCGCGATCCACATCAAAGGGTCGCGACGCGGTGCTCGGGTCGTCGTTGCGCGTGCTCAAAGCCTTCATGGCGTTGAACCCTGCGATCGTCGTGTGACACACCACCGCTTCTGCACCGCCGGTCAGCGCCACATCACACGCGCCGCTCCGCAGCGCCCGCAGGCTTGCGCCGATGGCGTGGTTTGCCGACGCGCACGCAGAGGTCGCCGTCCAGCTCTCACCGCGCGCACCGGTGTAGATGCTCAGCAACCCAGGCGCCATGTTGGCGATCAACCCTGGAATGAAGAAGGGCGACACGCGGCGCAGCTTGCGCGTGGCGATGCGCGCGCTGATCGTATCTTCTAGGAAGGGCATGCCGCCCAAGCCCACGCCAAGGATGGTCGCCACGCGCTGAGCGTTGCTGTCATCGATGGTCAGGCCCGAGTCTTCAACCGCTTCAAGCCCGGCAGCGAGTGCCACATGCAAGAAACGATCGTAGCGACGAGCTTCAGGCTTGGACAGCCATTGGCTCGCATCAAAACCGGGGATCACGCCAGCGAACTTGGTGATCAAGTTCTCATCAGGCTCAAACAGCGAGATCGGAGCGATACCTGACCGCCCAGACGTTACACCGTCCCAGTTTGCTTCTTTTCCAATGCCCAGAGGCGAGACAATACCTACCCCTGTCACGACCACTTTCTTCATGGCGGTCGCTCCTTCCGATCACCCCGTTCGGGGCTACGAACTAGCTGGTCAGACCGTTAAGAAAGTCGATCGCAGCCTTGACCGTTTTGAGTTCGCTGGCTTGTGACTCTTCGACTTCGACATCGAACTCGTCTTCAAAAGCCATCACCAACTCGACCACAGCGAGGCTGTCAGCGCCGAGCTCGTCAAAGGTCTTGTCCGGCGTCACTTCGGCGACGGTCACACCCAGTTGGTCTGCGATAATTTCGATTACTTTGTCTTGAACGCTCATCTTTTTCTCCTTTAGACGTCGGCTCTGCGACGGCTGCAACCTAGGCACGCCCTGCACCGCAAACAACATCTTTTTGCTGCGAAAATGGATGCACATCGATTCGGCTAAACCCGGCAGTTCGCTGCGCATTTTGATCCGCTGTTTGATCGCTATGCTTTAGCGACTAAAGCGGACCCGAGCAAAGCCGGTTGCATGCATGCCCAGTGAGGAGAACACCATGCCCTGTCCGCTGCTTAGGTGAGCGACAGCGGAGCCCTGCGGCAACCCGCTCAAGCTGATCAACTCGACTGCGCCCGAGCCCATACGCTGCTGAGCGCCATTCGGACCCGGCGCCGCATCGATTTGAAGCGAGGCGTTGCCCTGCGGAGCTGCGTACACGCGCAAGGCGCCATCACGGCCCGTCGAGACCAAGCGAACGATCTGCGCACCGCTCGACTGGTCAACAGCCAAGCTATCAGGCGTGTTGCCAAGCTCGAGAACCGGCAAGCGCAGATGAGCTGCAAAACTTTGGCGATTATCCAAACGGGGGCTGCGTCGCATCTGCGCCCGCACGCCGTTTCCATCATTCGACAAAGCGAGCACTGCGAAAATATAGTCATGACCTTCTAAACCGCCGTACACTGGCGCGACCACAAACGGCAGGTCTGCAGCGCCTGCGCCTTGGTGAGCTGACATTCCCAGCGGAGTAAAGCCGGTGCCCGGATGAAACACACCGCCGGTCAGGATGCTTCCATCGGCTCCGTTGGCGGCTGGGACCACCAATTCGGTGCGTCCGTTTTGACGCGTGCTCGGACGCAACTCGGTCAGCGCAAAGCTTTGCCAGTCCGGCACCAGTTCAGCCCGGTCCTCGTTGCCGTTAAGGTCATCTTGATCGGCCACCAGCGGCTGCTCGGACAAGGGTAACCCGGCGACTAGCCCGTGCTCAAAGGCGCCGAGCAGCGGGAAGATCGACAGGACCGCATCGCTGGGACTCTCGATCCCTTGGAATCTGCCAAACAGGGCGATCGGATCGACATTACCGGCAAAGGACCATGCGGTGCGCAGTCCCGCTGCGCCGCGAGCGTAGGCCGTGTCTTTGAGGTTGATCGGAAAGTTAAAGACCGTGGCGGTAAAAGTGATGCCGCCGGGCATCGGAATCGACGTGGCACCTTGTCCAGGGATCTGAAGCTCGGCCGCAAAGGTATCGCCGGCTAGGGTGAGCAGATCAAAAGCCAAGATATCGGGAACGCTCGCACCACTCAAAGACAGCTGGCCGTCGCCTTGAGTTCGAACGTCGCTAAAGTCGACACGCGCTCGAAAGCCTGCCGCTCGAGCGGATCGATCACGCATCAAAGGCAGCACCACACGGAGCGCTCCAGCGCCTTTGGTCAACCCGCCTACGAGCATCGTTTGTTCGTAGCCCTCAGCGAGCACCGAAATGTCGACTGCACCACCTTGCAGTCCAGTGAGCGCGAGATGCCCGGAGTCATCAGTCGTTCCATCAATATAACGCCAGCCACCCGCTTGCTTGACCGCCACACGCGCCCCGCTCAGGCCACGACCACGCTCATCGAGCACAGTGATCTCATCGCGCAGTGGCGCCGGCTCGATCACCACCTGAACGGTCCGATCGGCGGTCAACTGACCAATCGCCACATCGATCCGAGCCTGACCGGCAGCTACTGCGGTGACGAGACCGTTCGCGGTAATCGCCGCGTTGTTCGGAGCGTCGCTACTCCAACGGTAGTCCTGGCCACCGATGCCGCGACCATTAACATCCAGCGCCATCGCCGTGAGCTGAGCGCTCGCCGCCACAGCAAGTGGCAGACGACACGCATTCTCGCCGCCGCCCGTGCAGACCCCGTAGGGTGTGACAATGACCAAGCGGTGCGGCTCGACCACGGAACGCTCTACGCAAGCACCTGCTGAGCAGATTTGCCCGTTGGTGCAGTCTTCGTTGCGGCGACAAATCCCCTCAACGCATCGACCTGCCACGCAATCGAAACCTTCGGCGCAGGGATCATTCTCCGAGCAGCTCGCCGCTTCGAAGCAATAGCCCGCGTTGCAGGTTGCGTTGTCATCGCAATCATCATCGATGAGGCAGCCATCTCGTTCTTGGCAGTAGCCTTCGCCATTGCACAACTCATTGTCGGCACAGTCGGAGTCGTCGTCACAAAAAGTGGCGTCACGGCAGCGGCTTGATTCACAGACTTGGCCTTCATCGCAATCGTTGGTGCGCTCGCATTCGCCAGGCATGCAGCTCTGTCCCGAGTCACCCGTTTCGTCAGTGACCTCGATACAAATCGGTGCGTCGCCTGGGCACATCCGGTCGCTAAGACACGAGCGACGACACTCACCCTCAACGCAACGTTCAAGCCGGCGACCACCCAGGCTACGATCAGAGCACGCCGGGCCGTCACCGCAACCCTCAGCAGGCGGACCTGCGTCAGCGGGGTCTGGGTTTCCACCACCGCCACCGATTGGGACACATTGCCCCTCCCGGCAGCGCGTATCCGGCTCCGTGCAATCGAGACTGCTCACACATTGACTTCCGGCATCGGTCGCTGCGGCATCGGCGCACTGACCGTCCTGGCAAACCTGATCAGAAGAACAGTCCGCTTGGACGGCGCAAGGTGCGTCGACTTGGGGGCTACATGAGGCGCCTAGAAAGGCGATGAGAAGGTATAAGCTTCGTTGCATTAAGGTATCCAGGTTCAATCTGCGCACCTTAGTGTAGCGCAACCAAGGGTATGTGCTCACCCCGCTTTTCGTCGTACATGCTGCCGGTTTTGGTCAGGGTGTCTATTTGAGCTCCGCCACCAAAGCCTTAAAGCCCTTTTCACCGAGCAATTGAACCCTCAAATGGTCCACCGGTTTGCCAGTCCAGCCCAATCCATCTCGGCTGTAGACCGCCACCCCAACGACCTCTCGGTCCGGCGACTTTGAAAACAAGACCACCGCGCCGACGTGCACGCGCTCGGTAAAACGCTTCTCACCGACTTGCTTGCGCAAGTTGGTTTTGAGGTCCTGCTGCGTCACGCCGTGCATTTGCACCAGATCTAGCCGACGCCGTAGCCGGCCGTCGAGCTCGTCCACTCGACTCAACGACGCAAGGTCTAAGCGCTCGCTAGGCGATGAAATCCCGAGCCACTTCTTGGTGGTTTGAGCGACGGACTCGAAATGCCGAAATGGGCTATCAGACGCCGGTTGCTGATCGCAGCCCATCAGGGCGACGGCCATCAACAGCGAAGGGCGGCAGCTCACCGAAGTCGCTTGATCCGCTGGGCACTCTTCTTAGCAAAGTGACCGCTGCCTTTAGCGCTCGCCATTTTATAAAAGGCTCGCGCGCCGGCTTTGTCACCCAAGGTTTCAAAGCATTGACCCATTCGAAAAACCGCTTTGGTCCACATGTCGGCTTTTGATGCCCCCATCTTGTAAACCTTTTGGAAGGCATGGATCGCTTTTTTAGGCTTCTTTTGACCTTGTAAGGCTTCGCCGATGAACACGTAGGCGTCATCAAGCGCCGAGCGCTTGCTTGCCTTTTTTCCATGCAACTGAACCCAGCGCTCCATCAGCTCGACCGCCTGGTCCATGTACCCGTGCTCCGCCCAGTCGGGGTCGAACAGCGGCGACTTGTTGGGGATGGCGATGTAGTCGGTCAGCTGAGGGACGATCTCGTCCTCCCAGGTCTTCTCGACGAACGCGGCGACGGCGTCCGTGTCCAGTCCGGCGGTGCGGGTCTCCATGACCACAAGT
>JBDQPD010000141.1:0-8119 GCA_040260805.1 Myxococcota bacterium | reverse complement strand
GTCCTGCTGGTGCTCAAGGTCCCGCTGGAGTGGGAACGAATATAATCAGAAGAAGTATTATTGACCTAGCAGATGGCGCGTTTACGGAAATTGATACCGGTGCCGGCGTCACACCCATCTCTGTTCAAGCCTGGTTTCGTGATGGTGATTCATGGTTTGATGTCAGATCGCCGACTGGTAATAATGTCGCAACATGTGGGGCATGTGGTGATGGTAGTGATGGGGTGTATGCGCCAACCGTTGATGCGGTTCTAAACGGTGGTCAGTATGACTTTGAAAGTTTCAGTATTCCGAATGGTGTTACTGTTACTGTTCAAGGTGGCTCGCCGCTTGATGTTCGTTCGCAGAAGCCGGTGAAGATTGCTGGTCGCTTGGTTGTAACTCCGGGGCGAGCTGGCGGGCATAGCGGAGGGACTTGGCGGGGAACTAGCGGTTCTGGACCTGGAGGAGGTCAAGGGGCTGGTGGCCGAACGCAGTCTGGAGCTGGTGGAGGATTCGGCACCCGGGGTCAAAATGGTGCTAATACAACAGGAGGTTCCACTTATGGGGGGCAGTTACTTACTGAACTTTTAGGAGGAAGTGGTGGTGGTGGTTCAGAAAACAACTCCCGTGCTGGTTTCACGGCAGCCGAGGGTGGTAAAGGTGGTGGTGCTGTGCGTATCGTAGGTCCGACGATCTCCGTTACCGGCTCGATTACCGCTTTAGGCGAGCAAGGAGGTCGGGGTAACGGTGGCGGCGGCGGCGGGTCAGGAGGTAGTATTTGGCTTCGGGGAGAGTCGGTAAACCTCAATAATAACTCGCTGTCTGTAGCCGGTGGAGCCGGTGGCTCTGCCTTCACACAAGGTGGTCTACGGGGTCGCCCCGGTGGTCAAGGTGGCTTTGGTAGAATTCGTATTGATACATCGGCACTCACTGGCGAGGTTTCGCCGTCGCCGGAGCGGGGCACCGCAGACAGATTGGCAATAGTTCCGTCATCTAAAATTAGGGTGTATCAAGTAACGCAGGGGGTCGTTCGGATCGAAAACTACGCCGGTAGCCCGCGTACCATACGCGTCGTTATTGTTGGTGCAGATCCATAAGGTGCCCAGGCTGGATTTAGGCGGTTCGACCGTTGGCGAGTCGCTAAATCATTGTTGAGGGTACTCACCGATGCCCGAAGACGGCCTCGGGCTGCGACTCGGCGTTCGAGTCGTTGAGTCTGGCATCACAACTTCCCGTAGTCGAACAGCTGCTGCGTGCTGAATCCAGCTGACCTTCTAACCGCACCCACCCGACGGTAGCTTTGACGGTAGCCGCTGCCTAACGATGTGTTTAATCATTGTCTAATCAGCTATTTATAGCCCGCCTTCAATTCCCGGCGCCTCCACCAGTTAGTCTGCTGAAAACCCTATGTTTTCAGCGCGAAGAGCCGCCTCGTCTCCATCATGTTGTCGGGGCGGTTCTTCTTTTTCATTTCATTTGTAGCGAATCGTAGAGTGGGTCGCTTTGTGCGCGGTATCTGCTAAGAGTTGTCCATGGGAATGAAGCACAAAGGCAAGGCGCGTTTGCTCCTCGTCGAAGACGATGACGCGCTCGCCGAGTTGATCCAGGAGTACCTCAGCATGCATGGGTTTGAACCCTCCCGTGTGGCGTCGGGCGATGCGGGTGTCGAGGCGATTATCGAGACGCAGCCCCACGTGGTGATCTTGGACTTGATGCTGCCCGGGATGAGTGGTCTCGATGTATGTCGACAGGTACGCGAGGCGTATTCAGGTGCTATTTTGATGCTCACCGCGAGCCGAAGCGAAGCGGATCATGTAGCCGGCTTGGAGCTCGGTGCCGATGACTTTGTCACCAAACCGATTGAGCCGCGTGTTCTGTTGGCGCGGATTGGCACACAACTGCGCCGCCTCCAGGTTGATCGCGCACCATCCAGCGACGAGCACAACGGGGTCATCGACATTGGAACGCTTCGGGTCGACGTCCGATCAGGCAGTGTTTACACCGATGGGAAGCGGGTGCCGCTGACCACGATGGAGTTCGACATCCTTGCGATGTTGGTAAAAGAGGCTGGGACGGTGGTCACGCGCGACAAGCTCTACACGTGCATCATCGGTATTGAGTACGACGGCATCGACCGCGGTCTGGATGTGCACGTGAGCCGTATTCGGCGCAAACTCCAGCGCGCCGGTTTTGACACAAGCCGGCTCAAATCCGTGCGCGCCGTCGGCTACCTCTTGGCGAGCCGATGAGGCGCTCGTCGTTGCGTCTGGTTGTCCTCAGCGTGCTTGCATGCTGGGCGGTCACATTTGTGGTTTTGATTCTTTACGCACGCAGCCAGTCGTGGACCGAGGACAACGTTCGACGTGGTGGGGTGTTTCTCGCCTACGAGCTCCTTGAGCAGACGCCGAGATTAGACCGGGCTGCGCGTCTGCGTTCGCTTCACGAACACGTTGCTGTCGACCTTGCGTTGATCTCCCTTGATGATCTGGAGCGTCGAATCGGACGGCCGGGCGTCCCTGGACAGGGGATTGCATACCGTATGTCAGTGCGCCATTCGTGGTATTTCCTAGTGTTTGATGATGGGAGCGGCGCCTTGGCGGCGGGGCCGGTCAATCCCATGCGTCCAAGCGGCGTGGTCCCGATTGGACTGCTTCTTGCGGTCGTTTTGTTGCCGGTCATCGCTGGGGCGGTGGCGTTTCGTCTAAGCCGAAAGGTCCGTAAAGTGGAACGAGCGAACCAGGCACTTGCGGTGGGTGATCTGAGCGTTCGCGTCCACGACGATAACGGTCCGGCAGACGAACTCGCAGCGAGCTTCAACGCCATGGCAGAGCGAGTAGAGGTTCTGATCAGAAGCCGCGACGAACTGGTTCAGGCGGTTTCCCATGAGCTCGGGTCACCTCTGTCACGGCTTCGTTTTCATGTGGAGCTGCTCGAGAGTCGTTCCGAGGTGAGGCATACCGAACGGATTCAAGCGATGGCTCGTGAACTTGATGCGCTCGACGAACTCGTGGCGGAACTCTTGAGCTGTGTCCAATCCGATGACCTCGAACTCGATTGTCAGAATTTCGATCCCACCCTAGGTCTCGCCGATCTCGCAGAATTGGTCAGATATGAAGCCCCGGACGATCGAGCCGTCGATGTGGAACTCAAAATAGCACTGGGTACCCATGTCTTTGCGGACAAAAGGCTCTTTCTGCGAGCGATCGAGAACCTTCTTAGAAACGCAATTCGGCACGCCAATCACAAGGTTTTGCTCGAACTCACGAAGGAAAAAAACCAAATTTGTGTGGCGGTTCACGATGATGGTCCTGGCATTCCCGAGGCTCTGCGCGAGAAAGTGATGGCTCCATTCTTTCGGCTGCAAGCCGAGCGCTCGCGCAAGACCGGCGGTCTCGGTCTCGGTCTGGCGATCGTGGACCGGATCACGCAACGACACGGTGGTCATGTTGTGATCACCACCTCGTCTCTGGGCGGCGCAACGGTCGCTACCGTGTGGTCAAGCTCCGTTCAGTAGATCGTTTCTGCCTGCGCAACACTTCTCTACAGTTTTCCCGCCAAAAGGGGGCTGGGCTTTGGTATCTTCCTTTGCCGCTGGTGTTTCGGCGCGCACAGGCTTTAGCGAGGAGTAAGAACCTTGAACGATCGATTAAGAAGCAGAACTTATTGCTGCACGTTACTTCTCTACGCGACCTTCTTTGGGTGCAGCGATTCAGAACCATCTGATCAGACCGTCGCAGTACCCACCTATTATGCTGATGCGAAGGTGATCATCGATGCGCGCTGCGCGACGTGTCACCAGACTGGGAACATAGGTCCCTTTCCCCTAACGACGTATGAGCAGGTGACGGCTCTCAAGGGTGCCGTTCGCGCGTCCATCGTCAACGGAACGATGCCGCCTTGGCAACCAGCTGATGATTGCAACAGTTATCTCGACAACATGGACCTCACTCCAAATGAAAAAGACGTTTTGTTGGCGTGGCTTGACGGAGGCGTACTCGAGGGCGACCCAGCGGATGAACCCGCCCCTTTAAACCCTGGCGAGTTCGAACCCTTCGTGGCGGACCTCTCCATGCAGTTGCCCGAACCTTACACGCCCACCGTTCAGCCGGACGATCACCGTTGTCAGCTCCTCCCTTGGCCAGCAACTGAGACACGGTTTGTTACCGGAACCCGCGTCACGCCCGACCAGCGTGCCATCGTGCACCATGTCATTGTTTTCGTCGTCGGACCCGAGCAGGTGGCACAGTACCAAGCGTATGATGACGCCGAAGAGGGGCCTGGCTACACGTGTTTCGGAGGGCCCATCCCAGCGAGCGCTCAGAGCAATGTAGGCGTTGGTGGCGGCTCAAGAATACCCGAGCAGCTTGGGTTCTGGGTTCCAGGCGTGCGATCGAATTTATTCCCCGCTGGGACGGGGATTCGGGTTGAGCCCGGATCCATGCTCGTCGCTCAAATGCATTACAACACCAGCAGCTCCACTCCAGTAGCCGATCAGTCGGTCATTGAGATCGCCACCACCGACTCCGTCGAAAAGGAGGCGACGGTCATGCAGGCGGTTGATTTAGGCTGGGTGACCAACGGTCGCTTCGGAGGCGAGGCGATGACCATACCCGCAGGGGAAGCAAACGTCGCCCACGACACAACGATCGCTTTTGACTCGATACTCGTCGCGCGGTCTCGGCAGAGGCTTGGGCTCGCTGAAGATGCGCCTCTTGTCCTGTACACCGCCGGCCATCACATGCACGAGCTTGGGAAAACCCAGCGTACAGAAATCCAGCACGCGGATGGGAGCAAGTCGTGCTTACTCGACACGCCGGATTGGGACTTTGCATGGCAGGGACGATACACCTTAGCGAGCCCAGTCACCTTTAGCCCAGGCGACGCCTTGTGGATGGGCTGCACCTGGGACAATACCGCGAGCAATCAGCCTCTCGTCGGTGGCGTCGTGCGTGAGCCCACAACCGTTGCATGGGGTGAGGGCACGTCGGACGAGATGTGCCTGGGTGGCTTTTATGTCACCGGGCAGTAGAGGTACGCAGCGCACCTAAGGGTTTCGAACGCAGACACTGCGCGTTTGGCATGGACAGAACGGACTCCAGGTGGGAATTGTGCTGAGGATACTCGGTTTTCAATTCTGATTCGGTAGATTCTGATCGTTCGAGCCCATTCATGCGCTGGAACACGTTCGTCTCAAAGGCTGAGCAGCAGTAGGCGAACGATTGCTGGATACTCGCAGATGATGCTCGAAAACCAAGCGGGCGCGATGCTCAAAGTGGTCCAAACGACGAAATAAGTTTCCTTGTTGAACCCCATTACGGGTGTAGGGTGGCTACGTTCAAAGCCGGAGGTTTCGGTGCAGATGCAGACCGAAACTACAATGTGCGCAGTCGTTACGCTTCTAGGGGTTCACATCCAGACAAACGCTTTTCCGAATATGGAAATGGACGTTGTGTCTGGCATTACAACTTCCCTTAGTCCAATCGCCGCTGCGTGTTGAAACCAGCTCAACCTTTAGCAGCACCCACCCGACGGTAACTTTGACGGTAACCGCTGCGGAAATATGGATTTAATCATCGTCTAATCAGCTGTTTATAGCCCGCCATTAATTCCCGACGCCTCCACTAGATAAGAGCCTGAAAACGGTGTGTTTTCAGAGCTAAAAGCCGCCTCGTCTCCATCATGTTGTCGGGGCGGTTCTTCTTTTTGGAGCACAAAGAGGCTGAGGACGCGTGTCACGATTCGGCGCGCGCCTTGACGTCTATCGATGGTTCGAATGACAGTACGAATAACGATGGTTAGAGGTAATGAATGATCTCGCGATTTGATTCGATTCCTATGATTGATGAGTGCCTCGACGGTACTGAGCAGATTACTCAGCTCCGGAGGCTTGCTACGGCGATTTATGCGGTGGCTCATAAGGAGCGTGACCCAGAGAAGCTGCGTGAGCACCTGCGCGGCGATCAGGAGCTGTTTTGCGATGAGGATGCACTTTCATCTGCTTTATTAGCACCGGAACTGCCCCGAGATGAACGGATCGCCAGACAATTATTGGTTCTCGAAATCCTCCTTGAGAGCGATCGGTTTTCGCTTTCTGTGGATGAACTGTCGGTCCGTGTGTCGGATTTAGCCTCAAGGCTACAAGCTGCCGCAGATGAGGAGTTACCGGATCCATTAACCCTCGAGGGACAGCAAATCGGCGCTTATCTAACAGCGCTCACTGCGGCATGGGCGAACGACGGTGAGATTAGCGCAGATGAGAGCGGTGTTATGCTTGCTCTGAGACGCTATTTTGGACTGTCGCTGCGTGATCACTGGCAACTGGAATCTCGTTTGGGACGTTTTCCGCGCTCTGACGGCTCCTCGTTTTCGGAAAGTTACATCGAGAATGTAGTACGCAACTTGCAGAAAGCCGGAGTAATTTGGTTGCAAAAGAGCGATGACGGGCGCTGGTTAGCCCAGATACCGCGGCAAATAGGTCAAGTTCTCCGCAAATTGTTTCGCCCTCGACTGCGGCGTGGTGCACTGCGGGAACTTTATGCTCATGCGAGCTTCAACAAGCCCGATTATCGCGCGCTGCTGATTGCGGTTGGAGAAAATACCAGCGGTAAGCGTGAAGAGCAGGTCGAGCGCCTCGTTCAAAAGTACCCGGATCCTGCGATATTCTTAGGGGCTCTAAAGCTGCCCGTGCTCAAGACCATTGCAGAAGCAACCGGGCTTAAGAAGAGTCAGCCTAAAGCTGCTTTGATTGACCAGATCATCTCGAGTTATGATGGGATGTATCTTCATGAGCAACCACCTCAAGCGGCGTCTCCAGAAGGGCGTTTGGTTGAATACATCGGAGACCTGGCGAACCGTCGTTATGATGTTCTGCGCGATGCCGGAATCATCACCAAGCAAGAGGATGTTGAGCACAAGTTTGAAAAGGCGACGACTTATCTTTTTGGTGAAGGACTCGGGCTAAGTCTGCGAACTTTACGGGGTAAAGCTCGCGCCGATGGATACATTCATGTCTCTGATGACGAAGTGATTATCTGGGACTGCAAATCCAAAGAGTCCGAAGTGAAGCTGACCGACCATATTTATGATCAATTTCGTCGGTACATTCGAGCTGAGGAGGACAAAAATAGACGTGTTTTAGGGTTTGTTGTCGTCGGCCCCTCATTTACTCGGGAGAGCGAAGCCGTGGCTTTAGCCTTTGAGCGTGAGCACGATGTTGAAGTGTGCTTGCTTGAGGCGGAGGCTCTGCGTGGCTTGGTCGAAACGTGGCGGGGAAAACATCCGGATAGCGATTTTCCGGCAGAGCGACTGGCGCTGACTCGTAAGGTTGCGCCAGTCGATGTTGGATTGTTGGCTTGGTAGTTCGATGAGTAGACTTACACTTATTATCGGCTCACTAATAGTTGCCGCACCCACTGCGGCAAAGCCGACGCTCGTGGTGGCACCGCTGCAAAGCGCCAAAAGAGATAAAGACAACGCCGACACCTTTGGCGAAATGATCCGCATCCAAGTGGGTAAGTCAGATCGCTACACCTTGGTGACGCCCGAAGACATGGGCGCCATTGATGAGGAGCTCAAGCGGCAGCTTTCCGGCGGCTGCGATGAGGCAAGTGTTGGCGCCGACAGCGTACCGGGGGATGGTCGTCAACCGGCTGCTCGCAATAAGACCACTGCAAATTGACGAGCAGGTTGGAAAATATGGTTGGAGATTACTTTGAATTACTCCAGATGCTTGATGATCGAACTCAAAGTTTGCCTCCTATTAAAGATGTAGGGGGCTTAAGTAGCGCTAATTCCGATCAACTATGTCAAATCATTTCGCACGCAAGTGAACCACTGCAGTTACAGATTGCAAAGCATGTAAGTTTTCGACCCGACGACGAGGCGTTTTTCCGGCTTGTCGAGTCACAATATCGAAGCGTTCAATATGCTCTGGCGTCAAAAAATATCTTTGGAACCGCCAGGTAGCTCATCTTTTATTCATATCCGATGAGGACCTAAGATCTGTTCTGGTCAAGAATGAAGTTGCTCAGAAACTTATTGTGGAGATGATGGAGACTATTTTTGATCGAGCTGACGAGTTGGATTCTATCATCGCAAGCCTGCTGAGAAGTCAAAAATGCCATGATATCAATGAGTT
>JBDQPD010000093.1:0-14006 GCA_040260805.1 Myxococcota bacterium | reverse complement strand
CACCCGAACATCGACGCCGTTTTGAGCCGCATCAATCAATCGATTAATGACCGCTTTGCTGCGCAGATTGTACACCGCGTAATCGATTCGATAAGGGTTCTTCCCTTCGGGGTAGGCCGACTCGTCTGCGCGGCGCGCAGCGAGGAGCGTATCAAGCGCCGCAAGCTCGGCTTTTTGAGCCGGCTCATAGGGCGTAAAGAAGGGCTCGAAGATCGGTGTGGTTTTGGCTTCAAAGGCATCGGTAGGTGCACTACGACTTGGCGTGGTTTCTGGCGCATGGTTCACCGGCGTATTGGGCGTCACCGGGGGACGCGTCGGTATGCGTGGCATGATCCATCCTTTCGCTGGTCTCTTATCGGCTCACAATCCACGCGGATGCGTCAAGACCTAGCCGAACAGTTCTGTACGCTTGAGCGGCGCTCAAAAACGTTAAAAACGCAGCCACTTTTCTGTAGGCAACACTGACGAGACTAAGGGGTGATCATTGAGACCGGCGAACCGTAAACCAGAAGATCGCGCCATTAGGCTCTCGAGCATCGACCCCTACTCTTCCCCCCATTTGCCCGACCAAATGCTTGACAATCGCCAAGCCCAAACCCGTTCCGCCGAGGTCTCTAGACCGACCTTTATCGACTCGATAAAATCGTTCAAAGACTCGATTTTGCAGTTCAGTAGGAATGCCGGGGCCTTCATCCCAGACCTCTAAACGTAATCGCTTCTTACCGTCGGGTTGAGCCTTCAAAACGATGGCGGTGCCTTCATTGGTGTATTTGATCGCGTTCTCAAGCAAGTTGACCAACACCTGCTCGAGCGCGCTCGCATTCACAAACGCGGTTTGTCCTGATGACACATCAATCTCTAAGCGTAGATCTCGCTTCTTCGCTTTGCTCGCTAAACCATCCACAGCGCGCCGAGCTGCCGCTACGATCGAGACGTCTTCGCGCTCAAGCTCCCGCTGCCCCGCTTCAATGTGCGCGAGATCCAGCAAATCATTGATCAAGCGCGTCACGCGTTCGGCCTGCCGATGCATCGAGTTCAGGAACTTTTGCGCCATCTCTTGATCGTCGAGCGCGCCATCCAATAAGGTCTCTGATTGGGCGAGGATAATCGCCACAGGCGTTCGTAATTCATGCGATACATTGGCGACAAAGTCGCGCCGCATCCGCTCTACGCGACGCACAGGCGTTAGATCCCTGAGAACAAGGACCTTACCGCCAGCCGCAACGGGCGCTGCGCTCACCAAGAACGTTTGCAGCGGCGGACCCATGCGTTCAATTTCTTCGGTCAAGCTCTCCGTCGAACTCACATCAGCCAATGCTTCTAGCGCGGGAAAATTAGCATGCTCCTCGATCGTTCCACCGAGCGCTGATTTGGGCAATTTGAGCATCTTTCGCGCGCGCCGATTCATCAATTCGATGCTACCCTGGGGATCAAGCACCATCACCCCAGCATCCATCGCCTGAAGGACGGCACCAAACCGATCTCGCTCGCCCGCTAGTGAATCGACGAGATCATTGGCTTGCGCCAAAAGCAGATCCACCGATGCGGTCAATCCTTCGAGGTCATCCGGTGTTCGATTAAGGTCAGGTAATTCTTCTTCATGGTCTTCACCGTGCGCCTTAAGTCGACTCACAACCTTACGAAGTCGACCCGTGATCAAATGCGAACCCAGCGCTGCGAAGATCGCTGACAAAACAAAGGACAACAGCCCAATCGCGAGCAAACGCATCCGAAGATCGGTTTGCAAGGATTCGACTTGGCGCCTTGGCGACGCGGCAATAACGACCCCTTGACCGGTACCGTCAACAAAGGGTCGAGCCGACAGAATCAATCGCTCCTCGAAGGGCCATAACGAACGCTGGTTCGCGCCTCGACCGAGCGTCACCGCCTCTTTGAATTCCAGCTCATCGACAAATGACGGTGCGTCTTTGATCTGCGGTATAATCAAGCGGCTATCGCCGATAAGCCGACCTTGACCATTAACGACCAACACCACGAAGCCAGACTCTCGCGCCAACGCATCAACTACAGGGTCCACGATAAAGGAGTCATCAATACTCGGCAGCTGAGCCAACATGGCGCGCCCTACACCCGTTAGACTCCACAGTTGATCGGCGACCGCCGACTCAATGCGATCACTCAGCGTTCGCTCAAGGACGAGGCCGGCTAGAAGTCCGACCACCAAGAAGAGCGATAGAAATAGGCTAAAGAGTCGCCCACGAAAACTGAGTCTCACGCTTTGGGTAACTCCGACACAAAACGATAACCGACGCCACGCAGGGTCTCGATGTAGGCACTCGCTGCACCGATCTTCTGACGCAGACGTTTGACGTGGGTATCTACGGTTCGGGTCGTGACATCAGCATCGATACCCCACACATCGCTCAACAGCCGCTCACGGGTTTGAACCCGACCGCGACGCTGCAAAAAGGTATCGAGCAAACGAAACTCCAGAGCCGTCAAAATAATCTCTTGTTCTTCAACAAAAATACGATGCGCCGAGCGATCAATTTGCAACACGCCAAAGTGCTCTTGGGCATCGGCTTCGGTGGCTCCCGTTGTACCGTCTTGTCGTCTCAGATGGGCGCGCACACGCAACATCAATTCGCGCACCGAAAACGGCTTGGTCACATAATCATCGGCGCCGACCTCAAAACCGACCACCCGATCAATTTCATCGCCTCGTGCCGTCAACATGATCACAGGAATCCGTTCGAGGTCGGCATCGGCGCGCATCGCTTGGCACACTTCAGTACCACTCATACCGGGGAGCATCAGATCAAGGAGCACCAGATCAGGGTGCGGGCTCTCGGAGAGCACCTCAAGCGCCTTCTCACCGCTGGAGGCGGTCACGGTGCGATAGCCCTCACGCGCCAAGTTGTAAGCGACGATCTGCGCCAGATCCGGCTCATCTTCGACCACAAGCACTGTCTTTTTCATGACTTCTCCTGCGTCGAGTGACTGCCTGAGTCCTGTGACGACCGCGTGACAGCCGGCCATTGAGCAGTCATGAAACCACTAAGAGATCTAGGCTGTGTACTTAATGCCTTTTTGCGCATCATCCGAATACAAATTGAGCGTCCAGCCCTCTTCAATGCATTCAATCGAATGGATAAAATGGTCATACCCATCGCCCTCGCCGACGTGATAAAACCAATCCCCTGCTCGGATCATTCGATCCTCCACCGGCTCAGGAATTCCGTTATTTAGACGATGCATCGTCATGCGATACAGGCCACTCAATGCGCGATACATCAAGACCGGCGGGTGACCATGAACCGGGGTGGTGCAGCGCAGGCGCCAATGCGACAACACCGCCTCGAAGCCAGGCTCGGTTTTGGTGTGCAACGCGCCGATCACCGTCCGGCGATAGCACTCGGCGACCGGGCACTTCAGATGCTGCGGTAACAGCTCCAGATCGATCCCGTCCATGCGCTCAGAGATGCGCGCGAAACGCCCCTCCCATGAGCCACCCGGCTCAGCTAAAACCGAACAGATATCCGACCACTCTTGGACCAAAAGCCCTTCTTCACGAACCGATGTGCGGGCGACCGGTCGCTTCTCCGTCATCTCGATCTCACCATCGTTCATACTTCACCATCGATTGGTAGCGGTTTAGCTTCGGTCACTTCGACGCCAGCGCAGCCTAGTGCAAAGAGGCCAGCACGACCATAGGCCAAGCCGCGCCCCATGATTTTTGAGGTTCTCTCAAGGACTGAGGTTTGCAGCGACGCGGCTTTGCGCGAAGGCAACTCCCCCGGGAGGCATGGATCATGACCGATGACGCATTAGTCCCTAAGGTGTCGCACCTGACCTACGATTCGTATCTAAAGGTCCATGAGCTGCTCAGCTTGCAGGAGCAGCAGAGCGACCCTGAGCAACACGACGAGATGTTGTTTATCATCATTCACCAAGTCTACGAGCTCTGGTTCAAGCAGATCCTCCACGAGGTCGGCGGCATGATCGACTTCATCGACAACGATAAACCTCTACCCTTTGTCAAAAGCCTCAAAAGAGTGAGTCGGATTCTCGACGTCTTGGTGCATCAGGTCGATATCCTCGAGACCATGACGCCGATCGAGTTCGATCGGTTTCGCGCCCACTTGAATCCAGCGAGCGGCTTTCAGTCGCACCAGTTTCGAGTGGCTGAATACAGCTTGGGTATTCGCGATAAAGTCTACCTCAGGTACCACGAGACGAACCCCGTCGGGTTTGCCGCGATGAAAGCCGCGATCGATAAGCCGAGCCTGTGGGACCGTGTCGTAGCTTACCTTGCGCGCGTCGGGATCGCCGTGCCAGCTGAAGTGCTTAACCGAGAAGTCGAAGAGGCTTGGGAACTCAATGAAGATTTAGCCCGAGCGCTCGGCGCCGTGTATCGCCAACTCGATGAGCGCTACCACGTCTACACGATCCTTGAGTCGCTCCTCGACGTGGACCAAAAGCTCTCGCTTTGGCGCTATCGGCACGTCTCCATGGTCGAGCGCATCATCGGTATCACGCGAGGTACCGGCGGTACGCACGGCGTCGAATACCTCAGCCGGACACTGAGCAAGCGAGCCTTCCCCGAAATCTGGGAAGCCAGACAATACATCATCACCGATCTGAGCGCTCCGAAATGAGTGACCGTAAACTCTTCATCGATGGCATGTTTTGTCCCAGCTCAACGGGCGACTCCTTCGCCAACATCAACCCGGCGACGGGGGCTGTGATTGGGCAGGTCGCAGAAGCCAAGGCGGGCGATGTCGACCGCGCGGTACAAGCGGCTCGGGCGGCACTTGAAGGGCCATGGGGCACCATGCCGCAAGCGCAACGACTCGAGCTGTTGGCGGCAGCAGCCGAGGGCATCCGCAGGCGGTTTGACGACTTTCTCGCCGCCGAGATTGAAGACACGGGCAAGCCGGTGTCGTGGGCGAGCAAAATCGACATCCCGCGTGGCGCAGCGAACCTTCAACTTTTTGCCGATTTGACCCGAAATATCGCCAACGAGAGCTACATCTCGGACACGCCAGATGGCGGCAAAGCGATCAACTATGCCCTGCGTCAGCCTTTGGGTGTGGTCGGTGTGATCTGTCCTTGGAACCTCCCCTTACTGCTGATGACCTGGAAGGTTGGACCGGCACTCGCTGCCGGGAATACCGTGGTCGTTAAGCCCTCTGAAGAGACCCCTTCAACCGCCACGTTGCTCGGGGAAGTCATGCAAGAGATCGGGATGCCCAAAGGCGTCTACAACGTCGTGCACGGCTTTGGCCCTGGATCGGCTGGACAAGCTTTAGTTCAGCACCCCGATGTGGCGGCGATTACCTTTACCGGTGAGAGCGCAACGGGACAGCGGATCATGGCGGACGCGGCTCCCACGCTCAAGCCGCTGAGCTTTGAGCTCGGGGGTAAGAACCCCGCAATTATCTTTGCTGATGCAGACTTTGATGCGGCGGTTGCAGGGACCATCAAATCAGTCTTTTCGAACTGCGGTCAGGTCTGTCTGTGTTCAGAGCGCGTCTATGTTGAGCGGCCCATATTCGATCGTTTCGTCAGCGCGCTCAAAGCAGGCGCCGAGCAGCTCAAATACGGTGATCCGAACGACCCCGAGACCGGCATGGGACCTTTGATCTCGGCGCAGCATCGTGACAAAGTGCTCGGCTATTATGACCTAGCGCGCGAAGAAGGTGCGACCATCGTCACCGGCGGCGGCGTGCCTGATTTAGATCCAAAATACGCAAAAGGTTCATGGGTCGAGCCGACCATCCTGACCGGCTTATCCGACGAGGCGCGCTGCGTCCGAGAAGAGATCTTTGGTCCAGTCTGCCACGTCGCACCCTTTGACCGTGAAGAGGAGGTGATCGATCGAGCCAACGACACCGAGTATGGTCTGTGCGCAGCGGTCTGGACCAGCGACCTCCAGCGTGGGCATCGTATGGCGGCGGCGATCGATTGCGGTTTAGTCTGGCTTAACTCATGGTTCTTACGTGACCTGCGTACGCCCTTTGTCGGCACCGGCGCCTCGGGGATCGGGCGCGAAGGCGGGATTCATTCGGTCAACTTTTACAGCGAGCTCAAAAATGTCTGCGTCAAACTCTAAAGGGGCTGGGCAAGCCTTTCGCTTTGCCGACCGCCCTGGCGCCTATGCGCATTATCCGCATGCTCGGCAGGTGGGTGATCTGTTGTTCATCTCGGGGATGAGCTGCCGTCGAGTCGATAACAGCCACGCTGGGGTGACGGTCAACGACGACGGCAGCTTCGAGGCAGACATCGCTGAGCAGACCGAGGCGCTTCTTGAGAACATGAAGGTCATCGTCGAGCGCTGCGGTGGCTCGATGGATCAACTCATCGATCTAACAACCTTCTTGGTCTCGATGGACGACTTCCCAGGCTATAATGAGGTCTATAATCGGTGGTTCGATGCCGAGACAGGGCCGACACGTACGACCGTTACGGTCGCAGCGCTACCTCACCCTCATCTACTGATCGAGATGAAGGTTGTCGCCCTCGTCAAAGCGAACTAGCCGGCTCGATCAACCAATCCGCTGTCCAACCCACGCGGTATCAAGATGCCACGCTCAGCCTGAGCCATGCGCTCTCGCTCGGCAGCGTTTCGGTCATCAAAGCCCAGCAAATGCAACACACCATGGGTCAGTAAAATAACGAGTTCATCGCCGAGGTGATGACCCTGTTGCTCGGCCTGACGAGCCGCTGTATCCACAGAGATCACCACATCCCCTAAGGTCGGCGCCCAGCTCGGCAACGGCATATCAAACTGTGGAAAACTCAGGACATCAGTCGCCTGATCCTTGCCTCGCCATTCGCTGTTGAGGTTACGAATCTCTTGATCTGTACACAGCCTAAGACTGACCTCAAGCGGCTGACTGGGTTCCTCAGCCGGAACCCAAACGTCGCAGATGCTCTTCGTCGTCCGGCGTAGCCTCTGGATCATCGACGCTGACGGCAGGCTTGGGTGTGTTTTGAGGCTCGCGCTGGTGCTGAGTCGAACTCGTACTGTTCTCACGACGCTCCTTAGCAGCCGATTCTTGGTACTGCGGGCGATGATGATAAATGCCGCACAGCACCTTGTGGAAGGCCTGCGCCAGGTTGTGCAGATCGCGTAAGGTCAGGTCGCACTCTTCAAGCTGCCCCTCGGAGAAGATCTTGTTGGTGATCTTTTGGACTAAACCGCGCAAGCGATCAGGGTTAGGGTCAGGCAAACTCCGCGCCGCAGCCTCGATCGAATCGGCGATCATCAAGATCGCACATTCGGCGTCTTGAGGCTTAGGTCCTGCGTAGGTGTAATCCGCCTCTTCAACCCGCTCACCTTCTGCTGCCTGCTCTTGGGCTTTCTTGTAGAAATAAGAGATCACGCGGGTGCCATGATGTGTCGTGATCCCGTCGAGGATCTCTTCTTCAAAGCCGTACTTCTTCGCCATCTCGTAACCTTCGGTCACGTGCTTGCGAATGATCAGCGCAGAAATGGACGGTTTGACCTTGTCGTGCGGATTTTCTCGACCCTGGTTCTCAGCAAAGTACTCCGGATAATTCATCTTACCGATGTCATGGTAGTAGGCCATGACCTTGACCAAGAGCGCGTTGCGGCCAGTCGCTATGGCGCCCGCTTCACCCAAAGCGGCTACCATCATCGAGTGGTGATGAGACCCCGGCGCTCGCATGGCGAGTTCACGCAGGACTGGATGCTCCATGGTGGCGAGCTCCGCCATGCGCAGATTGGTCATGTACTTCAGCGCCCACTCGATACCGGGCGTACCGGTTGGAATCACCATGGCGGTAATCAATCCGCCGAAAATAGCGGTCAAACCTTCGTAACCCATCTCCTGACTCACCGCGCCCGAGACCAGCAAGGCGTAGCCCAAACTGCACAGCCAACCGGCTAGTCCAGCGGCGATGCCGGCGCGCAAGAACTCGGCGCGCCGGTGGGCACCTGCGATCAAAGACGACCCGACAAAGCCTGCGATGGCGATGGGAATCGCTGCGCCCATCTCACCGTACAGTGCGTAGGCAAGGAGCGGTGAGCTGACGACGACAAACACCAAGGTCGACGCGCCGTTGAGCACAAAACCAATCACTAACGCCCCTGCGCTGACCGGGACTAGGGGTCTCAGGATGGAAAGCGAAAGCGACGGATATTGGGCAGCAACGCTCTCAACGATCGATGAACCTACCGCGCACAGAACCATCATCCCCACCAGCGTGAGCGCCATGAAGGCAAGGTCCCGAGCGTCAGGGCGGTAGCGTTGAATGTGTCGGCTTGCGAACCAATGAACGCAAATCACCAGCAGCATGATCAAAAGCCCAGCCCCGAGCGCCGTCAACCAGGCTGACACCGCCGAGCTTTCGTTCAGCGCTCGCAACAACGCCACATGGGCTTCGGTGATGGTGTCACCTTCTCGAACCAAGACCTCGCCACGACTCACCGGAACCACAACCAATGGAATGCGATGGGCAGCGCTCTCACGCTGAACTCGTGTCGCTGCGGCGTTGAAGCTCGCAGTCGGAACGACCATCCGGCCCAGCAGCTCCACCACCGCGGCGCGCGAGCGACCGCTCACCTTCTCGATCTGAGCGCGGTTCGCCAAACGATCGAGTCGCGCCCCAACGACCTCAGCCACCTGAAGTCGCACTGCGCGCAGGTCATCCAGAGCTTCGACCGATAAACGCTTCTCATCCATTCCAGCGCTTGATCGCAAAACGATCCCATTAGGAGCTCGCTGGCTGACCAGTTTGCGCTCGGCAACCACCGGTCGACGGTACACCGCATTGAGCATTTCGCTCAGCGCATCGGCGACCGGCCGATTGTAACCCAAGGGATCCAGACCATCGAAATCAATCCGAACCTCAGAAATTCCCAAGCTTTGTAGAGCCGTCAACTGGGCGCGTTTACGGCGCGTATTAATCGCCGCTAGATCGCCGAGCGCGCTCTCATCTGCTCCCTTATCGAGCTTATCCTGGAGCGCCTGTCGGGCTTGATCAATGCTCGCTATCTCGACGGCTAACACCGAGTAGGCTTCGCGCAGGAGACGCGTCTGACGCACCACGAGGTCAGGCTCATGGTCGTAGACTGCCTCGACTTTTCGCTGAGCAGCCTCACGGCGACGTTCGGTTTCAACACGATCGGGTACCCTCAACGACCGCCAAGCGCGCACTTCACGGCGAGCCTGTTCACCGGCTTCGGGGATGTGCACTTTGGCGCTGGTCAGGTCCGGGCGCATGGCGAGCGTTCCACCGATCATCAAGAAGATCAGCAGCACGGCGATGATACGCGGAGTGGGCTCAGCGCCACGACGGCGCAAATCCGAGAGCATGATAACCCCTCTTAACCTAGGACAAGCAGATACCGCCCTTTGGGCGTTGGCGCTAGTTCGCTATCGATGACCTCTTTGACCAATCGGCTTAGCCATTCAACACAGAGCCTTAGTTGACCTACTGCCCCCTCTCCTTCACATCAGCCCTAGGGAGAAAATGCTATGAGCACCGGGACTCGTTTTGAAGCGTTGATCGCGATTATGGACCGCCTGCGCGATCCCGGCGGATGCCCGTGGGATCAGAAGCAAACGATGGAGAGTCTGCAGCCTTATCTGATCGAAGAGGCCTATGAATGCCTCGACGCGATGGAACGCTCAGATCGCACGGAGCAGTGCGATGAGCTCGGCGACCTGCTCCTCCAGATCGTCTTTCAAAGCCGGATCGCCAGAGAAGAGGACAGCTTCACGGTTGATGACGTCATCCAGGCGATCACCGATAAAATGATCCGGCGTCACCCTCACGTCTTTGGCTCGGCGGAGGCTGAAGATGCCGAGGCTGTCTTGACGCAATGGGAGGACATCAAGCGCAAAGAAAAAGGTGACCAACCACGCAGTATTGTAGCTGGTATCCCGGTCTCAGCGCCTGCGCTGCAACGAGCTGCTCGGCTCGGCGAAAAAGTGAGCCGCGTCGGATTGGATTGGTACAGCGCAGGTCAGGTTCGCCAAAAGGTAGATGAAGAGCTCGATGAACTCGAACAGGCGATCGCCGAGCAAAACCCATCAGCCATCGAAGAAGAACTGGGCGATCTTTTGTTCACCATCGCCCAGCTCGCACGGCACCTCAAAATCGAGCCTGAGAGTGCATTGCGCGCAGCCACTCGCAAGTTCACTGGGCGAGTCGAACGCATCGAAGCCGATTTAGCGGACGAACAACTCAGCTGGGAAGAGGCTGGCGATGTCGAAGCTCGTTGGCAAACCGCCAAGCAACGTTAGCGCCTGAGCCGTCGGGCGATCCGCTCAGCGATACCGCCGAGCTCATCGATCCCAAACATGGTCGCAGTGAACAGATAGATGAAGCCACCCAGACCAATGATCACGCTCAGTAAGCCGAACGCCTCAAGGCTGCTGCGCTCATACGGGAACCAACTCCCACCAAAGCCCGCTGGAATCCCCATGATCATCGCGGCGAAAACGCATTTAGCGGTCGCTCGGCTCAAAGCCTGAGGCACCCAACTCTCAAGCTGCGGAAGCATCCACCGCATGAGCAAATAAGCCTGCACGCTGGTTGCGAACAATAAGCCCATACCCAAGCCTGCGATGCCAAAGAAATAGGCGAAGACAGCGCCCGAAATGGCGTTGGCGACCATCGACCAAAACCCAGCCTGAACCGGCCTCTTAGCCTGTTTAAAGGCATAAAAAACCTGCCCGACCACGCGCACCAAAGCGACGGGTATCAAGGCGAGCGCCAGCCAAAACAAAGTCCAAGCCGTCAACTCAACCGCCTCGGCGCTGAAGGCTCCGTGACCAAACAAAACGATGCAGATCGGCAGCCCCAATGCGATCAGGCCCGTGGCGGCGCCAATATTGACGACCATGACGCTGTTCACCGCGCCTTGAAACAGCTCGGACAATGCGCGTCGGTCACCCTTGGCATGGAGACGAGCGAAGGTAGGCTGACTAGCCGTCGCAATGGCGACCGCAAAGACCCCCAGCGCGAGCTCTTGCAGGCGAGATGCGTTGTAGTATTGAGTCACCGACCCTTCGGGCAAAAAGCTGGCGTACGCTCGCAGAACAATGATGTTGATCTGATAGATCGCGATCCCGAAAAGCTGGGGCAGCATCAGCTGCCAGGCTTCGGGAAGATCTGCGTCTTTGGGCTTCCACACCGGCTTGACCATGATCTTGCCGGCGATCAAATCACCGCTGAGCAAAGCCAGCTGCGCAAAGCCACCCACGACGACGCCCACCGCCAGCCCATAGATCGGATTCGGGACGAAACTCATGGGCACAATAGCGCCCAATATGATGAAAATATTGAAGACGACCGGGCTCGCCGCAGAAGCTCCGAACCGACCGTGGCTGTTGGCGATTCCGCCAAAGAAGCCGACCACACTGACCAAGCCCAGGTAAGGGAACATCCAGCGAGTCAACGACACGGTCAGACTGAACGCCTCTGGGTTGTCATGATAGCCTGCAGCGAAGAGCCCAACCAAGAGGGGAGCCGCAACGATTCCGACGACGACCAAGACGAGTAAGGTGAGCAACCAGATGCCAAGCAGAGCACGCGCATAGCGTCGCGCCACTTGCTCGTCCTGACCCTCGAGTCGCCCCGCGTAGGTGGGCACCAAAACCGCAGCGACCGCGCCCTCACCGACCAATCGACGAAAGGCGTTCGGTATGGTCTGAGCAATGTAGAAGGCGTCAGCGGTCCACGTTGCCCCGAAGAGGTGAGCCACCACCAGATCTCGAACCGCGCCGAACACACGACTGACCATCGTCCAAAGACTCACCACCACAGTATTTCGGGCGACATTTCTTTTGGACTGATTGGACGTCGTGCTCATCCGTGACGTCGATGTATTTTAGCACCCAACCGCTGAAGCTTACGCTCCAAAAGCTCGTAGCCACGATCGAGATGATAGATACGACGTAAGGTCGTTTCGCCCTCAGCGACCAGCGCAGCGATGACTAAGCTCGCCGACGCTCGCAGATCCGATGCGGTCACCGGAGCGCCGCTGAGCTTAGAGGTCCCGCGCACCACCGCTTGGTTACCATGCACGACAATATCGGCGCCCAAACGCTGAAGCTCAGGGGCGTGCATGAATCGGTTCTCAAAAATCGTTTCTTGAATCACCGAGCGTCCTTTGGCGACCGCCATCACCGCCATGAATTGAGCCTGCATATCGGTTGGGAATCCAGGATGTGCCGCCGTGGTCACATCGACCGCATTCGGCCGGTTCGGTCCTTTGATTCGCACCGATGGGTAGTCGCCCTCACCGTCGATCTTGATCTTACAGCCCGCCTCGCGAAGTTTAGCGATCAGCGAATCCAGCGCACGGGTTGGGCAGCGATCGAGATGAACGTCGCCGCCCGTGGCGGCGGCAGCACAGAGCATCGTCCCCGCTTCAATTCGGTCCGGACGAACGGTGTGCGTGCAGCCATGAAGTGACGACACCCCTTGGACCCTAATCACCGAGGTGCCGGCGCCTTCGATCTGAGCACCCATAGCGATCAACAGATCAGCAAGCTCGACGATCTCGGGTTCACGCGCTGCGTTCTCAATGATGCTGGTGCCCTTAGCTAAAACGGCAGCCATCAGAGCATTTTCAGTGCCGCCTACCGTGACCATATCAAAGACGATCGTACCACCTTTGAGCCCACCTTTTGGCGCCTGAGCGATCACGTAGCCACCTTCGAGTTGGATCTTCGCGCCCAGACGCTCCATCGCTCGCAGGTGTTGATCGACCGGCCGCGCGCCGATGGCGCAGCCACCGGGCAAACTCACATGCGCTTCGCCGTGACGAGCGAGAAGCGGACCAAGCACCAGCACCGAGGCGCGCATCGTGCGCACGAGATCATAGCTGGCGGTAGACTGTTCTATTTCGGGCGTCGTGAGGTCGAAGCGACCCCCGCTACGCTGCGTGGCTTCACACCCTAAACCCACCAACAAACGGGTCATGGTTTGAACATCGACTAGCCGATGAGGCACCCCGCGCAGGTGCACCGTTTCCTTCGTCAGCAAGGTCGCAGCGATCAAAGGAAGTGTAGCGTTCTTCGCCCCACTAATTTTGACCTCGCCTGCGAGCGTTGCTCCTCCGTGAATCTCTAAATAATCCATGCTTAGAGCGGCCTGACCACGATGTTTCTAAACGAGACATCGGTTTTCCAATTGTTAAAAGCAATGCGGTCATGACCAGGGCCTTTAAGAGGCTTGTTGTCGACTCGCTCCATCATCAAACGACCATCGACAAACCACTCGATTCGGCCGCGCCGCCCGTCAAAGGTTCGACGCAGGCGATGTTGGTACCAATGATCACGCTTCCATTTGCCTTTGAGCTCTTTACGATCCTTTTCGTGCTCATCTTGACGAGCGATCACCGAGATCGAGTTGCTCCACCCACCGAGCACCGCGATGTAGCCGGACTCATGACGCACACCGTCGCCGCAAAATTCGATCTTGTGGTCGACGGCAGCGCTCTGTGCCCGTGCTTCAAAGCTGATCTCAAAGGCGTCTGGGATTCGACGCCTCAACCAGAGCGGGTGGTTGTTTTGCTCACCAAGAGATCGAATCGTACCTTGTTCAACCGTCCAGGTGCCGCCAATCACCTCAAAGTCATCGCTGCTCAGCGTGTTTCCAGGCTTGATGGTCCACTCGCCTTCAAGGTGCGGCGCATTGCCCCCTTGAGGCATGCGGCAGCCCGTCATAACCAGAACCAGCACACTCAGAACGTGGATTGTGCGCATCAAATCGCTCCTCTTAGCGCATCTGATGCACACCAAAAACACGATCGGGTCAACGCCGGCTTACGCTCATGGCGCTCAAAACTCGAACTTGGTGTGCATAACAGGGCCGATTCCTAGGAATTTGAGTCGCCCGAGAAACTCTCTTCGCTTGCGCATAGCCAAGGCGCGCATCCTGCGCTATGCGGCGACTATGAGAATCTCGCTGGTCATCCCCTGCTACAACGAAGAAGAGTCGCTTCCGCATCTCATCGAAGAGATCGATGCGGTGGTGCAGGCCGAAAATCTAGACGCTGAAGT
>JBDQPD010000067.1:0-18038 GCA_040260805.1 Myxococcota bacterium | reverse complement strand
GCCATAAGCTCAAGCATTCCCGCCTCGTGACCGCCGCGCACATCGTTGATCATCACCACCCCACGATCGAGGGCTTCAGCGGCGACTGAGGCACGAAACGTATCGACGCTTAGCGCCGCGAAGCCCTCCGTCGCTAAAGCCTCTAGTGCGGGTAAGAGACGGCGCATCTCTTCTTGCGCCGAAACCTCAGGCGCACCCGGGCGTGTGCTGACCGCGCCAAGGTCCAGCAGGTGTGCACCCGCGCCAACCATAGCCTCAGCGCGCCGTAAAACCGCGCTCAAATCGGTGAGTTCACCGCCGTCGCTAAATGAATCAGGGGTCAGGTTAAGGATGCCCATGATCACAGGGCGGTCGTCACTCAGCCATGGCGGTTGAGGCATCGTCACCGCTTGCTAAGCCGGATTCGGCAGCAAGCCTCCGCCAATATCGCCGGTCGAATCTTGATCGTCAGAGGTGTCCGCTTCGCTGGCAGCGACTGGCGTGGATTCCGGCTCTGTAGGAGGCTGAGGGACCACGCGCTCTGGCATGACCCCGTGCTCGAACAGGTACTCAACCTCGGCCCCGCTGACCGTCTCGTGGCTGCACAAAGCCTGCGTGAGCAGCTCGAGCTCACGACTACGCTCCTCAAGCAACTTCTCCGCCTCATCGTAGCAATCTTCGATGATCTTACGCAGCTCTTGGTCGACCTCTCGAGTCGTTGCGTCGCTCTGGTTGCTTGCTCGTGTCGCCATCTCTCGACCCAGAAAGACCTCGTCGCCGTCGCCACCGTAAAAGATCGGGCCCAGGCTCGACATGCCAAACTCGCTCACCATCCGCGTCGCAACCTGCTTGACGCGCTTGAGGTCATTGCTCACCCCGCTAGTCGTTCCATCCTCACCGAAGTACTTGCGCTCTGCTAAGTAGCCGCCGAGCAACACCTTGATCTGAGTCAAGCTGTCGGTCCGGTTGATGCAGTAGCGATCCTCTTCGGGTAACTGCATGGTCACCCCAAGCGCTCGCCCGTGAGGAATAATAGTCACCTTGTGAAGGGGGTCTGCGCCCTTTGTGTAGAACGCGATCACCGCATGACCCGACTCGTGAACAGCCGTTGCGTGACGCTGATCATCACTCATGACCATGGAGCGGCGAGCTGAGCCCATCGTAATTTTGTCTCGCGCCGACTCGATGTGTTCGGTCTCAACACGGTGCGCATCGTTGACCGCCGCAAGCAACGCCGACTCGTTGATCAAGTTGGCTAGGTCTGCTCCAGAAAATCCGGGAGTCGATCGTGCGATCACCGGAATTTCGACGGAGGGTGCCAGAGGCACCTCTTTGGTGTGGACCTTGAGGATCGCCTCGCGCCCCTTGAGGTCGGGCAGCGGGACCGTCACTCGACGGTCAAAGCGCCCTGGGCGCAGGAGCGCCGGATCAAGGACGTCGGGGCGGTTGGTACCTGCCACGATGATGATGCCCTCATTGGACTCAAAGCCGTCCATCTCGACCAGCAGCTGGTTGAGCGTCTGTTCACGCTCATCATGACCGCCACCAAGCCCTGCTCCACGATGGCGACCCACGGCATCAATCTCATCGATGAAGACGATGCATGGCGCGTGCTTCTTGGCTTGCTCGAAAAGGTCTCGAACACGAGAGGCGCCGACCCCGACGAACATCTCGACGAAATCAGATCCCGAGATCGTAAAGAAGGGCACCTTGGCTTCACCAGCCACCGCCTTAGCCAGCAAGGTCTTACCCGTACCCGGCGAGCCCATGAGCAAAACGCCCTTGGGCAGTTTGCCACCTAAACGAGTAAACTTTTGTGGATCCCTAAGAAAATGAACCACCTCTTCGAGTTCTCGCTTCGCCTCATCACAGCCAGCGACGTCATCAAAAGTGTGTGTATTTTGCGCCTCAGTGAGCATCCGAGCTTTGTTCTTGCCGAAGCTCATCGCCTTGCCGCTGCCTGACTGAACATTGCGCAGGAACATGAAGAAGAACCCAAGCAGTAACAGGGTTGGCAACCAACTGATCAAAAAGCTCTGCCAGAAGCTCGTGTCTTCGGCCTTCTTCAGGTTGACCACCATGCCCTTGTGCGCAGGCATCACCTTGTTGACGAACTCATCAGTCAGCGGACCGGTCGCAACCAGAACATCACGGCCTTGGTCCAGCTCGAGTCGCCAATCCATACCTTGGACCGTCAGCTTCGCCATCGAGTCTTGGCTCTCATCCAGCTCGTGGACCGTCTGCATGAGCTCAGAAAAGCTGACCTCTCGCCCTTCATCGGGACGAACGGTGCGCAAGGAAACCAATAAGAACAGCGAGCCAAGGACAATCGCCCAGACCGCTAGTGTTCGATAGTTGGAACGCATGCGAACTCCCTACTTTGGTCGACGTTACCGCCTGTGACGAGCGACATCTACACTAGAGTTAAGCACCAACTTACCTCCCCGCAAGTATAGCGAACCTTTTGAGACTGAAAAACAGCGGGTTTTCGCGCTTGGCCGCCCCGCGGCCTCAGTCACCTCACGCACAAACCGTGTCCGCACTCGCGCTGTGGGTAACAGCGCAGCGATTTGAGTGCGCACACACAGCTGGCGAATCGCCGACGGCAGGTCGTGTAAGGGCACGTCCCAGTCCTCTGCCGAGAGTGTACGGACTCGTTCGCCCAAGTTGGCGAGCGCATCGGCGAGCCGCCCGTCGGGATCAAGCCGCTCAAGCGCTCCTGATTGCCGGAGCCAGACCCGATCAAAGGCAGGATCGTCGTTCATCGGATCGGCGTACGCACCACTTGACCATTTGCGTAGTTCAGCGCGCCTGATGCCAAGCACAGGGCGCTCAAACTGAGCTCGAGTCTTTGGCATCGTCTTCCAAAATAGCGGCGAAGAACCACTCAGAAGTCGTAACCAAACCGTCTCGATATAATCATCTCGTGTCTGCGCTAACCAGATCGGGCCGTCACGGTATGCCGACAACGCCTGATAACGCGCCCTTCGAGCGCTCGCCTCAAATCCGCCACCCAAATCATCAAAACGAGCTTCGAACACGCGCAGCTCGAGTCCGAGTTCATCGGCGATCTCCACGGCGCGCTGGCGCGCCAGTGACGAATGATCTGTTTGATGATCAACATGCAAAAGAGTAGGGTATCGGTCGGCATCGAGCGCTAGCCGCGCCAACGCTGCGCTATCAAAACCGGCTGAAAATGCGATGGCAAAGGGCGCCCGGCCAGGCGTCGTTGCTCGCACTATTTCAACGGCTTTAGCGGCGTCCATTCACAAATGCTTCAAGTCGATCTGCGGCGACATCGAGGTCCTCAGAGGACACGGCGATGCTCATCCGAAGCCAACCCGGCGCACCAAAGGCGGTGCCAGGGACTACCGCCACCGCTTGATCCTCAAGCAAGGCCTCACAAAACGCGACATCATCCTCACCCGGTGCGAGAAACAAGCCCACGTCGACGAAGGTATAAAATGCACCTTGAGGCCGCAGCACACCCAAGCCTTCGATCTGGGTCAAGCGATCAATAAACTGATCACGCCTGCCCTCAAGACTTTGAACCAAGGTCGCGACATGGTCTTCGGCGCTGCGCAGCGCAGCTAAGGCTGCATGCTGCGACACTGCGGTCGGGTTGGAGGTCTGATGACTCTGTATCTTGATCATCGCCGAGATCACGGGCTCGGGACCGAGCGCCCACCCGATACGCCAGCCGGTCATGCAGTGGCTCTTAGAGACCCCATCAATGACGACCACATGCTCCGGTGAGACAAACGCAAGCGGACTCACCACCTCCGGCGCATCTGAGAATCGAATCCGGCGGTAGATCTCATCGCTGACCACCATGATCCCTCGCTCAGCCGCCCACTGACTCACTGACTGGACCTGCTCCGGCGTCGCAACCATCCCGGTGGGATTACTCGGAGAGGTCAACACCAGCGCGCGCGTCCGGTCGCCAACCACCGCCTCAAGGGCGTCTACAGTCGGAAAGAACCCGTCCTCTGGCTGCCCCTCGACGGAGACAGCGACTCCACCTGCGAGATCAACCTGAGGTGCATAACTCACCCAGCTTGGGAGTGGTAAAAGAACCTCATCCCCTTGATCGAGCAAAACCTGAAACACGTTGAACAAAGCCTGCTTAGCGCCGACCGTTACCACCACCTCTCGGCTCGGGTCATGACGGTAGCCTCGCGCTCGCTCAGAGTCGTCGGCGATCGCCTGGCAAAGCGTCGGGATCCCTTTGACTGGGGTGTAGCGTGTTGCGCCATCAAGTAAGGCTTTCATCGCCGCTTCCACGGCGACCGTCGGCGTCGGCAGGTCCGGCTCGCCAGCCGCTAACGAGATCACCGGGCGCCCCGCAGCGCTCATCGCCTTGGCTTTACTCGACACCGCAAGGGTTGGCGAGGGCAGCAGGCGAGCTACTCGGTTGGCAAGTCGAGCGTTCAAGAAAGACGCTCTCGAACGGCAGCCGCAACCTTCTCAGGGACAAACTGATCGATCGGTCCGCCCAGGTGGGCGATCTCACGCACCAACGAGCTGCTCACATAAAAATGCGGCGCGTCGGTCATCAAGAAGACGGTCTCGATCTCACCGGCGAGCTGACGATTCATATTCGCCATCTGCAGCTCCTTCTCGAAGTCGGCGACCGCTCGCAAACCACGCAGCATCAGCTGGATATTCTCCCGTCGACAAAATTCAGTCAGCAAACCGTCAAGTTGTAGAACTTGAACACGAGGGTCGTCTCCGACCACCGCACGGATCAACTCCACGCGCTCATCGAAGCTAAACAACCCCCCACCCTTACTGGTGTTGACCGCCACCGCGACCACCAACTCATCAGCGATCATTAGACCGCGCTCGATAATATCGAGATGCCCATTGGTCAGGGGATCGAAACTGCCAGCGTAGACTGCCCGCTTCATGACTGAACTCGCTCGTACATGATCAACCTGGAACCCCCGTACACGCGGTCGAGCACCGCCGCAACGCCTTCTGGTGGCGCCGGCGTCGGCGCATCAACTGCGAGTTCGAGACACCAACAACCGCCCGGCTCAACGTTTACCGCTAACAGGGCATCAAGCGCAATCTGGGGCTCATGAGCATAGGGCGGATCGGCAAACGCCACGCGCGCTGCGGGCAAGGCGCCAGGGCTCGATGCGCTAGCGGCTTTCAGGCTCACCTGCGACTGCGCATCGAGCAGCTCAATATTCGCCTGACAGACCCTCTGAGCCGAGCGCGACTTTTCGACCAAGTAGACCGAAGCAGCGCCACGGCTGGCGGCCTCTAAACCGACGGCGCCTGTGCCGGCGTATAGATCGATAAAGACGCCGCCCTCAAAGCGAGCCGCAAGGATATTAAACAAGGCCTCACGCAGCCGATCAGAGGTCGGACGAATACCTTTCGCCTTACCCGGCGTCTTGAGACGACGCCCGCGCCATTGACCCGCTACAATCCGCACCGTGACCTCCACCCCTTGTCCGAGCACAAAAACGCAAAAGCGGCGACCGAAATGGTCACCGCCTTGCGTGAAGGTACCGATACCCCTCGAGCGACTTTAGTCGTCCTTGAGGTTACCCAGAACGTCGCCAAAGGCTTCGCCAAGGGTTGTACCGGCGTTCGGATCAGCCTGCTGCGCCGACACGCCATCGCTAAGGTAGGCGCGATAGTCGACGATCTCGTCCGCTCGGCTAACCGCCTTGAGCGACAAGCCGATACGACGATCATTCGGATCAAGGTCGATCACAAGGACCTCAACCTCTTCGCCAATCTTGAGTACATCGGCGGGGCTTTCGACCCGTTCTTCCGACAACTCGCTGACGTGGCAGAGACCTTCAATGCCTTCGGCGAGCTCAATGAAGGCACCGTAATCGGTGAGCTTCTTGACCTTGCCCATGACCTTGGAACCGCGAGGATACTCATTGGTGAGCGACTCCCACGGATCAGGATGCAGCTGCTTGATGCCTAAGCTGAAGCGCTCGCTCTGGGAGTCGATGTCGAGCACAACGGCTTCGACTTCGTCGCCCTTTTGGTACATTTCGCTGGGATGGCGGACACGGTGCGTCCAGCTCAAATCGCTGATGTGCACCAAGCCGTCGATACCCTCTTCGACACCCACGAACACACCGAACTCGGTGAGGTTGCGGATGCGACCCTGGATCACGGTGCCCACTGGGTAACGCTCTGCAAGGGTGTGCCACGGGTTCTCTTCGAGCTGCTTCATGCCGAGGCTGATGCGCTTGTTCTCGAGATCGATATCGAGGACGCGAGCTTCGACTTCGTCGCCCAGAGCAACCATCTTGGACGGATGCTTGATGCGGCGGGTCCAGCTCATCTCGGTGACGTGCACCAAGCCTTCGACGCCAGGCTCGATCTCAATGAAGGCGCCGTAGTCGGTCATCGACACGACGCTGCCCTTGACGTTCATACCCAGCGGGTACTTGTCCTTGGCTTCGAACCACGGATCCTCGGTCAGCTGCTTGATACCGAGGGAGACACGCTCCTTCTCGTTATCAAACTTGAGGACCTTGACCTCAACTTCGTCACCCACATTGTAGAGCTGACCTGGGTGATTGACCCGGCCCCAGCTCATGTCGGTGATGTGAAGCAAACCGTCGATGCCACCCATATCGATGAAGGCACCGTAATCGGTGAGGTTCTTGACGATACCCTTGAGGACCGCTCCCTCTTGGAGGCGTTCCAGCGTATCGTTGCGCATCGAGGCACGCTCTTTCTCGAGCAGCGCACGACGCGACAAGACGATGTTCGGACGGCGGCGGTTGAACTTGATGATCTTGAAGTCCATCGATTCGCCGACCAGACGGTCGTAGTTGCGTACGGGGCGAAGATCGACCTGAGAGCCCGGAAGGAACGCTTTGACGCCGATATCGACGTGCATGCCGCCTTTGACGCGTCCGATGATGGTGCCGGTGACGACCTCATCTTTCTCGTGCGCTTCAGCGATCTCATCCCAGACTTTGAGACGATCAGCCTTCTCTTTCGAGACGTCCAGGTAACCCTGCTCGTTCTCTTTATGCTCAATATAGACAGTGATCTTCGTGCCAGCGGCCAGCTCTTCTTCGGGAGTCGAGCGGAACTCATGGCGTGAGATCATACCTTCGCTTTTAAAGCCCACATCAACGACCACGTAATCGCGGTGTACTTCGATGATGGTGCCGTCGACCAACTTACCCTCTTCAAAGCGCGACTCTTCGGGCTCTGCTTGGTTAAGTAGGTCTTCAAAGGTGAGGCCTGCTTCGAGAAGCTGCCCCATTTCGTTTGTGGAAAAATCGGTTTCGGTCATGCGACCCTCTTGTTTAAGCCCTGTCAAAGCCCATCTTCGACAGTGGATTGGCGCATCATCTGCCTGATGCTTTATTGTAATATCAATAAGTTGGGGGCAGACCCAACCATGGCAAGCGACGGTGTGTGCGCTCAGGAGCAGGTTCGGTCAAGTAAAAACGCCCATTTTTCGGGCGCTCGGCGGCCTTCACGAGACCACCGGTTGCAAGAACTCAGGTACGGGTGAGACGACGCGTTCATCCTCCCATCCCAATTCAACGCAATGCAGCGCCAGACGAGAGGCGGACGCTCCTCCGTCTCCGTACAACGAGTCGCCAACAATCGGCCAGCCCTGACTCGCCAAGTGCACTCGAATCTGGTGCCGGTGCCCAGTCTTGAGCTCAAGCTCGACAAGCCCTTGATCATCCAAACACCGCCAGAGCGTCTGAGTCGCTCTGCCTGAAGCGTCGACAACGACTTTCGCCCCCTTCGCCAGCAACGGCTCAACGATCTCACCAGCGCCTGATGGAAGCGCCCCAGCTGCGCCAGCTACACGCGCTCGATACACGCGCCGAACGCGAGCCTCGCTAAAAGCACGCCTGAGCAGCTGGAACCTATTGGTTGAGGTCGCGGCGAGTAAGGTGCCCGATGCGTCGTTATCGAGCCGATGAACCAAGCCCCCCTGCAGCGGGTCATCTCCGGCGGTCGCCGCGCCCACGTGAAGAGCGACCAAATGATTCAAAGCGGTTTGATCTTCGAAGGGCATGCTCAAGTGGCTGGGCAGTCCTGCGGGTTTATCGATGGCGACCCAGTCATCGCCATGAGCCAGCGCAGGAAGCGGACTCAGGGCAGGCCGGATCCAGTCGCCCAGAACGCCTTCAAGTCGGAGCTCAAGCGCTTGCCCAGACTCAACCCGGTCCCCCTTACGCAAGGTCTCGCCCGCCACGCTGCGAATCCGCTTCTCATGCAGCCAGGCCACAACCACGCGACGGCTCAGGCCAAGCTGTTGCGCCAAAACCCGCTCGGGACGGCCGGCTTCGCTGCAGTCTACTCGTTGAACGGAAACGCCCATCGGTTCTCCAACAAGCGATCCACCAAGACCGTGGCGTACGATCCACTAGGCAGGCTAAAAGACAGCTCGACGCCGTCGTCAACCTGCGAACAAGACAGGTCTGGAACCTCGACCCAAACAGGGCGCCAAGCGCCACGCACTTTCTTACCAAAGCGGGACCAATCCAAGCCACCGAGGCTTAGGTCATCGCAAGCCTGAGCGATGAGCTCACCACACGCTTGATCAGGTTTAACATCACGACCGATCATCGGTGCTAAGGGCACAATTTCACCGGATTCAAGCCGCTCAACGATGAGCTCGTGCGATTCTCGCGCCCCATCAAACCGACCGCCTTTGAGCGTTCCGTACCATTCCCCAGCGATCGGCTCAGCGAGTTCGGAGCGAAGCGACAGGTAGCGATTGAAAACGGCTGCCTGAGCGATGCTGATTAAAAACGTGTCTTTCCGGCCGCGTAGACGCCCGCGCTCAAGTAACCCTCGAGCCTGCTCAATCGCTTGAGGGTCCACAAAGCGCTGCTGACCGTATGCATTGAGCAAACGAGCCTCTTGGGAGAGTAGGTCGCAACGGGCGACCATCTTCTCCGCTTCGCTCGATGACAAACCACGAACAAGCAGCTCGAACCGGTTTCCGGTCAACTGCCCCGTCTTGAGACGCCTGGGATGATGCAGTCGTCTGATAACTCGCCACCGCCCAAACTCTCCTACGCGTTCAAACACGCCGTCTGATGGCAGGTTATCCAGCGCACCACCAAGCGTCACGGGGACGCTCAGCCACTGTTGCGTCACGGCGGCTTGGTCCTTGCGCCCGGCGCACCCTAAATCTCGTGTGCTCAAGCCACAGAGTCTGGCGATCTGGTTGAGCACCCGCGGCGTCGAGAGTCCCTCCTTCTCGACCCAAAGATACAGGTGGTCTCCCTGGCCCTCGGGCTCGAAGGCGGGCACCTCAACGACTCGAAAGTCATTGGCTTGGGATTTGATCAGGCCAGGAAGGCGGGTCATCAGACGAGTTGCGGATCTTCTTGGTAGTCAACGCTCATGATCTCGAGGTCACGCACGCCGGCAGGCAAACGCAGCTCGATCACATCACCTTGACGCTTACCCATGACCGCTCGGGCGACTGGGCTAGAGGTGCTGATACGCAACGCGTCCAAATCAGCTTCTTCCTCACCCACAATCTGGTATCGAGACTCACTGTCATCGTCGAAATCAAGCAAGGTCACGGTGGCACCAAACCGGACCACATCACCGCTGGTTTCTCCGACATTAATGACCTCTGCTCGGGTCAAACGGTCCTCAAGATAGCCTATCCTTGTATCCACGAAAGCAAGCTTCTCTTTAGCCGCATGATACTCTGCGTTTTCACTCAGATCACCATGTGCCCGGGCTTCGCTCAGATCCTGAACGACCGCCGGTCGAGTCTCAGTCTTCATCTTGTGGAACTCGGCACTCAGCCGCTCATGTCCCGTCACCGTTAAGAGAACGCGCTCAATAGCCATACGTCACTCCTATCTCGTAAGTTGTTTAAGCAGCCTCAGCCTGAAACCTCAGACCGACCCGCACGATACCATTCCTGCAAGGGGACGACCGGCGTCAACGCTTTTGCGCCCTCAAGAGCCGCAGACGCGGTCGCAAGCGCACCAGCAACCGTCGTGCAATAGGCAACTCGCTCATGCAATGCGGTCTTTCGAATGACCGCACTGTCGGCGATATCTCGGGCTGTAGAGGGCGTGTTGATCACCAGTTGGATGGCACCTGACTCGATCAAACCCGCACAGTCCGGGGTTCCTTGGTCTACTCGATGCGCGACCCGACTCGGTAGGCCTGCCGCCGCGAGCACCGACAGGGTTCCAGAGGTCGAGTACAGCGTCCAACCTGCAGCCACCAGCCGACGCGCCACCTCGACGACCGAATCTTTATCCGAGTCTTTGACCGTCACCAGCGCCCCGCCGGGCTCGTTCGCGACTGAAACGCCTGCGGCGAGTGTGGCGCGAGCGAATGCGCCCACGAAATCTGTCGCCATGCCCATCACCTCGCCCGTGCTGCGCATCTCAGGTCCGAGCAAGGTGTCAACCCCAGGGAACCGGTCGAAGGGCAAAACCACCTCTTTGACGGCGAAATTACCGGTGCAGCGCTCAGGGACCGACAGGTCAGCTAGACGCTCTCCAGCCATCACCCGAGCCGCGAGCCGCGCCAAAGGTAAGCCGGTCGCCTTGGCGACAAAGGGCACCGTCCGGGACGCCCTCGGGTTGACTTCGATCAAGTACACCTCGCCCTCTTTGACGGCGAACTGAACATTCATCAAGCCGCGCACGCCGAGTTCGTTTGCCAGACCCTTGGCGTATTCACAGATTTCATCCTGGATGCTCTGCGATAAGGTGTGTGGCGGAAGACAGCACGCAGAATCGCCGCTGTGTACACCCGCTTGCTCAACATGTTCGAGCAGACCTCCGATCAAAACCGTCTCGCCGTCACTTACGACGTCAACGTCGATCTCGACGGCGCCATCGAGGTAGCGATCGATCAAGACCGGATGGTCCGGGCTAGCCTTCACCGCACGCTGCATATAATCACGCAGCTTCTCGGTGCTCTCGACGACCTCCATCGCTCGTCCACCGAGCACATAGCTCGGACGAACCAGCACCGGGTAACCAATGGTCTCAGCGATCTCAACCGCTCGAGGTACATCGGTAGCCGTATCGGCTTGAGGCTGCCTCACGCCCACGAGATCGGCTAGTTCACTCGCCCGGTCTCGATCCTCAGCGCGATCGATGGCGTCGGGTGAGGTTCCAATAATCGGAACCCCCGCCCGCTCGAGCTCAACCGCCAGACGCAGAGGCGTTTGACCGCCAAACTGTACGATCACGCCGGTCGGCTGCTCAACATGCACGATCTCAAGGATATCTTCTTGAGTCACCGGCTCAAAGTAGAGCCGATCTGCGGTATCAAAATCAGTGGAAACCGTCTCTGGGTTACAGTTGACCATGATCGACTCATAGCCCGCTTCTTGGGCTGCAAAGACGCCTTGAACACAACAATAATCAAACTCGATACCCTGACCAATACGGTTCGGGCCACCACCGAGGATCATAATCTTTTCGCGGGCGGTCGGCTTGGACTCACAAACACTCGAATAGGTCGAGTAAAAGTAGGCAGTCGGCGCCACAAACTCGGCAGCGCAGGTATCGACCCGTCGATAGACCGGCCGGATGCCCTGATCATGGCGGGCCTGACGAAAGGTGCTTTCGTCAACACCTGCGAGCGCAGCGAGGCGGCGATCAGCGAAGCCTAAAGCCTTCAGTCGACGCATGGTCGATGCATCAGACATCGCCGCCGTTGCGTCGGACTCCGCTTCAATAAGGGATTGCATGTGCGCGATGAACCAAGGATCGATGAATGAAGCCTCGTTTAGGCGCTCAGCGCTCCAGCCACGGCGCAACGCCTCGGCAGCGTACCATAGCCGCTGCGCTCCGGGACGGCGCATTTCGTTCCAGAGCGCATCATCATCCCAATCGGCAGCATCTTCAGGGCAATCCAGTCCACTCACGCCTGTCTCAAGCGAACGCAGCGCCTTTTGGAAGCTCTCGCAAAAGGTCGCCCCGATCCCCATGACCTCACCGACCGATTTCATGGCGGTGCCGAGACGATCGTCTGCACCGGCAAACTTCTCGAAGGCAAATCGAGGGATCTTGGTGACGACGTAATCAATGGTCGGTTCAAACGCTGCCGACGAACATTGCGTGATGTCATTGATCAGCTCATCAAGCGTATAACCCACAGCGAGCTTGGCTGCGATACGCGCAATCGGATAGCCCGTCGCTTTCGAGGCCAGCGCTGAGGAGCGGCTCACTCGAGGGTTCATCTCAATGATGATCCGGCGACCGTCGGCAGGATTGACCGAGAACTGAATGTTCGAGCCGCCGGTGTCGACGCCGATCTCGCGGATCACCGCGATCGAGTCGTTACGGAGGTCTTGGTACTCTCGGTCGGTCAGGGTCATGGCGGGGGCGATCGTAATCGAATCCCCGGTGTGCACTCCCATCGGATCTAAGTTTTCGATCGAGCACACGATAATCACGTTATCTGCTCGATCTCGGATCACCTCGAGTTCGTACTCTTTCCAGCCCACCAAGCTCTCTTCGACAAGCACTGAGCTTACCGGCGAGAGCTCCATGGCTCGACGCACCATCGGCTCGTAGTCTTCTTCGCTCAGTACGGTGCCGCCGCCTTCGCCGCCCATCGTAAAGCTAGGGCGCAAAATACAGGGGATCCCGACCTCTTCTCGCGCCAGCGCCATCGACTCAACGCTGTCGACCAGAACGGACCGGGCTTGGCTGATACCGATGGACTCCATCGCCTCTTTAAAAGCTTCGCGATCTTCCGCCTTGTGAATCGACTCCGGCGAGGCCCCAAGCAGCTCGACGTTATGGCGCTCAAGCGCCCCTGACCGATGCAGAGCCATCGCCGTATTCAAGGCGGTTTGACCACCTAGAGTCGGAAGAATGGCGCAGGGTCGCTCTTTCTCAATGATCCGCTCAACGGTCTCGGGTGTGATCGGCTCGACGTACGTTGCGTCAGCAAACTCGGGGTCCGTCATGATCGTAGCCGGGTTCGAATTCAGCAGAACCACGCGGTAGCCTTCTTCACGAAGGGCTTTGCACGCTTGGGTTCCTGAGTAATCAAACTCGCAGGCTTGACCGATCACAATAGGCCCCGACCCAATGAGCAAGATGCTGTTTAGGTCCTGGCGACGAGGCATATCAGGTCTCCGCGGCTACTTTGCCGACTCCATCACAGCTTCTCGAAGGGCCTTGCCGGGTCGAAAACGCGGCAGGCGCTTCGCGGCGACGTCAATCGTGCGATCAGGGTCTTTGGGGTGTCGCCCTTTACGAGCTTCATAATGATTGACTGTGAAGGTACCAAAACCTCGGATCTCAATACGGTGACCATCGATCAGCGCCTGACGCATACTATCAAGGATCGTGTTGGCGACTAAAGCGGCGTCGTCAGCACTGAGGTTGTCCACCATAACTCGCTGAGCAAATCGATCGATAATTTCTGATCGACGTACGCTCGGAAGATCCTGATTCGCCATCTTCGCCCCTTTCGGTTGCGCCGGCTTTCTATGGAAGCCGTAGCGCTTGTCAACAACGTCCCCCGACACGGCGAGGAAGCTTCGTAATTTATACTCTTTTTAGCCGCCGAGTAACCCTTGCATGGCCACGCCCATGTCTGCTGGAGAATCGACAACTGTCGCGCCAGCTTCACGCAAAGCAGCGACTTTCGCCGATGCAGTACCCGAGCCGCCGCTGATGATAGCACCTGCGTGGCCCATGCGCTTGCCCGGAGGTGCAGTCATGCCCGCGATGAACCCAACAACCGGCTTGGTGAAATGATCCGCAATCCAAGCGGCAGCCTCTTCCTCAGCGTTACCGCCGATCTCACCGATCATGATGATACCGTCGGTATCTGGATCAGCCTGGAAGGCTTCGAGCACGTCGATGAAGTTCGTTCCGTTGACCGGGTCTCCACCAATACCGATGCAGGTCGACTGCCCGATATTGAGTTCGCTGAGTTGTCCAACCGCCTCGTAGGTCAAGGTGCCCGACTTGCTCACCACACCGATGCGTCCGATTTGATGGATGTGACCGGGCATGATCCCGATCTTGCATTCGCCTGGCGTAATAATTCCAGGACAGTTCGGACCGATCAAACGGCTCGAGCTACCCTGCATGGCGGATCGGACCCCGATCATATCAAGCACCGGAATGCCCTCAGTGATCGCCACAATGGTCTCGACGCCTGCGTCGCAGGCTTCAAGGATCGCATCCGCGGCGAACGGCGGCGGCACGAAGATAGCGCTCGCATTGGCGCCGGTCTGAGCCACCGCATCGGCGACCGTGTCAAAGATAGGCACCGAGTCGTTGAAGCGCTGCCCGCCTCGGCCAGGCGTGACGCCTGCCACCACTTGCGTGCCATAATCGATCATCTGACCCGAGTGAAATGACCCCGCAGAGCCAGTGATTCCCTGCACCAGAAGCTTAGTATTTTTATTGACGAAGATACTCATCTTAGCCTGCTGCCTCCACGGCCTTACGTGCCGCATCACCCATGTTGTCTGCCGAAATAATTGGCAGGCCCGAATCGGCAAGAATTTGTTGACCTAGCTCCACGTTGGTCCCCGCCAAGCGAACCACGAGCGGCACATTAAGTCCGACCTCTTTCGCTGCGGCGACCACGCCCTGAGCGATGACGTCACATTTCATGATGCCACCAAAGATATTGACCATCACACAACGTACCGCCGTATCCGCCAAGATCAACTTGAACGCTGCGGTCACCTTCTCGGTCGTCGCTCCGCCTCCCACATCCAGGAAGTTTGCCGGTTCACCTCCAAAGAGCTTGATGGTGTCCATCGTCGCCATCGCAAGCCCAGCACCGTTGACCAAGCAGCCAATGTTTCCGTCGAGCGCGATGTACGCCAGGTCGTATTTACTCGCCTCAATCTCGCGCTCGTCCTCTTCGCTCAGGTCACGCATCTCAACGATCGCCTTTTGACGATAAAGAGCGTTCGAGTCGAAGTTGAATTTCGCATCCAGCGCGATGATCTCATTATCACCGGTGACGACCAGCGGGTTGATCTCTGCGAGCGAGGCATCTTTCGCCATAAACGCTCTGTATAAGCCATCGAGCACACGAGACATCGCCCGCACGGCTTTGCCTTCAATCCCCAAAGCAAAGGCGATCTTTCGCGACTGATAACCGCTCAAGCCTACCGCTGGCTCAACCCACTCTTTGAGAATCTTCTCGGGGGTCTCCTCAGCGACCTTCTCGATGTCCATCCCGCCCTCGGTCGACGCCATCAGGCATACCCGCTGGTTTTCACGGTCGGGGACCATCGCGACGTACAGCTCCCGAGCAATATCGGTGCCTTCTTCAATCAATACTTTAAGGACCTCTTTGCCCTCGGCGCCTGTCTGATGCGTGACCAGCTGCATGCCGAGAATCGCTTCGGCATGCTCCACCGCCTCGCTGGCGCTGCGAGCGAGCTTGACGCCGCCACCTTTCCCGCGACCGCCAGCGTGGATCTGTGCTTTGACCACGACCAACTCGCGACCGAGCTCTTGATAAACCTGTGCGGCTTCTTGAGGCTGATCGATGACCCGGCCTTTAGGAACGGGAACACCGAACTCGGCAAGAATCGACTTGCCCTGATATTCGTGAACTTTCATGCGTACTCCGAGACACGCCTACGGCGTCTTGCGGATTGCTTCATGGGGGTAGGCTTCGCGTCGTGTCAACAGGCCGGCCGAAAACCAAATGTGAACATTTAGTAGAACCTCCTGTTAAAGCGGTTCAGTCTTCAGTTTGTAGGAGAAATACCAAGTGCAAAGCGCGCGCTGAGATCTCACCAAAGAGATGATCATCTCCATGAAACGCTACGCCATACCTCAAGCCATTCTCAGTGCGCTGACGGTTCCGTATCTGAGCCGAAAACCCAAAGGGCTCCTGCCCTCGCAGCAGATCGATTCGCAGACGCACCAAATCACCCACCTGAAGCTCATGACCTAGAGCCGATGGCGCCTCAAAACTCACACCTCCACCGCTGATATCCAGAACCTTGACGTCGGTATCAAGCATGCCGCGTCGCAGCTCATAAGATGGTCCTGCGATGACCTGACTTGCTTCAAAGTATAAGGTGGCGCTGCCGACTAAAGACGCCTCACTCGAGATCCGATGCCAACGCCGACGTTGAACCTCTGCGTAGTCGCTCGGCTCGGCGAGCAGAATGATGCGTTGGTCCGAGCTTGAGTCCACCTCGAGGGTCGCCTGAGGCGACACCACATACGTCGTGAAATTCAAGATGCGCTGGCCTACACGAACATGACCTTTGAGCTGCTCATCGATATTGAGCACGAGCGTCCTGCCCTCAAGGCTCGGCAACTCAGCCATCCAAACCGGACCTAAAGGGCATTCAAAACGATCGATAAACCGGGTGGTTAGCTCAACGCCGTCACGACGCAAGACCGCAAACTCCGGCCGCCGTAGCGCAATCTCAGAACGGATACGCTGTAGCGCTGCGGCTGGTAGCATCAATTCCCTCTCGCGCTGCCTGAACGGAACGTCTTAGTACTCTTCGTCGGTGAGTTTGGCGCTCAAGTACTCTCGGTTCATCTGCTGAATGAACTTGACCGAGATCTCTTTGGGACAGGCTGCTTCGCACTCGTAGGTGTTCGAGCAAGCCCCGAAGCCTTCCATCTCCATGGTCTCAACCATCCGAGCGGCGCGACGTGCTCGCTCTGGTTGCCCTTGTGGAGTGTGCGCTAGGTGTCCGATTTTTGCGGCTGTAAACAGACTCGCAGACGCATTTTTGCAGCTCGCAACGCACGCTCCGCAGCCGATGCAAGCGGCGGCATGAAACGCCTCGGTCGCATCGTCGCGTCCCATCAGGTTCGAGTTGGCTTCGGGCGCATTACCGACGTTGGTCGAGCAATAGCCACCTGCCTGCTGAATACGATCAAATGGAGAGCGCTCAACCAAGAGGTCGCGCAACACCGGGAACGCTCTCGCGCGCCAGGGCTCAAGAACGAGCGTCTCGCCCGACTTGAAGCTGCGCATGTGCAGCTGACAAACTGTCGTTCCACGCTCGGGGCCGTGTGCTTGACCGTTGATCATAAAGCCGCATGAGCCACAGATGCCCTCTCGGCAATCGTGCTCAAAGGTTACCGGCGACTTGCCTTCTTGGATCAACTGTTCATTGAGCTGATCAAGCATCTCAAGAAACGAGCTGTCTGGGCTCACGTCCGACAAAGCATACGACTCAAAGCTGCCTTTGGAGTCTACATGGTCCTGACGCCAGACCTTCAATGTAAGGTTCAAGTTGCCGCTCATTTGTAGCTCCTTTGACTAGGCTGGACGAACTCGAACACCAGCTCTTCCTTGTGTTCGACTGGCTCATCACCAACCCCAGTGAACTCCCAAGCTGACGCGTGCGTCCAGTGCTCATCGTCGCGTCGAGCTTCGCCCTCTTCGGTTTGATGCTCCTCACGGAAATGACCACCACAGCTCTCTTCACGGTTCCAGGCATCAACGACCATCAACTCACCGAACTCCAGAAAGTCAGCCACGCGTGCCGCCTTTTCAAGCTCGGGGTTCATTGGCCCACCATGGACCGGGACCATCACGTCCGACCAGAACTCGTCCCGCAGGGCACGAATTTTCGCCCGGGCGTCCTCGAGACCTTCTTTCGATCGACTCATCCCGCATTTATCGAGCAGGATCATGCCAAGCTCTCGGTGGAAACTCTCGACACTGCGTCTGCCCTGAATCGCGGTCAGGCGATCCAGTCGCTCCTGTACAGCAGCCATCGCTTCTTGCGCCGCTTCACAGTCGTCGTCCGGCGCCTGTGGGTTCTCTCGGGCGAGATAGTCAGCCAGCGTGTAGGGCAACACAAAGTAACCGTCTGCTAAGCCTTGCATCAGAGCCGACGCACCCAAGCGATTCGATCCGTGATCAGAGAAGTTCGCTTCGCCGCAGACAAAGAGCCCTGGAATGTTCGACTCTAAGTTGTAGTCCACCCACAAACCGCCCATCGTATAATGCGGCGCAGGGTAGATCTGCATGGGCGTCTGGTACGGGTTGTCGCCTGTGATCTTCTCATACATCTGAAACAGGTTACCGTATTTGGTCCGGATCGTGTCTTCACCGTCTCGAGCGATCGCATC
>JBDQPD010000039.1:0-28865 GCA_040260805.1 Myxococcota bacterium | reverse complement strand
CCTCTGAACCGGTCCCCGAGGTCGTCGGCACGGCGACACAGGGCACCATGGCGGCTTCATCGACGCGGGTCCAATTGTCGCCGGCATCTTCGAAATCCCAGAGCGGGCGCGTCTGACCTGCCATCAAGGCGATCGCCTTGCCGACATCCAAAGCTGACCCACCACCAAAGGCGATGACGCCATCGTATCCGCCGGCTCGTAGCACCTCGGTGCCCCGATCGACGTCCTCGCCGATGGGGTTGCCCTGCATTTGCGAGAACAAGCCCGTGGGCAAACCAGCCTCTTCATTGATCTGGATGGCGTGCTCAACGATCGGCAGCGAAGCCAGCCCTGGGTCTGTGACCAGCAAGGGACGCTTCATCCCAAGCTCGCGGCAGGCTGCGGGCAGCTCGGCGATGGTCCCGGGACCAAAGCGAATCGGTGCCGGGAAGTTCCAGTTTCCGCTCAGGTTCATAAGCGCTCCTAGAGGTGACGAAGGTGAAAGGATTTGGGTCGGGTCAGGTGCTCATAACCGACGCTCGATAGGGTGCAGCCCCTGCCGGAATCTTTCACACCAACCCAGGCAAGATACGGATCAAGGTAATCGCACCGGTTCGCATAAACAGTGCCTGTTTCGAGCCTCTGCCCGACCGCCTCAGCGGCGGTAAGATCGGGCGTCCACACGCTTGCGGTGAGACCATAACGCGAGTCATTCATCAGCCTGATCGCTTCGGCATCATCGGCGACGGACATGATCCCCACGACCGGACCAAAGGTCTCCTCGCGCATCAACTCCATCGAATGCTGGACGTCAACCAACACCTGCGGCGCAAGGTAAGCGGCGCCATCGGCGGCTGCATAATGCGCAGGATCGATCAGCGCTCGAGCGCCGCTCGCCAGAGCCTGCTCGGTTTGCCGGCGAACATGGTCCGCAGCGCTAGTCCGCACCAAGGGGCCCAAATCCGTCGTCAATTGCAGCGGGTTGCCGAGGGTGTAGGCTTGAACTCCAGCGACGTAGCGCTCAACAAACTCATTGAACTGGCGCTCGTGGACGTAGATCCGCTCGATTCCGCAGCAGCTCTGCCCCGAGTTAAAGAACGCGCCCTCGACCAAGTTTGGCGCGGCATGCTCAAGATCAGCATCGGCGCGGACGTAGGCTGGGTCTTTACCGCCAAGCTCTAGACCTAAACTCATAAAGCGTCCGCCTGCGGCAGAGCTCACCGCCACCCCACCCTCGACCGAGCCGGTAAAGGCGACAAAGTTTACCCGCGGATCAGCGACCATCTCCGCGACGGCGTCATGACCGCAATGCAGCGTCTGAAAGACCCCATCGGGCAAGCCCGCCGCGTCAGCGGCTTGTTGCAAGCGCTCGGCGCAAAGTGGCGTCTGCGAGGAGTGCTTGAGCACCACCGAGTTCCCAGCAGCCATCGCCGGGATGATCGCGTTGACCGCACAAAGGTAAGGATAATTCCAGGGCGCTAAGGTCAGCACCACGCCAAGCGGCTCGCGCTGAATCCAGCGATCAAAGCCTTCTATCGTCGCCGGACGCACCGGACTCAAAGCCGTCGGCGCCATCGCCAACATCGCCCGAGCTCGCTCTTCAAAGCCGCCAACTTCCCAAGGGCTTTGGCTCAAGGGACGACCCATCTGGCGCGTGATCTCTTCGGCGATATCATCCTTCATGGACACAAAGGCATCAACCATCGCCGTCAAGCCTTGGATGCGCTGATCAAGGGCGACCTGACTCCAGCCTTGTTGGGCGCGCACCGCACGATCAAGGACCAGATTTCGCTGACTGGCATCGGCAAGCCCTCGCTCAACCAAAAGAGCTCCATCAACCGGCGAATAGGTCCTTTGTACGGTACTCAACGCGTCTCCATTTGCGATGCAAAAAGCTTATCGAAAAACCCACCAGGGTGCGCACCAAAGAAGTTGTACCCTCGATTAGCGACCGTCTTAAGAGCCGCCGCCTGCGCCACCGATTCGATGCGGTCAAGCCGACCGTCATCATGAAAGAAATAGATCGGCCAGTCCTTGTCGAGAACGGCTTGAGTGACCTCACACTCGGGATCTTTGGCGTGGTCTTCAAAGAGCAACAGACAGTCGTTTTGATCGATCCACTCGGACGCCTCAATCACCGCACGCTCGACCCCTTCAAGATCGAGCTTGATCACCACCGGGTCTGTGCTCTGAAGCCCCTCAAGAACCTGATCGATACCGTCAGCATCCACGAGCACTGCGGAGCCTCGATCGGCGACTGGCGCTGCGATCGACGCGCCCACTGCGGACACCTCCGCATCGGCGCTTGCGGTCATCGGTATATCCTTGATCGCTTGACCAGCGATCGCCCTTTGAACCACCCGGAAACGATTCCCGTTGAGCTCAGAATTCCGCTGAAGGAAGGCAAAAGTTGCCGGCATCGGCTCGTAGGCGACGGTCTCCACCGCGCCATAAGTCGTCGAAGAGGCGAGCACGCTCCAAAATCCCCAATTCGCGCCACCATCAACGAAGGCGAACTTCTGACCTTTGAGCAGATCGAAGAAATGATAGATCTCTGGCTCGTACCTGAAGGACTGGTGGACCAATCGATTCCAATACGGGTCTCGAAGCAACAGCTCATAGACCGAGTCTTCATTCAGCCTCATCAACACGCGCTCATCCTTTGATGAGAGCAGACCGATGCGCTTGGTCAGATTATAAAAACCCCTGTGGTTGAGCGGAGCCGTCAGATGGCCGCTTAAGTCGATCAGCCAAAGCGTCAACCTGCTCTTCAAGCTCACCTTTGATTCAACGCGTCTCATGCCATCACCTAGTCAACTCTACCGTCTCAAGTGTCCCACAGGACTCAAGATCACAACCTCCTTTCGCGCGCCCACGCACGGGGCCTTGCGAAAGGAGGCGTCCGGCTCCATTCTAAATGATGCCTCTAATCGGTCGGCGAGCCTCTCAATGAGCCAAGCACAAGCGAATGAAATCAAGGCTTTGCTGCTGCAGCTCAAAGATCAACTGCTGACGACGTTGAACGATCAGGTGGGTGCGGCGGAGACGGTCGAGCTTGACCAGGCAATGGTCGGGCGTTTGTCGCGAATGGACGCCATGCAGCATCAGGAGATCGCGAAAGCTCAGAAGCGCCGAGCCGAAGAGCGCCTTGTTCAGGTCGAAAACCGCTTACGACAATTTGAAGATGGCGAAACGGAAAGCACATCCTGCAGCGACTGCTTAGAGCCGATCCCTTGGGCTCGGCTGCGAGCGCTCCCCGACGCCGATCTTTGCGTCCCTTGCCTGAACGAAAGAGCCAACGCATGAGCATGATTTCCCGCAACGCAATCGTCATCACTTTGCTTGGCGGTCTGGGCGCGTGCGCAAGCCCCGAGGCGCCAAGTCTTCCCGTTGACGCCGGCGCTACGGTCGACTCGGGAACGACTTCAGCGCCTGAAGCCGGGACTCTTGATGCAGCGACCGCTCAGGACGCCGGGTTGGTGAACCCGTGTCCGGAGACAGCAACCCTTGAAGTGACCGAAAGCTCGCTCGTCTGGGACTGGTGGTTGGGCGACGAGCTACCTCAAGCGCAGCTGGCGCTGGTCGTCAGCGATCCGCTGTGCACTGAACTCTCGGTCTCCACGAATGCGGCTTGGTTGGTTGCGGGAGCCGATACGGCGACCAACAGCCTGTTCATTCGACTCAAGAGCGAGGCTGTAGTCAGCGGACTTCATGAAGGCTTAATCGAGTTACGAACCGCCCCAGACCGGCCGGTGCTCGCGACGGTGCAGGTCGAGCTGAAGGCTTTGACCCATGCTCGTGGAGAGGGACGCCCGCACGTTCTGGTCATCGGGATGGATGGCGTCCGGGCCGACGCACTGCGTCTGGCGGACACCCCACAAATCGACGCCCTCGCAGCGCGTGGCACATCGAGCTACACGGCAAGCACGCAACTCAGCGCAAGGACCGCCTCGGCTGCCGGATGGCATTCTATTTTTACGGGAGCTGAGCCTCGCAAACATGGGGTCACGGTCAACGGTTACTATCGACAACTCGATCGAGACTATCCAACCTTCTTTCAGCGTGCCGCTCGGGATCTGGAACTGCGCGCCGCAGTGAGCGCGCATTGGGCGCCAATTTTAGACCAGCATATCGAGGAAGATGCGCTGCACTTTGGCTCGAGAGGTACCGATCAAGAAGTGACCGACGCGATGGCTGAGCATCTGCGCAGCGGCGAGAGCCAGGTGCACTTTGTTCATCTCGATGATGTCGACCACAGCGGTCACGCGTCCGGTTTCGACCCTTACAACGAGCGCTACCTGCGTGCGATTCGTGGCAATGATGTCATGGTCGGAACGCTGGTTAGCGCAATCCTTGATCGCCCCGACGTTGCCGACGAAAACTGGTTGGTGATCTGGGTGACCGATCATGGCGGATCTGGACGCGACCATGGTGATCAGATCGTATCGCATCAACGGATCGCGCTGATAACCTCAGGCCCCTCAGCGATTCGGCGCCCGGTCGAGGGCGGCAATCACATGGACGTGCATCCCACCGTGATGCAGCATCTGGGGTTGTCGCCCGATGAGTCTTGGGACCTCGACGGGTCGATCTTCGGGCTGCCGCTGCTGACAGAGGCTAACTGCAGCGACGGGCGCGACGACGACCAAGATGGTCAAATTGATTGCGATGATCCCGACTGCAGCGACGCTGAAGCCTGCCTACCGATCGGCGACATCTGCCCTTCTGAGCGCGTCGGGCAACGGCTGGAATGGGCTATTTACACTGCCGGAATGCAAGGCGCAGTGGCTCGACTAAGTGGCAGCTGTGGTGGCCTTGAGGGGCGAGAACGAACCCTGTTGTGGCAAGCACCTCATACCAGCCGATACACCTTCAACACGATCAGCTCGCGCGGCAACACGGTCCTGTGGGCGCGCAGCGAGTGTGAAGGTCAAGAGCTCGCCTGCAATGATGAGCTCTATGGGGATGCGCGGATGGACGTGCCCTACAACACCCAAAGTCTCATCCAGCTCGATCTGAACCAAGGACAACGCATCATCTTAGGCTTGGATGAAGCGGCGCGTAACCGCGTCGATCAAGTGACTTTGAATGTCTACGACCTGGGCTTGGCTTGCTCGGAAGCGGGGACTCTAAGCCAAGTGGGCATGGCGGTTGCTCGCGGCAACAACGACGCGCAAGCGACTCGGCTCACGCCAAGCTGCGCTGGAATGGGACGAGACCACATTATCCTTTGGACTGCGCCTGCGAGCGCGACCTACCGATTCGACACCCAAGGCAGCGGTCTTGATACGGTGCTCGCCCTTTACTCGAATGATTGTTTGAATGAACTCGCTTGCAACGATGACGGGGGTCAGGGCTATACCTCTGTCGTTGAATACGCAGTCAACGAGGGTGATCAAGTCGCAATTGTTGTGGGCGGGTTTCGCGGCCGAAACGGTCTGTGGGAACTTAATATCACCGAACTTGATTAGCCGGACGGCGTCGACGCGCTGCGCAAGCTAGGACGGAATCATGACCTCACCTATTCTCCTTTGGGGCGCGACCGGCTTTACCGGAAAGCTTATTGCCCAACATCTAGCTCAGGCGGGCTTAGGCCGCGGGCAGCTGATCTTGGGCGGGCGCAACGCCCAGCGCCTCGAAGCGCTCGCGGCTGAGCTTGGCTTAGATGTTGAGCTGCGCATCGCAGACGCCCATGACCCGAGCAGTCTCGGCGACCTGCTCGATGGCGTTGGCGTGGTCGCCACGACCGTAGGCCCTTATCGGCGCTATGGTTGGTCGCTGGTTCAGGCCTGCGCTGAACGCGGGGTCGATTACGTCGACCTCTGCGGTGAGACCCCGTTTATCCGGCAGAGTGTCGACGAGCTCGGTGAGATCGCAGCGCAAAGTGGTGCTCGCATCGTGCACGCGTGCGGCTTTGATTCGATCCCGAGCGATCTAGGGACGCTGATGTTGGCGCAAGAGTTCCAGAGCCAAGGCAAGACCTTAGGCTGGGCTCAAGCGAGCGTCCGGCGCCTGCGTGGCGGCCTGAGCGGAGGGACCTACGCGAGCATGTTAGGCTTGGTCGAAGACGCCGCTAAAGACCGCTCCCTCAGGCGGGTTTTGGGTCACCCTTACAGCCTCAACCCACCTGATCAACGGGAAGGTGCGGACGGCTCCGACCGAAGCGACGTACGCTTCGACCATGATCATGACCGCTGGACGGCGCCCTTTCTCATGGCAGGTATCAACACCCGCGTGGTGCGGCGTTCCGTTGCGATTTTAGGCTACGCGAGCGATCAGTTCCGCTACGATGAGGCGATGATCTGTCGAAGCAAAGGACAAGCCAAACAGATGGCCTTTGGCCTCAAGGCCTTCACGCTCTTCGCCGCCTTGCCGCCCACCCGAATGATCCTTCGCAGGTTCCTCAAACAACCGGGACAGGGACCTGATCAGTCGGAGCGCGAGAACGGCTGCTTTGAGATCCATATCCTTGGACGAGCTGATGCCTCGAGCCCCCCCCTTGGACGGGTGATCGTGGCAGCGCAAGGTGACCCTGGTTATAGCCAAACCGCGATTATGATCGCCGAGTCAGCGCGCCTGCTCGCCGAAGGCTTGGTGAGCGCAAAGGGCGGCGTTCATACGCCGGCTTCCGCGCTGGGGATGGCCGGAGTCGAGCGACTCAAGCAGCACGGCTTCCAATTTGAATTCCAAGCCCATCAATCGGTGGGCTGAGCTTCGTTTCCAATGAGCGCCGCTTCTTCAGCGGCGAGACTATCTTGCAATTCTTGATGGGCTCGCTCTTTCGCGTGCAAGGCTAGCTGCTTGACTGATTCTTGATACCGCTGCGGCGCGATCTTCGAAGCGATCAGGGCTAGCCATCTCAAGGTTATGCGCTCGCCCACATCAGCGGTCACCTGCCACTTGACCTTGGTCGTTCGACCTCGATTGTAGAAGTCGGCGGCAGCCATCATCGGAACCTTCAGCGGCATGACCTCAATCTCATAAGTCACCCGAGTTGCGGGCTCGAACGAGGTGATTGCGATATCAATCGAAGCGTCGTGATTGGCTAGAAACCAGGTCGCGCCCGCTCCTGTTTTTTGCCCGCCGACCTCATCCCGAGCGGCATGCTCGACAAAGGGTGACCACACCGACCAAAGACGCCAACTCTGAGGTGTCGCCACCAAGGCGCTCATATGGTCATGGGGTGCCACCACGGTCTGCCAAGCGGTCAAAGAGACCTTACCGGGCAGCAAATAGCCGCCTGCAAAGAAGGTGCCTAGCAACAACACCGACAACACACCCGTCGCTTTGAGTAGACTCGCCATGCGTTGCACTTACGCTCGTCGTTTGACGAGATCAACGGGGTTCGAGATCAAAAAGTGATTTTGCGCACACCCTAGGGCCATTGAGAATCGCTGGGTTATTGCGACCACTCGCTCTGATGCACCTCTTTGGTTTCGACATCCTGAACCCACACGACGACCTCTAAGTCGTCGAACTCTTCGACGGTGTGTGCCATCCGGTGGTCGACGTAGTGCTTGGGGTTGTCGCCGCCACGCGGCAAGCCGGTGTCCGGATCATAATCACCCTGGAACTCATAGACATAGGTGTCCGAGATCATATCGCCAGCTTGCACTGAACCGAGTCGACTGCCCTGCTTATTGGGCAACATCTTCTTCATCACGTGATGAAACTCGGTCAAGCCGTTGGTTCCTACGTTCTGGCTGGTCACCTTTTCGTTGACCGCCACATGAACCACCAAATCTTCGCTGGCGTAGTCCGCACCTGCGGTGATGCTCCAATCGATCGTAATAGTTTGACCCTCGACTTCATGCGTCACGTCGATGATCAAGTTCGCCTCTTGCGAGACAAACGATGCAAAATCGTCGGCATTGTAGTGATCCGCTTCGGTGCCGGCATCGGCATGCCAAAGGTTGGGATGAAAGCTGTTGACTCCATCGGTCACGACCCACGGGATCGAATAGCTCTCTGCACCCTCCGGCAGATAATAGTAACGACGCGCAACGGCCTCTTGAGTGATGTAGCGATCACTACCGACTTGATAATCAACGATCGTGTATTGATCAGCGTGAGCATCCCAGACAGCGCCTAATCGTTCTTCCGCTTCGAGACATGGACCGCAGTTCGACGCCGAGAAGACCTCATGCAGCACCTTACGCTGAACAGGAAAGCTGGGCCCCGCATCAAGCACTGCAACAGGCTCCACAGGCTTATCCGATTCCGCTGCGCACCCCAACGCCAAACACAAGATCCAGCTGTACTTTAATGACGACATCGTAAGCCTCCCTAACCAGGAGGCAGACTAGCTTTTTTATGACCGTTCGCTAAGGGCGCCCTAGGCGGAGCCGCCCTACTGGCACATACTCACGCACATATCCGGGTTTTCACCGCGGTTGCACGCCTCGCCGACGGTCGAAGGTTGGCGAAGCAACCACGCATCACGCGCCAGATCGTAGACCCAGACGTCATTGATTATGCCGCAGTCGGTTTTACCACCAAAGACGACCCATTCACCCCGCTGCGTATCGAGCGACGCCAGATGCGCGCTTCGGCGGTCGGGAACCTCTAAGTTTGGCTCGGTAAAGTCGCGCGGGAAATTGCAAAATCCGAGGGCGGGCTCGTTCACGGTCTCGGGCGCTACCAAGGCGGTCCATTCTCGAGTCGCCATGTCAAACATCCACGTGTCGTTGTTGTTTCCCACCGCACCATCGTCATGACCACCGAACAGAACGATCCGATCACTTGAGACATCGTACGTGATCGACGACCAGATCCGTCCCGCCGGTCCTTCGTCGGTCTTCTCGGCGAGCCGCTCCCAAGCTCCAGTCGCTAAGTCCATCATCCATAAGTCACCCAAGAAAGGGCCCTGCCAGGCGCCAGCGTCGCCGCCGCCGTAGATGAAGAGGCGCCCGTTGGTGTCATCCACAACCGCCGCGTGAAATAATCGAGCACTTGGCTTAGTCCCTGGCGACTCAATCTGACGCCAGGTGAGGTTGATCGTATCGAACGCCCACACATCATTGCGAGGGCTAAACTGAAGCCCGCTGCGCGAGGTGTTCCCGCCAAAAACGACCAACTCTCGTGTGGTTCGGTTGAACCCTCCTGCCGGGTTCGAGCGCGCAAGCGGTCCGCGTGTCGAGCCTTCAAGTTCAGTCCACTCCATGGTCCCCAGATCAAGAGCCCAAACATCATCGTAGTTCCGGTATTCGCCGGTCTCTCGAGCTCGTGACCGACCACCAAAAATGATCATGCGGTCACCGACGAGGTCATAGACCGCCATACCTCTAGCCCGACCGCGCGGCCCGTCGCTTTCCATCTCTTCGCGAAATGCCGCGCAGACCGTATCGTAGGAATACAGCTCATAGCGGCCCACGGCGTGAGGCGCTGTCGTGCAATTAACGGGTAGGACATCATCACCGCCGAAGAACACAATTCGACGTCGCTGCTCGTCGAAGACGCCCATCATCTCTGCGAGCGCAGGCATCTCGGTAAAATCGAATCCAGCGCACTCGTCGACACCGGCGTCGACCACCGTGACACCGGCGTCTAAGGACGCGCTGACCTCCGCAGAGTCACATGAACTGTAGATAAAGAACGAGGACAACAAGAGGATCGTACGCATGGAAAACCCTTAACGTTTTTTGGGCGGCTTGCTCGACCGACCAGACCCTATAGCGATCCACTAAGTAGACGCCAGCGGGAGGCGACTTGCCCTCTCCCCTGCCGATTTTCAAGAGCTTTGGCGAGGGCGTCTGTCGGCGCCTATTCCACGGCATCAGCGCACCCAACACGAGCTGTCCTCGAATACCGTTTTCAACCCTGAATCAGCGGCGTTTCTTGCTTCCGCGCTTTGCCGGTGATTGCTTTGCCTTCTTGGGCTCGGGCTTCACCTCAGCCTGCGCCTCTTCCTCAGTCCGCTCTTCTGCAGGAGCCGCTGCGCGCGTCGACGGATCCAGCGCCCAGCTAAAGGACAGACCGCCAACGATCGCTGGGGTCACGTAGGGCATGATGTCCAGCTGGGGCGCGATGTGGGCAGCGATGATCAAGGGCGACTCGGGACGTCTTAGGCGCAGGCCGATCCGCCCCTCAAGCGCCGCCAAAGGCTTCGTTCGGTGAACGCTGCCGCGCAGCCAAAGCATGGCGCCAGCGCCTGCCGTCACATGCGCCTGCCAGCCTGGAATCGGCACCTGCAACACATCATGCTCGTAGCCCGCGCCCAGAAGCGGTGCTTCCAGACCAAACCCGTACGGCTCAAGCCGATGCAACAACCCCAAACGAGCGGTCAGCCGCCCTGCGGAATTCAGTGTCTGCGCAAAAATAAGCCCGGTCGGCTCGCCCAGCTCAAGGCCGATCTCCATCGGAGGGTTGGGCCCGGCATCGACTAGAGCAGGCTGCTCTGGCGCAGGCAACGCCTGGTCTACAGCCTGTTCGCCATCTGCTGCTGCCTCGCCTTCAGCGACGACGGGCGCTGCGATCAATAAGACCGCTAAACTCAGCATCGGCATTAGTCCTCGCCACGCGCAAGCTCAGCCACGCAGGCTGCGAGGCGCTTACAACTGTCTCCGGTTTGACTCACGCAAATATCGCTGGAGTCTTCCACCTCTCGAGCACACGCCGAGTAATCAGCGGTGGGGCAATCCACCCAGCGAGTCCCAGACGCGTCCGCAATGCAGTTCGCTACCGCATCCGTGCGTTCACCCTGTCCGACTAAAATCGGGACTAAGCGACCGTCGTCCTCAGGCGTACAAAACGAGGTCACAGGTGCACCGCCCCAGGAATCGTAGACGTAGTTGCACAGCGCATCCCTCTCATCGCCAGATAGCGCGCTCAGATTCTTTGTGTCGTCCCAGCCTGCGCAGGCTGAAACAGCGATCAGGGCAAAGCCCAATACCAAACGACCTAGCACGTTAATCGCAGGCTCCAATGTAGCTGATGTTCTCTTGATCAAGCTCGGCGTCGCAGTGACTTGCGTAGGTGACCCCCGAGCAAGCGCAGACTCTCATACGACCCTCGGCGGGGCAGACTTGGTCTACCACACCCATCGACGTGTTCGCCGACTGAGCCAGCTCGCTGGTCACGCACTGACCTTGTCCGCCACAGCTTCCTTCAGGGTACTGACACCACTGTCCATCGTGGGTGCAGGGGTAATCGCTGCTGCATGGCTGAACCCCATTCGAGGTCACCATCGCAGCCGCCTTCATCTTGCTCTTCAGCAGGTTCCAGTTGGGCGCATCGCCCAAGAACCCACCTCGATCAGGGAGCGCCTCAGAGTTGATGAACTCAAACAACCGACCATCGGCGCGATAGATAAACCAGCTGCCACGATGCTCGACTCCATTTTGAGTCGCCACGGGTCCACCATTGACCACCACGGGCATATCCAAAGTGATCTGCCCTGGGTTTGCGGTGCAACTCGGATACGCAGCGCGAGAGCCGTTACAAGCTCCCATGGCGTCACGGGGGGTGTTGCCGAAACGTCCAACGTCGCCGCCGGTGTAGATGACGCCGACAAACTCAACGTCGTAACCTTCTGTTTTCAGCTCATCCTTCATGGTCTGCATGAAGGCAAACTGCTGCTCGCAGGTACCGCAGTTCGCCCAGTAGTAGCCCCACAGACTAACCTTACCGATGGTGCTCGGGCTCAGGTCCTGCTCAAAGCTTGGACTGTTCGTCTGACGATCGACCAGCGACCAGCCATCATCACCAGAGCATTCACACTGCATCGCGTGGGTTCCGCAGTCTTCAGGGTTGTAATCCTCGCAAGGGTCACGATCCCACGCCGCATTCCTAGCGCCAAAGTCAACCTCCGCTGAAATCTGAGCAACACCACCGCTCGATGGTGCGCACGAAAACCCGCAAAGACTAACGACTAAGGCTGGAAACCAAAGCTTCTTCATATTGCTGCTCCAAAAGGCAGCTTACTCTAGCCTCTTTTGTGCGGTCAGCAAAGCGCCCTGAGCTACAAGTCAAAGCCGCCGCGTCTACCCTCAAAATCGGGCTGGTAGAGCGCGTGATCAAACGGACGATAAGATGCACCTAATTAAGCGAGCTTTCAGAACGAAACGGATGACAATTTCATAGCTTTCTGACCGCATTGCGCGTTAGCCGAGAGGTGATGAAGGACCTCTCTATGCGAAAAATTTCTTTGGGCTTACTGGCGACCTTGGCGACCGGCTGCGCCACCACGATCGTCGACCGGCTCAACAGCGGAGACCTCAAACCCAAACACGAATTCTGTAAGATGGCGCCAAAGCTTGAAGGTCCGACGCTTGCGCAGATGCTCGAGCCCCATCGCGAGAAGATGAAGACGCACACCGGCGTGACGGTTCTCGAAGATGGAGCGGGTGCGATGGTCGCGCGCGCTTGGATGGCAAAAAAAGCGGTCCGAACCATCGACATTCAATACTTTATCTTCTCGACTGATAATGTCGGCTTGATCGGCGCCGACCTGCTGCTTCGAGCGGCAGAACGCGGCGTGAAGGTTCGCTTGATGATCGATGACTTGCTCTACGACGCCGACGCCAGCTTCTTGCAGGCGCTCGATGCCCACCCCAACCTTGAAATTCGGATCTACAATCCCAACCTCAAAGCCGGAAAGAACCTACCGCGAACGATCCTCAACAGCATCTCCGACTTCCGCGGCGTCAATCAGCGCATGCACAACAAGACCTTCATCATCGATGGGGACGCAGTGATCACAGGCGGCCGCAACGTCGCCGATGAGTACTTTGACTTTAACGAGACCTACAACTTTCGCGACCGTGATGTCTTGCTGCTCGGTGGCGCAGTCGCTCAAGTGAACAAAAGCTTTGAGCAGTTCTGGTCGCACCCTTTGTCGGTACCGATCAACAAGCTGCTACCCCCTGTGCCCGCCAAAAGAAGCCAGTCATTGTGGCGTAATCTACACCATTACTCGTGCGACCCTGACCACATCTGGCCTGCGGTCCAGCTGCGCATAGCCAACGTACCCAAGGCCTTCAGCGGCAAAATCACCAGCGGTCATCTGCGATGGGTCAAAGAGGTCATCTTCGTCTCCGATGATCCAGGAAAGAACGCAGGTGACAAAGGGCTCAAAGGTCGCGGGCTCAGCACCAACACGCTGATCGACCTGATTCGTAAAGCCAAGCGCTCAGTCGTGATTCAAACCCCCTATTTGGTGACCACCGAGCTTGGACAAAAACTGCTCGCGCAGGCGCACCAGCGCGGCGTCAGCATCAAAATCCTGACCAACAGTTTAGCGACGACGGACAACCCAGCGGCCTTTCGAGGCTACCAAACCGGTCGAGAGGCGCTGCTCAACGCCGGCGTCGAGCTCTACGAATTTCGCCCCGATGCGGCCCTTCGCAAGACGATTATGACCAGCTCGCTGGTCCGCACCATGAAGACGCTCCCGATCTTCGGCGTGCACGCCAAAACCATGGTCGTCGACGACGAACTCTTAGTCGTGGGCACCTTCAATATGGACCCGCGTAGTGCCCACTTGAACACTGAGTGCGTGGCGCTAATTCCCGACGCCGAGCTCTCCAAGCAAGTGCTCGATACCCTCGAGCAAGAGATGCTGCCCGCCAACTCGTGGAAGATCAGCAAAGGCTCCAACCCCGACCACAAGGCCTCCTTTGGCCTTCGCTTTAGGGCTTGGATCGGTGGTCTGATCCCCAACAGTTTGTTGTAGAAAACAAAGCACTGACTTGACTTGCTGCGCCGGTCGGTTTGGATGCGCGTGCAACCGGAGAACCCTCATGAAAGTCTATGGCATCCCCAACTGCGGTACCGTGAAGAAGGCAAAATCGTGGCTCGAAGCGCACGGCGTCACCTACGAAGCGGTCGACTTTCGTAAAGATCCACCCAGCGCAGACCAAGTCAAAGCTTGGGTCAAAGCGCTCGGCAGTAAAGCCATGCGCAACACCAGCGGAGGCTCTTACCGAGCCCTCCCCGAAGAGAAGAAGACTTGGTCTGAGGCGCGCTGGGAGCAGGAGTTCTCAGCGGACCCGATGCTGATCAAGAGGCCGATCATCGAGCGCAACGGTCAGGCGATCAAGGTCGGCTTTCGTGGCAGTGAAGAGCAGCTCGAGGCCGAGCTCCTCTAGAGCTCGATCACCTGCAGCTGATTAAGGGTCTCTGCTTTGCGACCCTGAATATAGCGGCCTTGAAGGTTCGTTCGGCGAGGCTTGCGCTGGTACGTTCGATACACTTCGCCGGTGGTTCGATGAACCAACGCATACCGCCCCTTGGGCAACAAGCCGGACGAGCTGCACGCCTTAGGCGATGCGCCGAGCGACCGGGCGATCGCTTTCCATTCGGGACCATGGCTACGGACGCGACCGTAGCGCTCGAAGGCGAGCGCGTGCGCGAGCTCGTGCAGAACCGTATCTCGAACCTGAGCTTCGTCGTTGAGTTCGGTGAGCACTCGACTCAGTGTGATCTGCTTGCGCTTAGGCCAGCACGCGCCGAACCGCAGGCGCGCACGGTCCCAGCCTGCCGACCAGCCCTTATCGGCTAACCCGGTCTGCTCAATACCCTCGAGCAAAATACGCATCGCCGCTTCAGCCTGCATCGATCAGCCGCCCGTGCTCAGGATTCTGACGACGTCGCCCTGGATCTCTAAGACCTCGGTCGAGCCGCCGTAATGAGCAGCCAAGCCAACATCCACGCGCCAGACCTGCTCGCCGCACACGGAGTTGATGCCGCCGTCTTGAACGGTGTGGGCGACGATCATGCGATCAGCACCTGCTAAATCAAGAGTCTCCGCCAGAAGCGCACAGTGCTCTGGGGTCGTGTTGCGTGAGAAGTGACGACTCCACACCAAGCTCTCGTCACCTCGAATAGCGCTCGGCTTACCCAGCTCGCCGCGCATCCAAGCCTGAACGTCTGCGTTGATGTTTCTCAGACCCCTGCCGAAATGCTGTGGCAGGACGCCGCCATGAACGAAGACGTTGCGACCGACCACCATCACCGTGTTTTGTTCGGCGAGCATCAAGGCAAAGGGCCCGCCTGGACGAAAGGCAGCTGCGCGCCCTTGTTCGCTCAAAGGCAGCTGATCTATTTCGGGGTCGGCAGGAACCGGTACGTCCGCAAAATCCTCATAACCGCCTGGTGTAACGTACCTAAAATCGAGCGAGACGTTCATGGTCTCGTGGTTGCCGTTGAGCGCATAAAAACCACCACCCGCCTCAAAGGCTTGATCAGCGAGCTGCGCAAACCAAACCAAGATCGAGCGTTCGTCGTCGCCGCGATCGAGCTGGTCACCGACTTGAACCACGATATCCTGACTGCCTGACCAATTATCGTTCGCGTCGATCACGCCGGCTAAGCGAAGCGCACTGCGCGCCGCACGCTGGTCGCCATGCACATCACCGATTGCGATCACACGACGCTCTGCTGCGATGTCCATATACGTTGGAGGAGGAACCGCTCGACGCGCAGGTGCGGCGTCAACGACTGGACCAGGAGGAGTCGGCTGCGCCGGCGGCGTCGGTTCCGAGCAGGCACAAAAGCCGACAAGCAGAATCGTTAAGCTGACACGCATGGAGCCTTCCTTCGGGTGTTAGGCTGCACGTCAGACGGCATGCTTTGCAAGCCTCAACGACTAAAGCGTCAGCGTCGCTGCGACCTCAGCTTCAGACAATTGAAAGGTCGGATGAAAAGCTTGAACACAAGCGGCTTCGACCTCGTCGAAAATGGCATCAACAAGCTCTTCAGTCAGATCAAAGTTGGTCAAAATGAGTCGCCAGCAAGGGCGGTTTCTGACCTGTGCGTAGTTGATCAAAGCCCGCCCACTGCGAGCGAGATGCTTACGAGCCACGACGTTGCCCTGGTCAACCTCTTCATCCGAGAGACCCGTATCGGGCCGATAGCGGAAGCAGAGATTTAAGCTGGCAACCGGAGCCGCCAACTCAAACCGTGGGTGTTCTTTGAGACGCTCAGCAAAGTACTGGCTCAGGTCAAAGAGCTTCTCGATCCGCTCAGCAAAACCGACCCGGCCGTAGCTCTTCCACGCAAGCCAGAGCTTGAGCGCATCCACTCGGCGACCGCATTGCAAAGACATCGGACCGAGATCGCCGGCGTCGCCGTCATGGAAAATATAATCCTCACCGCCGACGTTGTTCATCCGACCCAGCATCGTCGCATCCTTCATCAGGATCGTCGAGCAGATCAAAGGCAGGCCCATCATCTTGTGTTGGTCCCAAGTCAGCGAATCCGCTCGTTCACAGCCAGCCATCAAGGTGCGCAGCTTATCGGACATCAGCACCGAACCACCCCAGGCCGCATCGATATGGAACCAAATGTCCTCAGCCTCGCAGATGTCGGCGATCGCCTCAATCGGATCGTACGCACCAAGGACCGTCGTCCCCGCCGTCGCTGCGACGCAAAATGGCGTAGCGCCTTGAGCGCGCTCATCGGCGATCGCTCGTTGCAGCGCCTCAGGGCTCATGCGCCCAGCAGCGTCGCTGGCGACGGCGATCACGTTAGCAACCCCCAAACCCATCAGGTTGGCGGCTTTATGAAAGCTGTAGTGAGCCTGTTCTGAAACGAATATTCTCAAGGGACGCCCGTCGATTCCTTGCTTCATCGACATCGGGTCCAAACGAAACCGAGCCGCCATCAAGGCGAGCAAATTGGCGTTGCTTCCACCGGTGACGAACAAGCCGCCTCCACGCTCAAAACCGACCAGCCCACAGAGCCTTTGAATCAAGGTTTTCTCGATCAAGGTCGCTAAGGGCGCCACTTCATAAGTGAACATCGACGTGTTGCTCGCAGCGGCGGTCATTTCGCCCACCAAACCCGGCAGCGAGAAACCACTCCAGAGCTGGTTTAAGTAGCGCCAACTGCCCGTCCGAACCGTCTGATCTAGGTAGGTCTTAGCCAGCGCGCCCAGATGCTCCTCACCCATGCCTTGCTCAGGCAGGTCTAAGTCGACTTTTTCGCGCAGCGCCTGCGGCGAGCAGTACTCGTTCAGTGAGACCGAAGGGTCGCGAGTCGCCTGGATATAATCCTTGAGCACACCGTTTAAAGTATCGAGTGTCTCTTCAACTGTGTTCGGCATACCCGCTCCATCCGGGCATCGCCTCCCACATTATCAGCCTGAGGTGTTGGCCTAAATTGGGTTCTAACGTCATATTCGCAGATGAAAGACGAGTTGCTCAGCTTGCCTGGCGTGGGTAAGCGCCGCGCCGGGATGGGGATGAAAATGAGTCAGCGCAATGCATTAACCCATGTTCAAACCCTCGTGATCAAGGTCGGAACGGCCGTGGTGACCCGAGAAGACGGTCGCTTAGCCCTGGCCCGCCTTGGTGCGCTCGTCGAGTCGATCCGAGCGCTCTCGAGCCAAGGTCGACGGATCGTTTTGGTGAGCTCTGGATCGATCGGCTTGGGGGGAAGCTACCTTGGGATCGATCGTCCCGTCGCGGCAACGGACTGCCCAGCGGCGGCGGCGGCCGGTCAAAGCCTGCTGATGGAGAAATATCGGCAACTCTTTGGTCATCTCGATATGCGCTGCGCTCAGGTCTTGGTGACCGAGGACGACTTCGCAGACAGCGCCCGTCAAGCGAACATCGCGGCGACCCTTCAGCGCTTACTCGCGCTCGATACGATCCCGATCGTCAACGAGAACGATGCGGTGACCTCAGCGATCAAGATCGAAGACAAAAAGGGCGTCTTTTATGACAACGACCGGTTAGCCGGCCTAACCGCTGAGGCGATAGGCGCTGAAGCCTTGGTGATTCTCTCGAACGTCGATGCCCTCTACACCGGGCCCCCGCAGGACCCAGCCAGCGAGCAGATCTCAGTCTACGGCCCGAGCGTGCGCGTTCAATTTGGTCAAAGTAGTCACCTCGGACGCGGCGGCATGCAGTCCAAATTGCGAGCGGCAGTGCGTTCGGCGCAGGCTGGCGTTGCGGTGGTTATTGCGTCCGGGTTGCGCCCCGAAGCGCTGCAACGCGTCGTCCAAGGCGAGGACGAGGGGACGTTCTTTCCGGCTCGCTAAAGCGGGTAGTAACGCGCCAACCAACGCGCACCGAATTTGAGCATCATGCGATCACTGCCTTGAGGTAAAATCAGGTAATGACCATCATCGCGCAGTTCGGGCTCGAACAGCTCGCCTCGTGGCTCGACCCAGACCCTGACCTGATCAGAGGGTGCGCCTTCGCTGACTCGGACGCGGAGCATTTGCCCCTGTCTGGACAGGCTGAACCAGGCGGGCTCTTCAACCACGACAGCGCCGGTTGAATCACCGCAGTCAAAGGGAACCAATGCGCCCGAGGGGAAGCGCAAGTGTCCGGACCGCCATGGACTGACCACAAAGGGCGATGCGCCCACGCGCAGTTGCCCCTGAATATCCCAGGCTCGGCCAATCCCATCCTCTCCGACGAGCTCATGACCCATGCCAAAAGCGTGAACATAACGATCCTTTGGAACGAGCGTGCAGCGGAAGTCGGGACCGTTCAGAACCGGCACCTCACGATGCACGCGAGGCCTACCATCCAAACCAAACTGGATCAGATCGAGCATCCCGTCGTGGTCTAGGTCGGCTTTTACGATCGCTCGGCCGGAGTATGGGTTGCGCCAATGGCTGCTGTCCGCTGCGGTAAAGGGCTCCAATCCAACGTCCTCGCTGTGCAGCGAAAACCGAGCCCCTTCCCTTTGGATCATCAAGGCATCAAAATGCGCCTCATAAATCGTAGGGTCGTCCATCAGGAGCGATCCTTGGCTGACCAAAATATCGTCTCTGCCATCTCGATTAAAATCATCGACCACGACACCCCAGCTGATCCAAGGCAGCGCCCTGCTCAGCCCGGCGAGGTCGGCGTTGGCGGAGACCGCTCGATCACGCTGCGGGTTGCTACCCAACTCGACGAATCGGTTCGCCCCAATATCCGAGAAGTAAAGATGCGGACCATGCCCCTCTAGTACGGCAATGCCCGCCCCCATATAATTGCCTGGCGCTGCGCCGTAATCCCCCATCCTAAAAGCGCGATAGCGGCAGTCTTCGTTCGGCGCGCAGGCGAGGTATACCCCGCCGGGATCGCCCGCATGAAGATCGCCTTGCATGTGATCCTCACAGACCAACAAATCGAGCAAACCGTCGCCGTTCACATCGCTCCCACCCAGACCCAAGGTCACTGAATGGGCGTGGAGTAAGATCGGGCGAGCCCGATCCCAAGCTTCACGCTCAAGGAGTTCGAACCCGCCTGATCGGGTCTGTAAGAAGACCAAATGGTAGACCGCATTAGGGGGCTCGAGGCGGGGGCCGTGCTGACAGCCGAGCACGATATCTACCAACCCATCCCGGTTGATGTCGGTGCTCAAACCTGCGCCGGCGTTGCAGTTCGCGCGCCCATCCTCAGCGGGCACTAGCGCTCTAAGATCGATCACCTCATGTTCAGGATGGAATCGGTGCAGCTCCATCATGTCTAAACCGGTGACCACCAACTCGTGGTATCCATCGCCCTCGAGATCGACACCAAAGCCTGCCTGGGGCATCTCCTCACGTGCGCCGCAGAAGGCTTCGATCGGGCGAAAGTCCAACGTGGTCGGACGCGATCTGTTCTCGTAAATGCAAGCGGGTGATATTTGCCTTTGACCATAACCTTGAGTGGCGATGAACAGGTCGAGGTCTAGGTCGCCATCGATGTCAAACAAGGCGCCGCCAAAGCCGAGATTCCCAACGACCGAGGAGAACTCGATGCCGTTGTTGCCAAAGCGAGCTGGCATACCCGACCAATGCGCTTCGATGGCGGGGATCCGGACGCGTTCGAGTAAGAAACCGTTCTCAGCTTCGGGCCGAGCCACGCAATCGCCCATCAGGCATCGCTCGGTCGGATCGCACTCATGATGAGAAGAACATTCCGGCGGAGCTTCTGCATCAGCCGTCGCAGCATCAGCAACCGCTCCCGCATCAATCGGCGAGCCGGAGTCGGCGAGGAATACGCCCACATCAGGATCCGGCGATCGCTCCGCCGGGCAGCCCATGAAGGTCATCCCGAGACCACTGATGAAGGCTAGCCGAACCAACTGCAGACTCCTCGATACCCCAAGATAGGCTAAATCGAGTGGCTGCACCACCAGAGGCACGCTCAAGAGTCGATTATTTGGTCTTCATCGTCCACACGCCGTCCCAATCATCGGCGGGTGGCGTGGTCATAAATGCTGCGCAGCGATCCAGGTACAGTTTCGCGACCTTGTCATCTGGGTGGAGCTGAAGCGCTTTGCTAAAACTCTGCCGAGCCTGATCAAAAGAGCGCCCCTTATAATACTCAGTGCCAATCTGAAAATGGTGCAAAACCGCATCTCGATTGGGGAAAGCTTGCTCAGGGTAAGCGGCGGTCCAGTCGAGCGCCTCATACACTGCGACCGGCTTGGTCTTACCCTTGACCCGGAGCAAGTCGACCTCCCGGATCACGTACCCCTTTTGCAGCCCTGCGACGGTACTTTCACTGATCAAAATTTTAGCGCCGTAGGTCTTGGTGGCGCTCTCAAGTCGCGCCGCCAAGTTCACACCGTCACCGATCACCGTGTAGTCCATACGACGAGAACTGCCGATGTTTCCGCAGACCACTTCGCCCGTGTTTAAGCCGATGCCAATCTCAATGGGAAACTTTCCATCCATCCGACGCAGTTGATTAAAGTGCCCCAGCGCCATGTGCATATTGATCGCCGAAGTCAGCGCGTTGTCCGCATCTTTACCCGTGGCGAAGGGCGCTCCAAATACCGCCATAATCGCATCGCCGATGTACTTGTCCAAGATGCCGTCATTGCTCATGATCTGATCGACCATAATCCCAAAATATTCGTTGAGCATCTGGACCGTTTCGACCGGTCCAACCTGCTCTGAAAGCGAGGTAAAGGAGCGAATATCAGAGAACAGAATCGTCGTTTCTTGCAGCGCCCCTCCGAGCGCAGAGTCGCCATCTTCGAGCAGCCGATCGGCGACCTCCTTGGGCATGTAGCGAGCCATCGTCGACTTGAGGCGCTTCTCACCTGTGATGTCTTCGATCACCACCAACGCGCCGATCCCCTCTTCCTTCGCGTTGCGCAGCGGCTGCGCCGAAAAGTTGCAGTTCAGGTACTCGGGCTCTTCCTCGGTCCCGCCGACCACCAGGCGCGTGTCAAGGTTTGAATCCTCGCCGCCATCAGCGATCACCTTTCGCACCATCTCAGCTGCCCAGCCGTTTGCGTCAGGAAACACCTGCTCTAAGTTCTTTCCAACCACGGCCTCAAGCCCATCGAACTTGAGCACATCCAAAGCCGCTCGATTCGCCTTGGTCAGATAGCCTCCAGCGTCGATCGTCACCAAACCATTCGCCATCGACTGGAGCACAGCCTCGTTGAAGTTTTTGACGTTCATCACCTCTTCAAACAGCTGAGCATTTTCTAGAGCAACCGCCGCTTGAGCAGTAAAAGCTCGCAAGTTTCGCTCGTCGGCGTCGTCGAAAATAACCGCTTCAGGTTCATCACCTTCGTCGCCTTGTTTGTTGAGCACCTGGATCACGCCGATCGGTCGCCCCGCTTTGGTGTGAACCTGCTGACAAAGGATCGTTCGCGTGGTGTAGCCGGTCTTCTTGTCCACCGCTTGGTTAAACCGGCTGTCGGCGTAGGCGTCGGTGATGTTGATCGTTTTTCCTGTACTAAAAACACTGCCCGCAATGCCGGCGGAGGCGGGAAATCGAATAATCTGCGACTCATCAAGTCCGAGCGCAACGTCGCTCCACAGCTCGTCGGAGGCTTCATCGAATAAGAAGAGCGTCGCGCGGTCGGCGTTGAGGATTTCGCAGACTGCCTCGATGATTTTGAGCAGCAAAGGCCGCAGCTGAAGCTCTTCAGAAATTGCGGTGGTCACCTCAAGTAGGCGCCCTTCGCGCCGTTGCACGAAGGTCATCCGCTCGTTGACCCGAGCGAGCAGCTGTTGCTTGAAGAACACAAACCCTGCGGCAGCAGAGAGCAAGGCGCCCAGCGCGATCCAAATTCCGGTCATCGTCCATAAGCCTCGGAGGTCCATCCTCGATCAGCCCGTGATCTAACCAACCCTAGGCACAACGGGAAGCCCCGTCGGCAGGCTGACGCGACTGGCGCGCCAATTCAGAATGCGATAACGTCCACCAACTTACCACGACGCCACGAGCGATGCCCATGACCCTGCGCACCATTATAATTGGATCCCTCTGTCTGTCGGTTGGTTGTCAGGCCGATCGCCCCTCGGATCCACCCATCATACCGCCAACGGTTCCTAGCGCTGACGCTGGAGTGACCCAGCCCTTAGACTGCACCGATGATCGACTGACCACATTGTACGAACACTACGTCGAGCCCTTTGTCTCGGGTATGCAGTCGACCAGCTGCTCTGAATGCCATATGACCGGCATCGATATGAGTGTGTATGCGCAAGATACACCCTGTCAGACCATGGCCTGCATGGTGCAATCCGGCGCCGCCAATCTCGAGAGCCCAGCGGACAGCGAAATTCTTGGGCGCATCATGATGGGCGACCCGGCGAGCTCAGCCTTTAGCGTCGAGACAGAGCACGCAGCGATCCTTGAGTGGCTTGAATGGTCGGCGCAATGCCATGACTCGGTGTGCGGCTCGATCGAGGACCCATGCAAATCTGGAACCGGCGCCCCGAGCACGGCGCGCACGCCGACAGGTAACTGCAGCGAAGAAGACCTTTTGGTTCAGTATTGGGATTCCGTGGTCGTCGATCGCGGTCGGTGCATTAGCTGTCATGGGCAAGAGGACGACAGCCCGGCGACCAACTTCTTGAAAGACTTGTTCGAGGCAGACTGGGACAACCCTGAACACCGCGCCATCGCGCTCACCTCGATGTTCACGGTGATCACCAACCACCTCATCGACAAAGACGAGCCGCTCAACAGCCTTTTGCTGACCAAACCTCTGCAGCATGGCTTTCGACCCTTTGCGGTCTATGGTGCCCTTGAAGATATTGAGTCGGTACCCGAGGGCGTCGGCACCGGCGTTCATCACGACGGTCAAGCCAAGATCACCTTCCCCTGCCCAGGCTTTGATTGCAGCGAGGGAGCCATCATGGATTGCCGCACCGACGTCGCGTGTGCGCAAGACAGCGAATGCAACGACGACCAGCGCTGCAATGAGGGGTTTTGCCGAATTCGTGAATCGGTCTGCGACACCACGTACATCAGCTACCTGAGCTTTATTCAGGCGTACAGAGCCTGCCAGGACTAACACCAGCGTCCATCGCTGAATCAGTCAACAACGGTGCTCGGAGCGTCAATGCGTCATCGCACAGTGGGCGCCGCTTTGATCGTGAGCGCGCTCTAGAACTTGAGGGTGACCCCCACAAAGCCGGACACCCCGAAGGTACCGCCAGCTGGGTTCATGTCCGCTTGATCGAGACTTCCGTCCGTCTTCTTAATGGCGATGTCGTCACCGTCAATGGCGACGCGCTCGTCCTCTTCGGTCGTGTCGGGATCGTCCGTACCCGCTCTGATCGTAAAGCCCGAGAAGGCGCCCTGCTGAATACTGGCTTCACCCCGAATCGCCAGCTGCTTGGTGATCCAGAGCTCACCCAACACACCAGCGCTCGCCATCACGCCATTGATCGAGGCGTTGAGGGCGTCGCCTTCGTTGATGGTGCCCTGCTCAAGGATTACAGGTCCGGTGGCGCCAGGGAGCAGCGTCGCTGTACCCAAATCTGCACCCGCCGTGATCGCGCCGATGCGAAGCGGCACACCGATCGTGAAGTTGCGCTGCTTGACCCTGATGTCCACCCCGATCAAAGCGGCTGCGCCGGTCACGCCATTGGCTGCGCCAGCGTACAGATCAAAAGCGCCAAGGATCATGCCGCGGCCCAGCGTGAAGCCGAACTTACCGGCAGGCAACAAGCCCGGACCGTCGGTGTTGTGCCGTCCAAGCTCAAGGTTCAAGCGCCCTTCGGCGGCAGGGAACGTGTCCCCATCGCTGAGATGCACATCCGTCAAGCCTGAGATCTGAATAGGGAACGTACCGACCCCAAATGAGACCGAGTTCACGGGGGCTTTACGCCTCGCCTCAGCGGCTTGAGGAGCGGCGAGTAGAGCACCAACAATTAACCATCGCATCATGAGTAGATCCTTCCCGAAGGGCATCGGTTTTATGCTCCCGACTCTGCCTCTATCAAGTCGTCGTGTAAACCCGCTCACAGCGAGATTGACTCAGGGCACTGCAAGGCCTCAACCTAACCAGCAGGAGAATACTCAATGCGCTTCGTGGTCTTGATGATGTTGGTTCAGTTTCTTGCGTGCGCTCATGGACAATCGGGTGCCTCCGATCCGCTCCCGGTCAAAAGAGTCGTCTTGTACCAAAACGGCATCGGGTACTTTGAGCGCTCAGGTCCGATGCACGGCGACACCCTTCGCTTGGCGGTCCGCAGTGAACAGATCAACGACTTACTCACCTCGTTGACCGTCATCGATCGGGCCGGCGGACGCAGCCAATCCATCAGCCTGCCCATCGACAAGAGCGCCGCTCAGCGGCTGGATGAGCTGCCGCCCCAAGTCCGCCAAAATGGGGGTCTAAAGAGTTTGCTCTCTGCCTTTCGAGGGGCGCGGCTTTCGCTCACAACCAGCCAAGATTTCGGCACCCTAACGGGTCGGGTCGTCGGCATCGAAAAGCAAGGTGAAGAGGTTCATCTCGCGCTCGCCAACGAAGGCGAGATTGCGCACATCCCGCTCAGCGCCATTCGTCGAGTCAAACTGCTCGACCGCCCCCTTCAAGTGGGTCTTGAGAAGGTCCTCGACCACAGCTTGAACCAAGGCAAATGGAAGCCGGTCGAGCTCGCTGTTCGCTTTGACCATGCCGGCAAACACGATCTTTTGGTCAGCTACGTCGCCGAGATGCCCACCTGGAAGCCGGCCTACCGGTTGGTGCTCGGCAGCGCCGAAGAAGGCGCGTTGCTCCAGGGCTGGGCGGTCGTTGACAACACCAGCGGTGAGGATTGGGATCAAGTCGAGTTGTCGCTCTCCAGCGGCTCGCCGATCAGCTTTCGCTATGACTTGCATAAACCACACTTTGTCCAGCGCCCATCGGTCGGGGTCCAGCACGGTCAAGCGACCGCGCCCGTCGCTGCTGCAGCCGTCGGATCGCCGGACAAACATTTAGAAAAAATGCGTAAAAGACGAGCGAAGCAAAGCGGGTCCATCGCCAATTTCAGCGAAGACGCCTTCTCACGACGTGGCGGCGTAAGAGGAAGGGGTGCCATGATAGGCTCTGGCAGCGGGGGTGGAAAAATCTCAAGTGCTGCTCGCGGAAAGATAAGCATGGGTGACTTCGCGAACGCTGGCGGCGCCGGGGCTCAAGGTCAGGCGATGCGAGGGCTGTTCCGTTATGACGTACCGGGTCGAGTCACCGTCCCCGACCGCTCGAGCACGCTGGTGAGTCTGGTGAATCGTAAAATCGAGGGCGAGGACCTGCTCTTGTACCGCCCCGACGCCGGTGGTGATGCACGCAACCACCCCTACCGGGCGGTTCGGTTTAAAAACGACACTGGGTACATGCTGCAAGGCGGCCCCGTGACCGTTTTGTCCAACGGTATGTTTGTCGGTTCGGGCGTCTTTAATCGCATCGAAGCCGACGCCGAAACCTTCCTCCCTTTCTCGCTTGAACGCGGCATCTCGATCAAAAGTACGATGAGTCAAAAGAGGGAAAGCACCAAACTGCTCGCCATTGTTGGGGGGCGGATTCGCTGCGAGATTCGCCAGCGGCGCACACAGAAATTTGAGGTCACGCGGCTCACCAAAGACGCACCCTCTAGGCTCTATCTTCGCATCGTCAAACGCGACGGCTGGAGCCTCAAAAACCCACCCAAAGATACCCGTGAGCACAACAACGCTTGGTATGTCCCTGCGACGATTGACGGCGACACCAGCGTCATTGAGGTGACCGACGAGCAGACCGCGCCTCGCACCTTCCAATGGAAAAACCGACTCGCTCGTGAAGCGCTGGAGCTCTATCTAGAGGGTGACGCCCCAGCGAAGGTCAAACAAGCGATCCAGACGGTGCGTCAAGCCACCAAGGAGCTCAACGAGCTCGACCGTCAGCGTGGACAGTTGGTGGAGAAACGCAACCGAATCAATGAAGAGCAGAAGCGACTCCGTCGCAACATCTCGACGCTCGGCGAAGCCAAAGTGAACCGCTCACTCATCCAGAAGTTCAGCACGCGTCTAGGCAAAAACGAGAGCGCTATCGCCAAGATCAACGCGCAACTCGTTACCCTTGACGACACGATTCACAGCAAACGCGAAGCGCTCAAAGAGCTCGTCAAAAGTATTAAGCTTAGTGATTGAGCTTAGGGGCTCTGGCAGCGCCCTTGCACGCAGCGGTCGTTGATCGGGCAGACGCTGTCGTGATCGCAAGGGTCTCCTGTTCGAGCGACCGAGCAGCGGCTCGACTGACAGCGCTGCCGCGGCGGGCACTCTAGGTCCTCCGTGCAGCTGTTGACCGGGATGCACAGTGACGCCTCGCGGTCACAGCGCTCTCCCTCGGCGCAAGCCCAGTCGTCCAAGCAAAACTGCTCCTCTTCGGCATTAAAGCAGCGCCGCTCACGGCGATTACACCAGCCCATTTTCCCGTCGATCTCGGGGCAGTCGGCGTCGATCTCGCAACCCTGCCCCTGCCGCGGCATACAGCGCCGTGTCCGGCGATCGCAGCGAGCTGACCGCTCAGCGCAGTCGGCATCGGACTGACAGGCAAACTCGACGCAGCGACGAACCGATTCATCGATCGCCTCGCAGCGAGCGTGCAAAGGGCATTGCGCATCGTCATTGCAGGTCGACCCAATCGCTGGACCACAACCCCCGCTCAGCGCATCGCAGACCTCACCCGCTGGGCAATCAAGGTCGCTCGCACAGCCTTGAGCCAGCGGCTCGACACATCGCCTGGTCTGCGAATGGCAGACCGATCCATCGGCGCATCCGAGCGTCCTGCAGTCGGCTTCGTCGACAGGAAGACAGCGTCCATGATCACACGCTTCATTCGGTCCGCATTGATCATCGGCGGTGCACCCGCCTGCGCTGCATACCCCTTGGTCGCAGATCCAACCATTCGGGCATTCACGATCTTCTAGGCAGTCGCCGTGACTGCCCCGGTCCGCCGCCCAGGGCGACTCCGGGCTTGGAGCGCACGACAACAGACTCAGCAGGATCAGCGCACGATGCATTGCTGCTCCGTACACATACCCTCATCAGGGCAATCGCTGTCGTATCGGCACGCATCGCCAAGCTGGTGTGCTCGGCACCTCGTCTCGACGCAGCGATGATCGATTCGGCAGTCCAGATCGTAGCGACAGGCTTCCGGATCAATGCAGTTGCGCGTCTCACGATCACAGCGCTGCCCTTGCTCACACCAAATATCGCCTGCGCAAGCCCCCTCGTCTTCTTTGAGCTCGCAGCGTCGAAGTAAGCGATTGCAGCGACTCGCAGTGTCCCAGGGACAATCTCGATCGGTCACGCAGCGAGGGCGGTTGTCCGGCTCGCAGGTCAGGGTCTGGGTGTTGCAGCGAGCATCTCGCCCTCGGCAATCGAGGTCCTGCTCACAGGGCACCGGTAGGCACTGGTTCAACCCGTCGCCGCCTACGGTGCAGGTCAGGTGAAGCTCACAGTCCTCTTCACGCGTGCAGCGACCATCACCGCGGGGCTGGCAGCGACGGTCTTCACACACCAAGCCCTCGGCGCAATTACCGGTCTCTTCGCAGCTCTCCACCACGCAGACGCCACGATGGCAGAGGGTATCCCCAGGGCAATCACCCACCGTCAGGCAAGCCGTCACCTCGGCGCGCCGAGCCTGGTCGCTGCTCAAGCCATCATCCGAGCAGCCCAGGCCGTACGCCGCGCCGACCCAAGCGACCATCGCCGTCACGGTGCGCATGCTCATCGATGACCTCCCAAATCCCAGCAAACGACGTCGCCTTGCGCTTACGCTCCAGCCTAACGCATACCTGCACCCCACGGAGAGCAGCGTTTGACCCTGATTTATCTAGCCATAACCTGCGCAGCTTTCCAAGTCGCCGCCGTTTTTCTCGCAGGGATCCGGCAGCGGCACATCAGCAATTTTGAGGACCTGCCAAGGCGTGATTTAGAGCGCTTTCCGAAGGTCTCGATTGTCGTCCCTGCATGCAACGAAGGCGAGACCATTGGCCCCGCGCTCAAGACCCTGAGCGCGCTGGACTACCCAGACCTTGAGCTGATCGTCGTCAACGATCGATCCACCGACCAAACCGGCGCCGTGATCGATCAGGCCGCAGCGCTCGACCCACGTATTGTTGCTGTTCATAACGAGGAGTTGCCTGAGGGCTGGCTGGGCAAAGTGCATGCCCTCCACCTGGGTCAAAAGGCGAGCTCAGGGGATTGGATTTTGTTCACCGACGCCGACGTCCACTTAGCGCCTGATGCGCTCAAGCGAACCGTCGGCTACGCGCAGAGTGAGGGCTTGGATCATCTCCCTGTGTGTCCAGATCTTTCGGGCCGAAGCGCCCTGGCGAATGGCTGCATTGCGAACTTTCACATGCACCTGATGTTCTTGGTCTCGCCAGCCGCTGTCTACGACCCCAACAAGCCCGACGGTGTCGGGGTCGGCGGCTATAATCTGGTGCGCCGGACGACGCTAGAGGCGAGTCATGGATTCGAGTGGCTGCGGCTCGAGGTCGCCGACGACTTCGCCTTGGGCGCGCTCCTCAAAGCCGCCGGCGGGCGCTGTCAGCTGGTCTATGGAAACGCCATCGCTCAGGTTGAATGGTACCCGTCGATGGGCGCCATGATCCGAGGCTTTGAGAAGAATGCGTACGGGATCTTAGCGCATTACAGCCCGCTCAAGGCGCTGGTCAAACTCGTGGGTATGGGCGCACCGGTCGTCTTACCCGTCGCCGCTCTGCCTTGGACGGCGTG
>JBDQPD010000089.1:0-14326 GCA_040260805.1 Myxococcota bacterium | reverse complement strand
GCACAGCGCCCGGCGACGCATACTGACCCCATCGACGCCTGAATTCAATTTCAGATCCATTGCGCGAACGACGCGCTGAGGGCTGCGCTCAATGGGATGGTGACGCCGCGGCGCAGGATCCCCTAACCCACCCCTGATGAGCTCATGGCTCGACAGCGCTGGCGACCCTTGAGATACGATGATCGACTCAACGCTTGGAGCGTCCGATGCGCTTACCGCTCATCGCCTTATCCACCGCCGCGCTGCTCGCCTGCGGTCCACCCACCTCGAGCAACAGCGGCGGCAGCCGCCGAGGAGGCTCAGGAAGCGCTAGCGATGCCGGGGCCGGCGGCAGCCTCGATGCCTCCGCGCCGACAGGCGATGCGGGCAGCGACACAGCCGATGCGGGCACCGAGCCTGGCGGTTCAACCATCGAGCAAACCTGCGATCAGCTCGCCACCATCATCAGGCCCCAATGCCCTGATCAGGTCGAAGGCGTGCGTGCTTGGTGCCTGGTCGAATACGCCACCCTGAGCGCCCCAGGCAACAACACCGCCGGCTGCTTTGAAGCTTTTGCGACCACCTGCGACTTGGACGCGCTGCGAGACTGCGTGGGCTCAGGCTAGCGCGGGGGGATCCCCAACCAACACACGGTCTGGACGACCCACTCGGCGAAGGCAACCAGCGCGTCGCTCGAGACCAAGCCCCCCAGCGCCAGAGCTCCAAAACCGATCTGAAGCATGCAGGCGGCGAGGAGGCTCCAGCTGAGCACGAGCAACCAGCGCGCAGCGAAGGCCTCGGTACACCATACGATCCAGCTGCTGGGGTCCTCAGCGAAGACGTCGTCCGGGGCGCAGGTCACCGGCTCGGTGGTCGCCAGCGCCTGGACGCGCGGTACAACCCACGAGCTAGGCGCTGGAGCGCCCAGCTGAAACGCAGGCTGAGGCAACAAAAAACCTGGCTCGGGGCTCACCAGCGCCCTGGCGCGCTTCGGAGCCTGCGAGCTCGTTGCCAAGGTGCCAAGCCCAAGCGCAGGCTGAGGTACGAAGTAGACGGGCTGAGCACGAGCGAGCACGCGCGGCGCAAAAGAGAACCGCCCGTCCCAGCGCTCGACACGCGTAAAATTAGGGACATCGCTGCGCAGGAGGTTGTTCATCCAATTACATCCGTTGAGGGGTGCCAGCCCTTGAGTCTAGGTTCGCCCACGCGGCGCTTGTTCTGCAACGAGCGGTGCAGATAAACGCCCCAGCCGACCTCTCCACCAGTGATCGCTAGGTAGCCGGGCAAAGCCGGCACCGTCTGAGCGACCCAGAGACAAGGCAGCTGCTCAAGGCCGCAGTCTGGCGACTGCATAAACCAATTAACCGAGTGTTGACTCATACCGCACCTCGAGCCCGGCCAGCAAGACCGCCTAAAATCACCCCAACCCAGACCCTCGCGAAACGCACCATCCACACCCCCTTTGGCTTAAGCTCATCCTAAGTCAGGGGTCTGACACGCTCGCATGGAGCGCTAAGCGCTAGTCCACCTCGCCCCAGCCGATCCAGGTGACCGACTCGTCTAAGGTCTCGATGCGAAACTCAAAGGCGCGGTGAATACTGCGCGCAATTTTGCGATACTTCGCGTTGACGCCCGCTAAGGTCTTAGACTCAAAGTTACTGAGCTGGATGGTCCGACCGTCTCGGATCACTCGATAGCGTACACAATAGGTGGTCACGGCGCTGCTCCCTCATCCAACGTTTGTTTTGGCTTAGAGGAGCCTATCAGCGCCCACTGACACGCTCAGCCTTGGCGTCTAAAAACCCCCTCGACAGCGTGCGGCGGTCGCTCAATGCTGAGCGATGCACGAACGGACGACGCCATGACTCGATGGATCCTGACTCTAAGCACCCTCGCCTTGATCGCTTGCGGTCCACCGACCTCGGGCGCACGCAGCGGTGGCGGTGGTGGTCAAAGCCGCGACGCTGGGAGCTCGTCAGCGGATACTGGCGCAGTGTCGCCGGATGGCATGATCGATCTGGGCAACGGGGTGATCAGCTGGCCTGAGATGGACATGGAGTGGCAGAAGGTCGCCAGCGACACCAAGCGCAACCGCGAGGACAGCGACCTGTACTGCTCGAGGCTCAACTTGGGCGGTCACTCGGACTGGGTGATGCCCGGCTGGCGCGCCTATCGGCTGATCTGTACGCGCAGCGTGGGCGAGGGCTGCTCTTGGCCGAGCCGCTTTGGCGGGCCCTGCCCGAGCGATGAAGAGGGCACCTACTGGGCGCAGCGCAGTCGAGACTCACGAGGCGGGATGTGGAGCGTGACCATGGGCTTCTCCCCCATCGGTGAATTCTCGTGCTCGCGTCACAGCCACGACACCCTAGGCGTTGGACCCGTCAACACAGAGGATGAGGCGCTGCGCTACGTCCGCTGCGTGCGCGATCCCGATTAAGTCGGCTGGAGCCCACGCTCGAAGCCTTAAGCGACGGGAGGTGTCAGTCCTGTGATTTTGCTCAAGGGACAACGCCTCAGGCTTGCCCGTTCAGGACCAAGCCTGATAGGCGGCGCAGGCGGAGAACTTTGAACATGCGTATCCTCACCTCGCTCGCTCTTCTCGCTGTGATCGCTTGCGGCTCGGAAACACCCGACCCTGGCACCGATTCCGGCTTACGACCTCTCATTGATGCTGGGGTGACCCTCGACACCGGCGCTGCGGTGGATGCAGGCACCACACCAAGCGATACGGGGGTAACCGACGCTGGCGTGAGCGCCGATGCGGGCACCCCAGCGGACGCAGGCGCCACGCAAGACGCCGGCTCAGGCGACACCACGCCAGACCCGCAAGCCGCAGAGGACATCGCCTCGATCCGAGCCGCAGAGCCTGGACCGATTGACGTCACCGTCGGCCGCGTCATGGTGACCACGGTGCGCGGCGAGATCGGGCGCGACGCCGCCGGATTCTTTGTCCAAGCGACCCAACAAGGGCCAGGCTTGTTCATCGCCTACGACCCTGCGCCTGCAGGGCTGACGCATGGCTCGCTGGTGACCTTCCGAGCCACCGACTGCGCCGACTCCTACGGTCAGCGCATCGTGACCGGTCTGACCGGTCTTGAGGTCGTCGGGCGAGGTGACCTCGCCACCATGGTTCAAGAAGTCTCTCAGGCCGATGACCTGGTCAGTAACCTTGGCAGCTATGAGGCCGAATTGCTCAGCGCCCAGATCACCTTGGTGGGCGGCATGGAGTTTGCCGGTAACGGCTTCGTCGGCGCAGCGATCGACACCAACGGACTGCCGGCTTCGGGGTTGATCTTTCGGATCCCTGAGACCTTGCAAGCCGAGATCAATCTGGCGCCAGGCTGCGTGCTGCGCGCGACCGGGCCGATGTGGCGCTACCGAGACACGGCGCAGCTGTCGGTCTATGAGCTTGGCGCCGTGGCGAACGTTGACTGCCCAGGCACGATCATCCTTGAAGCGGTCGCCACGCGAGCGACCGCGCTGCGCATGACCTTTAGCCGGGATCTGCGAGAAGACAGCCTGCAAGCGGGCGGCGGTCAGTTCACTGTTGACGGTTTAGGGGTCGAGTCGGCCTCACTCGCCAGCCCCAACACGGTCCTGCTGATCACTGAGGAACAAGCCGGCGGTGAGACCTATAACCTGAGCGTCGATGACACCTTACTCGATGCGGCTGGCAACGCCCTTGATCCCGCCGGTCGAAGCACCGAGTTCATCGGCTTTGAGGCGGGCTTGCGGCTGCGGATTACGGAGCTCTCTGCGAACATCAGCAGCGGCTGCGACCGGATCGAGCTGGTGGCTCTTGGTAACGGCTCGGTCGAAGGCTTTGTCCTGAAAGAGCGCACCTCGACGCTGGTGACCTTTCCGGCGATTACGGTCGCCAGCGAGGACCGCATCGTGGTGCACATGAACTCGGGATCTGACCGCTGCAACCCCAGCGCAGCGACCACGGAGACGCAGAGTCAAGATGAGCTGCCGACGGCGCAGCATGCCAGCCACGTGGACAGCGCCTGGGACGTCTGGAGCAACGATCGAGGACTTACTGCCACCGACAATGTGTTTCAAATCATCGGAAACGGCGGGCTCATTCAAGACGCTGTCTTGGTCTCGGATGCGCTGACAGGAACAGCGGCGGGTGACTCTGAGCGCGCGGCGGCTACCGTTGCGGAAGCTGGCGAATGGACAACACAGGCAGGCGAGGTGCCCGAAGGCGGCTTCGTCGATGACTCGTTCTCGGCTCACGCTGCGCAAGGCTTAGGCGATGAAGCCACCAACGGCAGCACCTCGCTGCAGCGGCGCGCCGGTCAAGACAGCAACCACTCAGGCGACTGGCATGATGGCCCACGGCCGAGCTCATGGGGTGCCGTGAACCGATGATCGGGGCTGAGATCCGAGGTCAGGTGTTTCGCGACACCACCGGGTATTACCTAAACGCTCAGGCAGGAGGCGAGGCGGCGCCCTCATTGGTCGCCTTTGCGCGCCAGAACATCGGCAAAGAGGTGCTCGACTACGGCTGCGCGACGGGCAGCTACGGCTTGGCGCTGCAGCGCGAAGGCTTCACCGCCTCGGGCGCTGACATCAACCCTGAGTACGTCGCATCGGCGAACGAGCGAGGCTTGACCACCTATCTGTGTGAACCCGGTCTTCCGCTTGAGGATAATTCCGTCGACTCGGTGCTGCTCTTTGAGGTGCTTGAGCACGCCCATCATCCTGGCGAATTGCTCGCCGAGGCAGCCCGAGTCGCCCGCACCAACGTCTTGGTGACGGTGCCAAACTGCGCGACCTTAGCGCCGATGCAGGCAGGCGGCGTGATCTATGAGCACTTCAGCGACTTAGACCATCGCCAGTTCTTCACCGCCGACACCCTCGCCAAAACCATGCAGCCCTTCTTCTCAGAGGTCGTGGTGACTCCAGGCGATGCGGTCGACGCGCTGTGTTTATTGGAACGCAACGCGGCGTCTGTGATCCCGCGCGCCATGCGCAAGCTGGGCCTGCTCAAGAGCCGATACTTCAGGCGGCTTTTCGCGCAAGGGACCCTCTAGCTCGCCCTAAGGTTGCCGGCGCGCAGCCAAATCGTCAGCCAGATGCGTCTGGACAAAGCGGGCGACCGAATGAGCGAGCACCCGATGCCCCATCGCGTTGGGATGAAAAGGGTCGGCTTGAAAGAAATCCAGCTTGGTCAGCCCTCGACGACTCGCCGCTGCGAGGAAGAGAGTTTCCGCCTCAAGCATGGGCAAGTCACGCCGCTCAGCGAAGTCATTAAGCAAACAACGATGGGGCTTAGAGACCGGATAAGCGGGGTGAACGATGAGCAGTTTAATGCCTCGGCGTTGCGTAAAATCTGCGAGCTCTTCGAGGGCTTGAGCGCGGTCGACATCGGGCACTCGAACCAATGGATTAGGGTTGGTCATAAACGGCACCTCGCCGGCCGGCTGGTCCGGCAAAAGAGCGAAGGTGTGGGCGTCGACCTTAGGCGCTCGATCTTCAAAACCCGCAGTAGAACCCGTGCCCACCATCCGCCGCGCAGACCAGGCACGCGCACGACGAATAAACACGGAGTGCCGCAGGACAGGCCCCAACACACTGCGCGCCGCCGACGCCATGGTCTCCTTGTCGGTCATCCCCGCACCGGGCGCTTTCATGGCGCGCCAAGTGGTCGGTAAAAAGTCATTGATCTCGTGGTAAAACAGCACCGCATCAGGCTGTAAATCGTCGGCTGCTTGCTCGAGATAACGCAGGCTCTGCAAGGTGCTCCAGGTGCGAGTGCCGGCGTTGAGAATTTCGATGGAGTGTCCCTTGGCGCGCAGCAGCTGTTCGGCGACATGACTGTAGGTCTCGTCCCAGACTAAGCCCGCACCGTAGGTGGTGGATTCACCCAGACTCAAGAGCCTCAGGGTCGTACTCTTGGGCTTGAGCGGACGGTCAGGGCGCCGCAAGCCGCGCCGATCGTGAGGGCCGATGCCGCGACGGACACCGAACTTGGGGCGGTTGCGCCAGAGCAAGGCCGCATCCTCGATCTCGCCGACGTTGGCGCCCCAGATCAAATTATCGGGCAGGGGACCGAGAAACCAACGCGCAGCGCCCTCGAGCACAGCGAAAGGAAGAACGAACACGAAAGCACTCAACAGAAGCTTTTTCGCGACGAAAGGCATCGTCTAGAGAAGCATCCCGACGGCGCGCCGTGTCGCTTGAACCAGTCGGTCGATATCGTCTGATGTGTTGTAGAGCCCGAACGAGGCGCGTGCGGTCGCGGTGAGCCCAAAGGCTGCCATCGCCGGCTGAGCGCAGTGGTGTCCGGTGCGAATCGCGACGCCTTGTTGGTCGAGTAACGTGCCTAGATCCTGCGCATGCACACCCTCGATCACGAAGGATAAAATGCCGGCTTTATCGGGCGCGGTCCCGATGATGCGTAAGCCCTCAATGGCGCTCATCTGCTCGGTGGCATAAGCCAGCAACTCAGCCTCCAGGCTCGCCACGTGGTCCAGCCCTAGGCCCATCAGAAATTCCGCCGCTTCCGCCAAGCCGATAGCACCGGCAATATGCGGTGTTCCCGCCTCAAACCGAGCCGGCGGAGCTGCCCAGGTCGAGCCCTCAAAAGTGACCGTTTCGATCATGTCCCCGCCGCCTTGCCATGGCGGCATCGCAGCGAGCAGATCGTAGCGACCCCAGAGCACGCCAATGCCGGTCGGTCCGTACATTTTGTGCCCGCTGTAGACGTAGAAATCACAGCCCAGGTCGACCACATCGACGGGCTGGTGCGGGACCGCTTGGCAGCCATCCACCAACACCAAGGCATCCACCGCTTTGGCTTGAGCAGCCATCGCTTTGATCGGGTTGCAGGTCCCAAGGGCGTTCGAGACTTCGATCAAGCCCACGACCTTAGTGCGCTCGCCAAGCATCGCTTGATAAGCGGCTTGATCGAGGACCCCTCGATCGTCCATCGGGACCACTTTAACGCTCGCCCCTACCCGCGCCGCCAGCATCTGCCAGGGCACGATGTTGCTGTGATGCTCCATCGCCGTGATCAGGATCTCATCGCCAGGCCCCACCGCCTCTAAGGCGGCGGTTTGAGCCACTAGGTTAATCGCTTCGGTGCCGCCGCGCACAAAGATCACCTCTTCGGGGCGGGTGGCGCCCATAAAGCCCGCAAGAGTCGAGCGAGCGTCCTCGTAAGCGATGGTGGCGCGCTGACTTAGCGTGTGAACGCCTCGGTGCACGTTGGAATTGTCTTGTTCGTAAAACCGCTGCAGCGCGCCGAGCACCATCGCCGGTTTGTGGGTGGTGGCGCCGTTGTCCAAATAGACCAGGTCGTGCCCGTTGACCTTTTGCTGCAGCGTTGGAAACTGGCTGCGCAGCGCAAAGCCGTCCCAGGTCATGGGTTCATGCTCGAGAGCAAGCCGCTCAAGGCGCTGTTGCTGCGCTCGATAAAGTCGCTCGCTGAGCTGCGCTCATGCACCTCACCGGCGAAGGCTTGCGCCATCAAAAAACGCGCCTCGTCAGGGTCGAGCCCTCGGCTGCGTAAGAAGAACAAGGCGTTGTCGTCCATCGCCCCGCAGCTGCTGCCATGACTCGCTTCGACGGCGTCGTACGAGATCAACAGTTGCGGGCGGGCATCGAATTCGGCGCCGTCACCCATCAGCAAGGCTCGACTGAGCTGATCCGCGCTGCACCCCTGAGACCCCTCACAGACCTCAACGCAGCCCGAGAACACGCTCCGCCCCTTCGCCGCGACCAAGCTTTTGAACAGCTGGTCCGAGTGGGTGTTCGAGGCGCTGTGCCGGATGTGCACATGGTGGTCGTGATGTTGTCCCGGCCGCGGCAACATCAAGCCCGAGAGCTTGGTCGTCGCGCCCGAGTCCACCAGATCGATCTGCACATCATGGCGAGCCATCTGCGCGCCGCAGTCAAACCAGACGCCGTCAAAGGTTGCATCTCGCCCGACTCGAGCAGCGAGCGTGGTCGTCGCAAATCCGATCGTGCTTTGATCCTGCAGTAGCGTCAGTCGCAGCTGACTCCCCTTGGCTAGGTCTGCCTCAACCACCAAATTGAGGTGGTGATCAACGCCCTCATCAACCAGCTCGATCTGAAGGTCTCGCTCAACGCCAGGCTCAGCTAAAATCACCAAACGAGGCGCGCTAAAACCGGTCTCAAGACCGCGCAGGCTCAAGCGGATGGGTTCACCCGAGCTAGCCGCCGTGAGGACGACGACGGCGTGGTCACCCGCCAAAGAGGCGTCAGCCCAGGCGCCCGTGGCCAGCGCGCCCACCGTGTCTCTCAAGCGGTCGCCATACTTCTCCATAGCATCGGAAAAACTCGACAACTCCACACCGTGAGAACCCCACTCAAACGGGGCTTGCTCGCGCGCTTTGAGCGCTCGATAGCGAGTGTATTTGTTCGCCTCAGCCCGAGCGTGTGCAGGACGCTTGGCGAGCCGAGCCGAAGCCTCGGCGCGGCGCTGTTCAAGCCATTTCGGTGTGTTCACGGCGAGGCCTCGGTCTCAATCCAACCGTAGCCCTGATCTTCGAGTTTGAGCGCCAGCGACTTGTCGCCGCTGCGCACGATCCGACCGTCGGACAACACATGCACCTGATCGGGGATGATATAGTCGAGCAAGCGCTGATAATGAGTGACCAACAGAATCGCTCGGCCCTCGCTGCGGAGGCGGTTCACGCCTTCTGCGACAATCCGGAGGGCGTCGATATCGAGCCCCGAATCGGTCTCGTCGAGTAAGGCGAGCTTGGGCTCAAGCACCAACATCTGGAAGATCTCGTTGCGCTTTTTCTCGCCGCCGGAGAAGCCGACGTTGAGTGAGCGGCTCAGCAGGCTCTCGTCGAGCTCGACCATCGCCGCTCGCTCACGAACCATGCGCAAGAAGGGCACCGCTGCCATGGGCTCTTCGCCCCGGTGCTTGCGCGCTGCGTTCACCGCCGCTTTGAGGAAGTAAAGGTTGGTAATACCCGGGATTTCGACCGGGTACTGAAACGCTAGAAACACACCCTCGCGAGCGCGCTCTTCAGGCTCCATATCCAAGAGGTCTTTGCCATCGTACTCGGCCGAGCCCGAGGTGACTTCAAAGCCTGGTCGACCGGATAAGATATGACAGAGCGTCGACTTGCCGCTCCCGTTTGGACCCATAATGGCGTGCACTTCGCCCGCCTTGATCTCGAGGTTGAGACCCTTGAGGATCGGTTGGTCCTCCACTGAGACGTGGAGATCATGAATGCTGAGCATGGTGAGAGACTTCCTGCCGCGAGCGGCTTATCCGACGGTTCCTTCTAAACTCACCGCCATGAGTTGGGTGGCTTCGGCGGCAAATTCCATCGGCAATTCTTTAAAGACATCCTTACAAAATCCAGAAACGATAATACTCACCGCTTCTTCGGGTCCGATCCCCCGCTGTTGGCAGAAGAACAACTGATCCTCGGAGATCCGAGACGTCGTGGCTTCGTGCTCCACCTTCGCCGTCGGGTTTTTGATCTCGAGGTAAGGAAAAGTATGCGCCCCGCAACGATCACCGATGAGCAGTGAATCGCATTGGGAGAAATTGCGCCCTCCTCGAGCGCTCTTCTTCATCTCAACCAAGCCTCGATAAGACTGAACACCTCGACCGGCTGAGATGCCTTTCGAGATAATGGTTGAGCGAGTGTTTTTGCCGATATGCACCATTTTGGTGCCGGTATCGGCTTGTTGTTTGCGGTTGGTCAGCGCAACCGAATAAAACTCGCCGACCGAGTCGTCGCCGATGAGCAGACAGCTCGGATACTTCCAGGTGATCGCTGAGCCGGTCTCGACCTGCGTCCACGAGATCTTCGAGCGTGCGCCTCGGCAAGCCCCGCGCTTGGTCACAAAGTTATAGATCCCGCCGCGACCTTCCTCGTCGCCGGGATACCAATTTTGTACCGTCGAGTATTTGATCTCAGCGTCCTCATGCGCGACCAGCTCGACCACCGCAGCGTGCAGCTGGTTCTCGTCGCGCTGAGGCGCCGTACACCCTTCAAGATAGCTGACGTGGCTGCCCGCTTCGGCGATGATCAAGGTGCGCTCAAACTGTCCCGTATTTTGCTCGTTGATTCGGAAGTACGTGGACAGCTCCATCGGGCATTTTACGCCTTTGGGGATGTAGACAAAGCTTCCGTCTGTGAACACCGCCGCGTTGAGCGCCGAGAAGAAGTTGTCTTGCGCAGGCACCACAGAGCCTAAGTACTTTTTCACCAGCTCAGGGTGCTCTTGAACCGCTTCGGAGATGGGGCAGAAGATCACCCCAGCGGCGGCGAGCGTGTCTTTAAAGGTCGTCGTCACCGAGACCGAATCAAAGACCACATCGACCGCGACGTTCGCTAAGCGCTTTTGCTCTTCGAGCGGAATCCCAAGCTTCTCGTAGGTATCGAGCAGTTTAGGGTCGACCTCGTCGAGACTCGCGAGCTTCTCAACGCTCTTGGGCGCTGAGTAATAGCTGATGGATTGGTAATCGATGGGCTGAAGATCGAGCTTTGCCCAATCAGGCTCGCTCATGGTCTTCCAGCGAGCAAAGGCCTTGAGTCGTAGCTCAAGCAACCACTCCGGCTCTTCTTTTTTGGCGGAGATAAATCGGATCACCGACTCATCAAGCCCCGGCGCAATCGTCTCGGATTCAATGTCGGTGACAAAGCCGTATTGGTAGTCTTGAGCCGCAATTTCTTTGACCAGTTTGTTCTGCGTCATCGCTCGACCTCCAGAGTCCGAAAGCTCGGGGCTGACATGTCGCTAAGCGAGATATCAGCCAAGGCGTTTTTTACTGCGCTGTTGATTTGCACCCATGGAGCCCGCACGGGACAGGTCTGCTCGTGGCTGCACTGGCCGTCACCTGGCGCGGAGCTGCATTCGGTGAGCGCAATCGGTCCCTCTAACGCCTCGATCAACTCGGCGATGCGAATTCTATCGGCCGACCGAAGCAGGCTGTAGCCGCCCTGAGCGCCGCGTGTGGATTGCAAAAATCCGTTTCGATTGAGTGACTTGAGCACCTTAGCGACCGTGGACAAGGGCAGGTCCGTCTCGTGCGCCAACTGACGCGCTGTTCGCGCCGAGCCAGCACGCGCCAGACCGACCATCAGCACGATCCCATAGTCGGTCATTTTGCTCATGCGAATCATGCGCTGCTCCGCCCCACCCTACCACCGCCGTCGAGGCGGCGCTTCTCTAAATAGGCCAAGGTTGGTGCTCTTTGAGTCGAGGTACCCAAAAAATGCAAGCAAAACGGCTCGTACATGCCGAGATTGGCCGGCCTGATAAGCGTTGACCAAAGCCCTTGGGCGTCCGAGGATTCAGGCATGAGTCAGCCATCAGCATCCCAGCTTCCCATTGAAGACCAAATCAACGGTCTGCTCGAGGCCTTGGAATCGGGTCGAGATGTTCTGCTGAGCGCACCTCCAGGAGCGGGTAAAAGTACTGTCGTTCCCGGCGTTATCGCCGATCAGCCCTGGTGCCAGGGCAAGGTCTGGGTGAGTCAACCTCGAAGGCTTGCGGCTCAAGCGCTAGCGCGGCGCGTCGCGGGGCTGCGTCAGGGGCGACTTGGCGACGAGGTCGGCTACTCGGTTCGCTTTGATCGTCAGGCGAGCGCGGCCACTCGGATTGAGTACATGACCGCTGGCTTGCTGCTCAGGCGAATTCAAAAGGATCCCTTCTTAGAGGGGGTGAGCTGCGTTGTACTTGATGAGTTTCATGAGCGCTCTTTGGACAGCGACTTCTGCCTGGCTTTGCTGCTGCAGGTCCAAGCCGACGCACGACCTGACCTACGCCTGGTGGTGATGTCGGCGACCCTCAACACCGAGCCCCTGAGGTTAGCGATGCCCGCGGCGCAAACGATCACCTCTCAAGGGCGCAGCTTTCCGGTCGAGATCGAGTACAGCAAAGCCGGCGATGAACACATCAGCGTCACCGCAGCGAGAGCCGCCGCCAGAGCGCTCAAAGACCAAGGCCGAGTGTTGGTTTTTCTGCCAGGGGTCGGCGCCATCGAGCGTTGCTGTGAGGCACTAAAAGGGAGCCCAGCCACCCTCTTGAGGTTGCATGGGCGCTTGAGCAAAGCTGAGCAAAACCGGGTGCTCGAGCCTTGCCATGGCGCGCAGATCATCCTGGCGACCAACATCGCCGAGACCAGCTTGACGATCGATGGCGTGCACACGGTGGTGGACAGCGGTTTGGCGCATGCACCGCGCTACGATGCGAGGCTCGGCTTGAGCCGCTTGCGCAGCGTCTCGATCAGTCGAGCCTCGGCCGAACAACGCGCCGGGCGTGCCGGACGATTAGGTCCAGGACGCTGCATCCGATTATGGTCCAACGCCTCGCACCACCAACGGCCCGCTTTTGACGCCGCCGAGATCTTAGACGCCGAGCTGAGCGGCAGCCTGTTGCAGATCCTAGCTTGGGGTCAGACGCTCGATGCCTTCAGCTGGTTTGAGGCGCCTCCTAAAGCTCATCAACAACGAGCCATCGCGCTGCTTATAGAGCTCGGGGCGATCGACGAGGACCATCGAATCACCGCGGCGGGTCGACGGCTCGCGCAACTGCCTATCACGCCGCGTTTGGGCGCTGTCTTGACTAAGGGATCACAGCTCGGCGCCCCGAAGCTCGCAGCCCAGGTGGCTGCGATCGCCTCCGAACCCGATTTTCTAAACCACCGGCCGCCGGAGCGCTGCGAGGACGACCTGAGCTACCGCATCGAGCAGCTAAAGGCTCCGAGCGGCGCGGTCGATCAAGGCGGTCGAAAACGAGTGCTCAGGGTTGCCGAGCAGCTGGTCCGCTTAGCGCCCAAGCCAGACCACGAAGCGACACCTGACGGGCAGGTTCTACAGCGGCTTATGCTCGCCGGGTTTGCGGATCGACTCGCTCGCCGAAACGATGATGGCAGCTATGCGCTCGCCGCGGGTTATCGCGCTGAACTCGACAAGCAGAGTCGATGCCACGCATCGGATATGATCGTGGCGGTATCGATCAGCGCGAGCGACAAAGGCTTACCGCGGATCCGCGCTGCGATCCCTGTCGAGCCCAGTTTTCTCGAGCGTCATCAGCGGCTCGAGCTGCGCTGGGACCCCACCACACAAGCGGTGCTTTACGAACATGTCGAGCGCCTGGGTTCGCTGGTGCTCAAACGCAAACCCGCCCCCCGGGCGCCCGACCCTGACGCGGTCTGCGCGATCCTCTTTGCGGCGCTAGAGAACCAACCTGAGCGCGCCCTGAACTGGTCGAAAGACTCGATAGAGTTTGCCAACAGGGTCCGGTTTTGTCGTCACCATGGCGCTCATGGCTTGCCGGACCCTGACGATCAAACCGAGCTGCTCAAGCGCATCTGCAGTGGCCGGCGCAGCGTCGATGAGCTCCGCCGCGCCGACTTGGCTCAGGCGCTGCAGCAAAGCTTAGACTATGCCTCAAAGCAGCAGCTCGAGCGCTGGGCGCCCACTCGTATTAAATTGCCGAATGGACGACACGCTCGGGTCACCTACGATGACCCCGGCGCGCCGGTGGTGCGCTCACGTGTTCAGGATTTCTTCGGCTTGGATGCGTCGCCGCAACTCGCCGAAGGGAGAGCACAGGCAGTCTGTCATTTGCTAGCGCCCAATGGCAGACCGGCTCAAGTCACCGCCGATCTAGCAGGGTTTTGGTCGGGATCGTACTCCGAGGTGCGTAAAGCGCTGCGTGGGCGCTACCCCAAACACGACTGGCCCGAAGACCCGCGCCTACGCAATTCGTCGTAGACAGCGAAACCCGAGCGCTCCACAGGCGATAAAGTCTGCGATCAATGGGGGCATTATGCGAAGTTTGCTAGCGATTCTGGTTCTTCTTGCAGCGGCTTGCGGGCCCGCTGGGTCCACAACCGGCACCAACAACGGTAACGGGTCAAACGTCGCCGATGCAGGCGTGGCGCCCACGCCCGATGCCGGAGAAGCTCCGGTTGCGGAATGCGGTAACGGTGAGCTCGAGGACGGTGAAGCCTGCGACGACGGCAACCTAGAAGCCGGCGACGGCTGCAGCGCAGAGTGCACGACCGAAGCGGTCGAGCCAGAGGATGATCACGGCGACACGGTCTCCGACGCCAGCCGGCTGCCGGTCGGTGCCCCACAACGCGGGATATTTGAGAAGGCTGATGATGTGGATGTATTCGCGATGACCATCGCGCTCGAGGGCTCATTCTCGGTGGGCGCTGAGGGCGCCGGCACGCTCGCTTGCACGATCACTGATGCGACCGGTCAGGTGCTCGGCTTCAGCCAGCGGCCGATGGGTGGCGGCGTATATATATTCTAGTAGGTCACTGATAACTATCTACATTACCAAATTGATGTCATGGCGTAGGATGTGCTGAGCTTGCGAAGCGCATCAT
>JBDQPD010000016.1:0-43553 GCA_040260805.1 Myxococcota bacterium | reverse complement strand
ATCAAAAAACGATGTTCGTCATATCGTTCTTTGGCTCGCTGTCGGCGCTCGCCTCGTTTAGTTTTGCATCGACCGAGCAATTCACGACCATGAAAAGTTCGATCATACTGACGATCTTTGGCTTGCTGGCCTTGCTGCGTCTGCGCCTGGATCATGCCCTATGGATCGGCGTCACCACCGTTCTTGGGTATGTGGGGGTCTGCCGCTACCACTCGATACCAAGCGCTGACTTTACACATGATCTGTCGGTCCTCAGCGTTGCAGTCTTAATGGGGTCGGTGACCAATTGGCTCTTAGAACGAGAAGCGCGTGACGGGTTTTTGTTGAGTCATGACCTTCGACAACAGGTCGACGAGGTCGAGAGCGCCCGATTCGCTCTGTCGAACGAAGCCGAAGAACACCGAACCACGATGAGACAGCTGGACGCCGCTCGCCTTGAAGCGGAGAATGCGAGTCAGGCGAAGAGCGATTTTCTCGCTGCGGTCAGCCATGAACTTCGCACCCCGATGAATGGGATGGCCGGCTCGATTCAATTGCTCCAAAGCACCGAGCTAACCGCCGAGCAAACCCAATACCATGAAGTGCTTTCAAGCAGCGCCCAAACGCTCAGCCTTTTACTAGACGACCTGTTTGACCTGACGCGGATTGAAGTCGGGATGATGCGTATCGAGCCCGTCCCGACCGATCTGCATTCGATGTTGCATCAGATCCAAGCGACGACCGAGCGTGCGGTGACCGCTGATACGCTTGAGCTGCGTTACAACTGGGACCGCTCGACGCTTCCTCGATGGGTACTGATTGACGCGAAACGAACGACCCAAATTCTAGCGAATCTGATCCAGAATTCGCTCAAATTCACCCACGACGGCTGGGTTGAAATCAAGGCATATTCTGAGGGAAAATGGCTGATCTTCAAGGTCGTCGACACAGGCAAAGGTCTCCCTGACGACGCCAGCTCAGTCTTTAGAAAGTACCACCAAGAGTTCGCTGACGAGGGTGGCTTAGGCTTGGGTCTTTCGATCTGTCAGATGCTCGCTGAGCATATGGGGGGGCAGATCAGCGCTCATCACCGAGACCCGAAGGGTGCTGAGTTCATCGTCAAGCTCCCGCTCTTGTTAGCAAACGAGCCGTCGATCGTTCAAAATGTTCGCAACCTTCAAAGCGTAAGAACCCAGGACGCTCGAGTGCTCCTTGTCGAGGACAACCCGATCAATCAAAAGGTCGCTCGATGGACCCTCGAACAGCTGGGGTGCATCGTGAGCGTAGCCTCCGATGGGCAAGCTGCTCTTAGCCAAATCGAAACCGATGAGGTCGACTTGATCATCATGGATTGCGAGATGCCTGGAATGAATGGCTACCAAGTCACCGAACGCATCCGAGCCAATGAGACCGACCGAAACAGCTTACCGATTATAGCGCTGACGGCTCATGCCACGCGCGGCGCTCGCGAGCGCTGCCTCGACGCCGGGATGAATGACTATCTAGCGAAGCCCTTTCGCAAAGCAGACCTCCAAAGGGTCTTGGAGCGATGGCTTCCAGGCTAATCTTCTCGATGAAGCCAACCGGTGATCTTGAGCTCGCGCTTGATCCGCCGCAAGGCCTCCACACCACCTGATTTGTCGGCGAAGGGGCCGACCCGAACCTTGTATAAACTCCGGCTTTGGTCAGGTAGCTCTTCAAGCACTACTCGTGTGTTCAACCCCAAGGCGCGAGCCTTGCGCTCAACCTTGCCCGCCTCTGCGGGGTCTGGACTAGCGACCAGCTGAACCATCCACCCCCCAACTGTTCCCGCCGAGCTCTTAGCCGTTGGCTCGGCCTGATCAGTTTTAGCCTTCTCTTTCTGAGTCGGCTTAATCGTCGGTTTTGGCGGATCGGCTTTCGGCTGGATAGGGGCCTTTGGTTTCGCTGGACCCAGCGCCGCCACCGCGGGCTTGATCTGATCATCCGCGACGTCGGGCTTGGGTTCAATCTTGGGGGCTAGAACGGCTTGGGGTTCGTCAGGCTTTGGCTGAACCGGCACGACTGGCAGTTCATCTGCGACAGGGGCTTCCTGAGCACACTGAGCGGTCTCCATTTTCTTAAGCGCCTGGCGAACCTCATCCATCAACTGGCTGCGCTCTTCAAGGCACAGCAGCTCTTGCTGGTCTTCGGAAATCCCAGACAGCACGACGTCAGGCGCTAGCGTCAGGCCGATACCAAACCCAACTAAACCACCAATGATCAGTCCCACCGCAATCTGGTTCACCCCGCAGTCTCCTCTGAGGGCGGGCTCTCCATCCGCTCGGGTGCAGAGACGCCAAGCACCGCAAGTCCCGAGCGTATCGTTTGAGCGAGCGATTGACACATCAGCAGTCTCGCCGAGCTCATCTCGGGGTGCTCAGGATCAACCACCCGAGCCACCTGGCGGTTGCGCGTGTAGTAGCCATGAAACGCAGCCACTAGGTCACCAAGATAATTGGCTACACGATGCGGCTCGAGTGCTTCGGCTGCCGCTTTGAGCACCTCAGGCCACTGCGCAATACGCTGCAACAGATCAAGTTCATCGGCCAAGACCAAACCCGTCAGAGCGGGGCCATCGGCGGCGCAAGGCTCGAGTCCGTGTTCTTGACCGCGCCGCAAAATCGCGCAGAGCCGAGCGTGACCATACTGAACATAATAGACCGGGTTCTCGAGGCTTTGCTCCATCGCCACGCCAATATCGAAGTCATACTGTGCGTCGCTGCGTCGGTTGAGAAACAAATACCGGCTCACGTCAGCGCCGACGGTCTCGGTCAGCTCACTCAGCAAAATCATATTGCCGGTTCGCTTGCCGATTCGAAACGCTGCGCCGTCTTTGACCAAATTCACCATCTGAACCAGCAACGCCTCAAAACGCTCGCTCGGTAACCCGAGCGCCGCGAGGGCTGATTCGACGCGCTTCACATAGCCCCCGTGATCTGCGCCCCAGATATCGATCAAGCGATCAAAACCTCGATCAATCTTTTGTTTGTGATAGGCAATATCGCTCGCGAAATAGGTCCCTTCGCCGGTGTCTCTAAGCACCACACGGTCTTTGTCGTCACCAAAATCGGTGCTCCGAAACCAAAGCTTTCCTTCGTCCTCATAGAGCGTATCGCCGCTGGCTTTGAGGCTACTAACGGCTTGCTCAACAGCCCCTTGTGCCACCAGCTCACGCTCACTTTGCCACACATCGAAGTGCACGTTCATCTGAGCTAAGTCGGCTTTGATCCAAGCTAAGTTCTGCGCCACCGCCAGTTCGCGAAAGACCTCAAGCCAGTCACCATCTTGGCTGGGGTCTTGATGCCGGTAGTCTTCGCCAAATTGATCCAGCGCTTGCTTGGCGATCTGATGCACGTAATCGCCAGGATAATGATCCTCAGGCAGCTCAACCGACTCACCGAGAGCCTGCTGATAACGAATGAGTGTGGAGCGCGCCAAAGTCTGTACCTGTCGACCTGCGTCGTTGACGTAGTACTCACGCGTCACCTGCCACCCCTGAGCCTCGAGGAGCCGAGCGACGGCGTCGCCAGTGAATGCGCCGCGCGCATGACCAATATGGAGCGGCCCGGTCGGATTCGCCGAGACGAACTCGACGTTGACCCGTCGGTCGTTACTCGGCTGCCAGCCGTAACGATCGCCAGCCGCGACGACCACCGGGAGTACCTGGTGCCAAGCGGCCGGATGGAAAAAGAAATTCATGAACCCCGGACCCGCGATTTCAACTCGATCCATCAATCCATCGGAGGTGTCGATATGCGCTTGGATCAAGGCAGCGATCTGCCGAGGAGCTTTGCGCTCAACCCGCGCCAGAATCATCGCAATGTTGCTGGCAAGGTGACCATGAGACTGGTCCTTGGGGCGCTCAACCACCATCTCTAAAGGTGCTCGCTCCGTCACCAAATCCCCAGCTTTACAAGCTGAAGCGAGTGCGGAGTCCAAGACCGACCGAAGCGTATCTTTTAGTGTGCTCATAGCCTTTGGTTCATCTCAAAATGGAGCAACTTGCTCGCTAAGCTGCCGGCGTAAGGTCTTAACCGCTCGAGCGATCGGATCAAGCTGCTTAGCCGGGCTGTCCGCCTCAATGATCGCTCGAACAATGTTTGAATCATCCAACACAAAGGCAAGGGGTAAAGCACCCAGCTTGCCTTCGTAGAGGCGCACAGAGCCAAATCGAGCAGCAAGCAAACACTCAGGGTCATCAACAGCAACTAGCTGCTGCAAATCAGCATCAGAGCGCGGAGAGGCGCTCGGAACCACAATCAAATCAGCGCCTGGGCTGAGGGCTTTAGCGTTGAGTTTCCACCACGCCAATCGTTCGATACCCGCCTGCGTATCGAGCGGCTCGATAAACAGAACAACCCGCACGATATGGGGAAGCGCTTTCGCCTGGAACCTCGAGCCATCAAAACGCTTCAAACCATCCAATACGACAGTATCACCGGGCATTCTCGCCCCGCGTGTTGCATCCTCTAGGGCGCGCGATAGGTCGCTAGGAGCACCCCATAAAAGGCTGAAGAGAACGAGCGTCAAGGTCACGTCACCCGCCCGTAACTGTCTTCAAGGCGCACCACGTCTTCGACCTCTGGCGTGCTCGCCTCGAGCACCAAAACATCGGTGATGGCGCGCATTCGGTGAATCGTTCCCGGGCGCACATGAAAGGCGTCGCCAGGCTTCATCAACACTTCTCGGAGTCCTTGCCCATCGTGAGTATCGACGATGAAAAGCATCTCACCTTCTTGGATAAAGATCGTCTCATCTTTTTGCTCATGATACTGAAGAGATAGTTGCTCCCCTGCTTTGATAAACAAAGTTTTACCTACGTAACGCTCGGTATGAGCCCACCAAAGTTCCCAGCCCCATGGCTTCTCGACGCGATTGAGTTTACTCATCTAAATTACTCCTGAACCAGCTCTGCAAGGTATCTAACTTGAGCCTGGTGCCAGTCAGAGATTATCAACTTAGCGCCCCCAGGCAACGAAGCCCCTAAATCTCGTATGCGGCTAGTGTCCAGAACACTTCGCCTAGGCCGTGGTGCTGACCGCCCCAGTTCGGCCCAAGTCACCTCACGAAATTCGCCCTTTTGGTCCAGATCAGATGCGATCTGTCGAGCCTGATCTTGACGCGAGACCTCGCCGGTATTGCCGAGGTGAATTAATCCGACCACCTGAGCATGAATCACCGCCTCGATTTGGACGGCTAAATCAGTGGTAAAGCTGGGTACACCGATTTGATCACGGACCACCGGGACCTCTTCACCAGCGAGCAAACGCGCCCGAACAAAGCGAACAAAATCGCCCTTAGGTCCACCAAACAACCACTGGACTCGCGCAACGAGTGCCTGCGCCCCGCTGTCGAGCACCAACCCCTCGCCGCGTGCTTTGCTTTGTCCATAACGATTGATCGGCGCGAGCTCGGCATCTTCAGCGAGCACGCCTTCATCATCACCCGAGAAGACGTAGTCCGTCGAAATATGGATCAAAGGCACCCCGGCTTGCCGAGCTCGATGAGCAAGGCGTCCAGGCGCATAGCCGTTGAGCTCATCGGCAGCCTGCGGGTCTCGGTCGCATCCATCCACATCGGTCAAGCCCGCACAGTTGATGATCCCGGTCGGTTCAAGCTCATCAATTCGGCGCGCCAACGCGTCCTCATCACGCAGATCCAGTTCCGCGGAGCTCGGGGCGTCCACCCCATCCAACACATTCGATATCGCCGAACCCAGACGTCCAGAGCCACCGAGCAGTAAAATTCCTGGCATTATCGAGCCCCGTAGTTGGCCTGAAGATAGTCTTGGTAGGCACCGCTTCGGATGCTCTCAAGCCAGTCCTTTTGTTCGGCATACCAGGCGACGGTTTGCGCCAATCCAGCCTGCCATGAAACCTCAGCTTTCCATCCGAGTTCTGCCTCAACCTTGGCGCAGTTCATGGCGTAGCGGCGATCGTGACCGGGGCGATCAACCACAAACTCAAGGACCGGTTCGCGGCCGATCGCCAGACCTAGATCTTTGAGCACTTGAAGGTTGCTCAGTTCGTTGTCTCCCCCGAGATTATAAACCTCGCCTGTTTGCCCAGACTCGAGCACAGCGAGCACGCCTCGGTTGTGATCATCAACATGAATCCAATCTCGAATCTGTTGTCCATCACCATAAACCGGGCACCCTTCGCCGCGCGTGATCTTACCGATCATCAAGGGGATCAATTTCTCCGGAAATTGCCGCGGGCCATAGTTGTTCGAACAGCGTGTGATCCGAATATCAGTACCAAAAGTCCGCACAAAGGAATGCGCCAGATGGTCGGCTCCAGCCTTCGATGCGCTGTACGGACTCGAGGGACAGATGGGATGCAGCTCTGTAAAGGCAGGGTCATCAGGACCCAAGTCACCGTAGACCTCATCGGTCGAGACCAGGACCATCGGAACCTCGGCGTGGCGAACCGCCTCGAGCAAGGTGTGCGTGCCCACCACGTTGGTGCGAACAAAAGCAGCCGAGCCTAAAATCGATCGATCCACATGGGATTCTGCGGCGAAATGGACGACGGCGTCCGAAGCCTGAACAGCTTGAGCAACACAGTCAGGGTCAGCGACGTCGCCCAAGATCAACTCAACGGAACCATCGCCTAGATGAGGCTCGAGGTTCGCTGCGTGACCTGCATAGGTTAGAAGATCGAGGACCGTAAGCGACCAATCGGGGCGCTCGCGCTGAAGCAAATGAACAAAGTTACTACCAATAAACCCAGCTGCGCCGGTGATCAAAAGCCGCATGATGCCTCCCCGCTACGCGGTTCTGGCCGAGTCAGGCTTGGAAAGGCAAGATGCGGCGTATGCTCGCTGAGGCTTCGAAGCTAAAGATTCGAACCAAAGACGGTCTTTTGAACGTCGTATGCTTCGCCGCGCGACTTGAAATCAAAGTCGTATTCCGAACCCTTTTTGCCGGCGTTGGAATCCACACTAACCTTCAAGTCGACCACATCACGACCGAGCAACTCGACCATGGTGGCGATCGCGACTGAATCCCGAGGTCGGTCCGCTAAAGCCTGTCGGATCGCGTCGTTACGCTGCGCCTCAGGCAACTGAGCAGCAGCGGTCAAACGGGTCACAAAATCTTGCGCTCTGCCGTAGGAGCGCTTTTCAAACAGCTCGTCGGTTCGACGTCGTGTGTGCGGGTTGAAACCCGATACTCCAGCTGCCAGAGCGTTGCGTTTGTCAGTATCCGTCCAGTCCGGCGACGGACGGTCACCGTTTAGCGCGGTCTGAGCCTTGCTCATCGCCGACCAAATCTCATCGGCAGTCTTACCCGACAAACGATCCAGACCCGTGTCGGAGATCATCACCTGCGTCTCGACCTCAGTCTTCTTGAGTTCGTTACGCGGTCCGACCCAAAGCTTACGCTTGGATTTGAGCTTACCGATCTTCTTCTCGTACGCGCCCATCTCGGAGGGCAGGTCATCACCTGCTACAAAGCGCGCTAAAGCGAGCTGCTCTTGAACCTCTTCTTTCGAGGTAAAGCTGTCGGTCTTAGCGTTCGACCAACCCAACCAACGCTCTTCAGCTTTTCGCCGCCCGAGCGACTCGCCATCTGTCGCCTCAATGTCTCGGCTGAAGTCATGGACTTGGAAATCCTTATCGACGAACCAACCGTCTTTCTTGACGGCGTTGGTGTCGAGATCACTGTCCACTTGGAAGGTGCGACCCTTATCGGTTACGTCGCTGCTCTTGAGCGTTTCGCCGCCCGCTTTATCGTAGCTCATTCCAAAGCCAGAGACCTCGAGCTTCTTCGTCTCAGCCTTGATCTCTGTGATGATCGACTTATCGATCTGAACGCCCGGATGCCCTGCTTCACTCAACGCTTCGAGATCCGACCAGTCGCCCTTCATTGCCGTCGCATAGGCTGCTTTAGCCTCGTCGTGGTTCAAATCGATGCGGGCATCGAGCAAGCGCTCGTCGCCGGTGGTCTTTTCATTCGTTTTCGAGGCGCCGACGCTGACCCATTTTTTGATCATACCAGTAGCTAACCCGGTGGCGACATCGCCAACAGGACCCAGCCCCTCAACGTTGGGCAAGTTCGGGTTCAGACCTGCAAACACCTCAATCCCTGCGCCCTTGGTTTTGTAATCCGTCGCTTTGACCACCATGCGAGCGCTGTTGTCGCCGCCACGGGTCACTTCGGTGCGCGTGTTGCCCTTGATGGCATAGGTCATCTTACCGCCAGCTCGTAGCCCCACATCACCGATGCTCGAAGCTCCGACGCTGGTCCCTAAACCTGCGCCACCACGCACAGCGTGAGACGACGAACCTTTGATGGCAAAGCTCTCACCAGCGTTCATGGCGATCAAGCCTTCAGCGTCACCTGGAACGTCAAGGTCGGAGAGGTCTGGACGAGTGCCGATCTTGGGATCGGTCTCAAGGCGAGTCCATTCCACCTCGTAGGATGAGCCGCGCTTGTAACCGGTATCGACGTACCCCACACCGACTGGAATTTTCACGCCGACATCAGCTTTCGCGTCGGTCTTCATTCCGTAGCGAACAAAAGCGGCGTCCTCACCCTGGCTCTCAAGCACTTCTTTGCGGAGCGTTCCAATGGCGCCACGCTCTTCACCAACTTTGGCGCGTTTGGTGACTTCAACGCCGCCGCCAAAGCCCGCTTTCGAGGTTTCACCCAAACCGAACAAAGACTTCGAGCTCAGGCGTCCGCCGAGGTCCAAACTCTCCTTCTTCACGTCGGTTGCGTACGCTCCCGCGAGCCCAAACCCGTGTTTGTCATCCGTGACGCGCCGACTCGTGCCGACGCTCATTCCCCGAAGATCATCCTTGGATGACCCGCGCGCACCTAGGGTCAGGTTGATGTCATTGTCTTCGCCGAGCATCGTCGTGTAGGCGCCTTCAGCTTTGACCTCGCCAGTGCTCATGTTGCGACCAACGCTTGCCGACACCGTCGTGTCGTCATCGAGCTTACGTACGACCGAACCTTTCGCCTCAAGGCCGTGCTTACTCGACCAGTCAGCGCCAAGGCGTTCCGAGCCTCTTCGGTTCTCATGCTCGCGCTCTAAATCGACACCGATCGTCCGCTCATCGCCGCGGTAACCGATGTCAGCGCCGGCTTTAAACCCGCGACGGTCATTGAAGTCGTATCCCACTTTACCCGAGCGGACCCCGTCAGCGTCTTCCATGAACATGGCATCTGCCTCGTGGCGCCGCCCTTTGCTCGAGGTGATCCCACCATCGATCACAAACTTTCGCATACCCTCTGAGTCATGACTAAACTCGCCGGCAATACGGGCTCGATCAGACGGGAACGATTTGGTCAAACGGTGCGTGTACGACCGCTTACCTTTCGAATCGATCCTAAACTTGTTGTTCAGCTTGTAATCATTTTCAAAGCGCTTCGCCGTCTCGCCGGTCAGATCCCAACGACCTTTGCTGTCCGCATTCGCGGTCACCTTGGCATCCAGGGTGCTGTTGATCTCGCGACCGTAGACGCCCTTGACCTTCTTGGTCCCCGAGAGATCTTTGCGCACACGACCACCGACGAGATTTTTCCCGTCCTTGATCTCGCCGCCAACGTCACCGCTCCAGCGACCGTCTTCACGGCGGTCCAAATGACTCACACCCTTGCGGTAGCCGGCTTCAGTTTCCTGGCGACCTTTGACCTCGGCTTTCAGGTTTCCGTCGGCATAGCGGAGCTTCTCTTTGAGGTAGCCATCATCCAACTCCTGATGACCATCATAGGAGGCTTTGAAGCCCTTTTTCTCGGAATGCTCCACATTCAAGCGGTCACGAACCTCACCCGTCGAATGCTTGCGGAGCCATTCGCCGCGACCGTAGCGACCCAAGGTGGTGCTTCGCCCAAACTCTCCGTCGACATGGTGCCCGGTCCCCAGACGATGGCGAGCACCAAGCTTCCAGGTGTCCGTGGTCACGTCACCGTTCTTTTTGGTGTTCTTGATCGAGCGGTTAAAGGCGCCGCGCAAGGTGGTATTGTCACCCACTTTGTAACGCCCTTTGACCTTACCAAACCGACGATTGGTCCGCTCGTTGGCGCCGAAGTCGACGTCCAGCCGGGCTCCGCGCTTCTTGAGCGTTGCGCCGACCTCTCCGAACTGATCGCCGTCATCATAACGACCGTACGTGCCGCGCACATCGACGTTCTCATTGAGATGACGCTCACCCCTCAGGCTCCCTTTGAGGTGCCCGGTGTCTTCGTTGAACTCCAGCTTACCGTAGACATCGTTCGTACCATCATCATGGCCAAGACCGATCTTGCCCTTATGGTCACCCTGCGCATCGGTGTAGTTATCCCAGTCGTAACGAACCCGCCCATTGTCGAAGGCTGCCTTGTCACGGGTGCTCTTGTCCGCCCGAGTCTCAACCGTCCGTTCGTCTTTGATCGGCGGCGGGGCTGGGGGTCCGTTTTTAATGCGAGGCATGGCTGTTCTCCGAGCTTATCATCTGCCTTATCGTCTGGTGCCCTTAAGGGTTGCCCGGTTTCCGGCAAATGACCGAGCGCGACCATTTAGTCGCAAAGCACACCGGCTGTCATGTCGCGCTGGCGAGTTCGACTCGATCACGCCCGTTGGTCTTGGCAGCATAGAGCGCTTCGTCAGCGCGACCGATCAACGCAAACACGGTATCGGTAGGCACTAACTCAGCAGCGCCGATGCTAATGGTGATTGTCAGCGCGGTGCCATCTTGGAGCTCCATCGGCGTATCACCGATCACCCTACGCACCTTCTCGGCGAGGGCGGCTGCGCCATCCAAGCCTGTCTCTGGAAGGATCATACCAAACTCTTCGCCACCGTAGCGCGCAAAGCACTCATCACGTCGGACGAAACCACGCATACGGCTTGCGACCTGTCTCAGCAAACGATCGCCGTTGATGTGGCCGTGCGTATCGTTGGCCTGCTTGAAATGATCGACATCGAGCATCAACAAAGACAGCGGGCGATTGTGTCGCACCGCACGTTGATGCTCACGCTCCAAAAACTCCATGAAGAAGCGTTTGTTGTGGATGTTCGTCAGGCCATCAAAAATCGCCATGCGATAAATTTCTTCGTGGTAGCGCCGCTCGAGATCTGCGCCTTGAAGCGTCTTGTAGATCACCGAACCCAGCCGGAGCATCTGCCCCGGGTGAACGGGCGTTGGCGACTCCACTCTTCGATCATCAAGATAGGTGCCATTGAGTGAACCCAAATCGTTGACCGTCAGCGTATCGCCTAGCCACACCAGTTTCGCATGGCGACGGCTCACCGTGTCACTAGCGATACTGATCTGGGCTCCATCGCCTCGTCCCATTTCAGCGCCGGCGGGACCAATATCGTAGAGTCTGCCCATCTCGGGGCCATGGATCTGTACCAAACAGACCTGCCCGCCACCGCTGACAGCAGCGAGGTTCGAGCTGGATCGAGAGATCCGTGTTTTTTCGCCGAAATCGTCCAGAGCCACTATCCCTTTGTGATGTCCAAAAGAATATCGATGCTGCCACCTTCGGTGCGCTCAATTTGGACATGAGTGCCACTTTGGGAGTCCTCATCGACCATGATCAAACCATCAGGGTCCTCGAGGATCGGCTCGTCCACCGCCACCTCGATGCCATCAAGTTGGCGCATCAAATCGCGCAACTGCTCGCCCCGACTTGAGAGGGAGGCGTTGGTTCGACGCAAACGGTCGGAGAGCACGCGCACCAAGTTCCACAGCAGCTTGACAGCAAGCTCGGGATGCTGGCGCACGATCCGAAAAATGTCCTGGCGCGCAACGCGCAACCAACGACTCTCACCCATTGAGATGACCGAAGCCGACCTAGGCTGAGCGTCCACCATCGCCATCTCACCGACATGGGAACCCGGCTGAAGCGTCGTCAGGACCTCCTCCTGGGCGGTGACCACAGCTTTACCGTGAACCAGAACGTAGAGCGCATCGCCCACATCTCCGATCCGGGTCACATATTCTCCGTCATCAAAGCTAATCGATGACGACGCGCCGCGGATCCGCACCAGCTCAGCCAGCTCAAACTGAGCGAACAAATCCAGCTGCCCAAGCAGAGCGAGTTCTTGCTTCGCATCACGAGCATCAAGGGCTTCTTCATCATCGGCCACCATCCGCAGGACCACTGCGGAGATGTTGTCGTGGCCGCCGCGACTGCAGGCGAGTGAGACGAGATCGCGCGGAAGCTGTTCAACATCGCCGCGGCCGACCGTTTCGACCAGCTCGCTCGGCGTCGCGAAGTATGAATGCAGACCATCCGAGCAGATCAGCATGGAGTCGCCGCCCACTAACTCAATCGGCAAACGGTCAACCTTAACAACCGGCTGAGTCCCCACGGAACGCACCAGCAAGTTACGCTGAGGGCTGCGCTGAGCTTCGGCTTCGGTCATTCGGCCTAGTCGAACCATCTCGGCCACCCAGCTGTGGTCATCCGAAAGTTGATAGAGTCGGTTGTCGCGCACGAGATAGCAGCGCGAATCTCCAATATGGCAGACCGTCGCATAGCTTTGATGCACCACGACCGCGGTGGCCGTCGTGCCCATGCCTCGGGCGTGTCCTTTACTCTGTCCGTAATCGTGAACTTCTTTATTCGCGGCCAGCATGGCTTGCTCAAGAGCATCGCCTAACCGCTCGCTCTCACGCTCCGGGTGATCAAGCACTTCGCCCGAACGTGCCTCCGTGATCGCTTTAATCAAGGCATCGCAGACCATCTCTGCGGCCACCTCACCGGCGGCATGGCCACCCATGCCATCACAAACCACGTAGAGGCCAAGTTGAGCATCGCATACGACGCGATCCTCGTTATGATCACGCTTTCGCCCGACGTCTGTCGCTCCATGAGCAAGGATTTGGACCACAAAGCCTCCATGTTATTTTTGCTCGACTCGTCCCTCCGATATAACCAGTTGGAGTACAATTCGAGGTCTGCTGTGCAACTGATAGCGGATTATTATGCCTTTGCCAGCCCCAGCGTCACCGGCCAGTGGCGTGTGCAGGTCGAGGGCAACGCTTGGCAACTCGGCTTTCGAGGCGGGGATTTGGTGTCTTTTGACCCTCCCGAGCTCGATGGTGACCTCCTCAGTTTTTTGCATGACATCAGCGCCCTCTCGGATTCGAACCTGGCGGTTTTGCGTTCGTTCAAGTCGAGCGGTCGAGAGACGGATCAAGTGTTAGCGGAGCTTGTGGGAGGCAGCGATGAGCTGCTCAGCCTGCGGCGAAAGCATGCTCTGCACGGTGTCGGCCGGCTCCTGTGCATGGATGCGACGCGCGCTGATTTTAGCGATCTCGCGCCACAAAGCACTGCGGGTTTAGGGGTCGAAGCGCTTGCGCTGCCCTACATCGCTTTTCGTTTACAGCCCCCCGAAGCACTGCGCAGTGCGCTGGAGCCTTATTTAGCGCGCTGCTACCGACTGAGTCGCAACCCCAAAATTCCCGTGGCCGGTCTTCAACTGGACAAAGAAGCCCTGAGCGTCGCCAAAGAATTTACCAAACCGAAGGTTCTGCAGTCGGTACTCAACGGCTTGGTCGGCGGCTCGGAAACTGTGGTCGCCTATGCGACCTTCTTGACCCTGCTAGGCTGTGAAATGTTGTGCGAGGCCGAGCAGTCCGAAGAGGTCGCGGCACCGAGCGAGGCGCCGAACGCTCCGCCTGTAGAGCGAATTCGACCCCCATCGATGATGGGAGGTATGCGCACTGGCGGCGATGGTTTCGAACGGGTACCGACCGGGATCTCACCACCGATCACCCCAGACGAAATGCCGCGCACTCAGGTGAGCACCGAGGGATTTGAGCGAGCGCCGACCGGCGAGGCGCCACCCATCGTCGAGGAAGAAGCGGCTCCATTCGATGCGCAATCATTGACGGATGAAGGCCCCGGACTCGGGCAAACAGATGCGACGGTTGCGCTCTTTCTCGATGCGATTGATAGCCGCTTGCTGACCGATGCAGAGACGATGGCTGACCGACTCGACGTCTCGTCAGACCAACGCTCAGTGCTGATGGATTACCTCGCCGCAAACGACCCGCGCGGGACCGACCCAGGCGCGGCGATGACCAGTGCTTTGGCGGGCTTGCAAGATTTTACCGAGCGTCACCCAGACGATCACCTCGGGCCCTTACTGCTGTCTAGAATCTACAATGGGGCGGACAATCCGGCGCTCGCCAAAGTCTTCGCTCAGCAAGCTCAGCGTCTCGGTGGTCACACCGAAGAAGTTGTTCAATGGAAAGTGGATTGATGACCGATCTAACACCTCGTCAGCGGCAAAAGCTTAAAGGTCTGGCGCATAGCCTATCGATCAGTGTTCAAGTCGGCGCATCCGGCTTGACCGACGGAGTGGTGGATTCCGCGGACAAAGCGCTCGCAGCGCATGAGTTAATCAAGGTCAAAGTGGGTCAGGGCAGTGAACTCGATCGCAAAGCCGGGGCGGCGGAGCTCGCAAGCCGAACTCAAGCCCAAGTAGCTGGCGTCATCGGCCGAGTGTGGATTCTTTATCGACCCGACTCAGAAGCGCCTCGGATCACCTTTGACTGAGCGGCATCTGGACGCTCCTTTGCATACAATGTGCGCATGACCTGGACCCCCTCGGGTACCTGACCATCTTCGACCAAAGCTCTGGCTAGATAGTACACTAGCGCCGGCCGTTCTTCGCGATAGACTGCGTCACCTGCCGCGCGCTGAAGCACCTGGACCGCTAAATTTGGCTCGCCAGCGTGCAGCAAAATATAGCCCGCCAAGAAGGCATGCGCCGAGCTCCGATCAATAAAGCCATCCTGGTCCAAGAGCGCACTCTCAGCATGTCGAGGCCCCGAATCGATCATCAGCGTCCCGATTTGGCGGTACTCAGGATCTTCTGCCGCAGCTTGCTGGTCCCACACCTTGCGCTGATCGAGCTCTTCAAACCGATCGAGAACGAAGCTCAACTCAGGGTCTGGCTGATCAGACGCTTTGAGGGCCTTTCGGGCGTCAGCAAACCAGCCGGCACGGGTCATCCCCCAAGCGACCGCTTTGGTCGTCGAGGCGCCCCAACCTTTGGTGTAGCGAGCGATGGCTTCGTGACGGCGGCCTTTGACCGCTTCAAAGAAAGGCAACTCAGCACCTCGGCTCGCATAGCGCAGCAGGTCTAAAGGCCCCTCAAACTCAACCAAGGCGTTGTCATCGGTGTTGAGCGGTCCCTCACCAACCCAAGCGCGCAGCTCCGTCATACCAAAGACCAAACGCGGCAACAGGTCCACGTCGCTCAGCACTTTCGCTTGCGCGAAGCGCTCGGCTGCCGGCTTGTGCGCCATCAGCTCAAGGACTCGCTTGCGGTTCAAAACCAAGGGCTTATCTGAGCCGATCAAGAAGATGTCGTTGGAGGTCGGGTGCGCCTGAATCACCAGCGCATGCTTGAAGGTTGAGGCATAAGAACGCCACAGCGCTTTGATCGAGCGACTTGAGAGTTCGTAGAGTTGGATCCACTGCAAACTCATACCGTCGGGCTTCAAGCGGCTCTTGAGAATTTCGAAGAACTCACGCGTGAACAGCGCCGAAGCGCCTGAAATCCAGGGGTTACTGGGCTCGGAAATGATCACATCATAGCGACGCTTGGTCGCCTTCATGAAGTTGCGGCCATCATCATAAACCACACGCGTTCGAGGGTCTTTCTCGGGTTCGCCGTTCACGTCGGCGAAGAAACGCCCGGCGTAGACCACTTCTTTTTCGAGCTCGATCAAATCGAGCCGCTCGATCGGCGCAGCCAGGACGGCTCCTGGGGTCACTCCGCTGCCCCAACCGATGACCGCAACATCCTTAGGGTCGGGATGCAGCGCGATGGGTAAGAGACCGCTGAGCACTTGCGTGGGCATATCGCCATGACTCGAAGCGTCGACCTTACCGTTCACCTTGAGCAACGTGACGTCATCGTTACGCTCCACCGTCACCGTGGTCGCCAATCCATCTGCGTGATAAATCAGTTGGCCGAAGGCTTCGGCTGCATCGGCTCCGTAGGCGCGGGCGACGCTGACGCGAAACATACCCAATGACCACTGCGAGATGTTCCAACCCGGGACCATCCAAACACTCGCAGCGATGGCGCAAAGACCCATGACCCAACGCATCCGGCGCTCACGATCGATGCCTTTAGCTCGAGCCGTAGCGATCAGCAGCGCCCCCAAGAGCAGCTGGGCACAATGCAATGCCACCAGCCCTTTATAGACCGTCAGCATCGGTATTAAAACGAAGGCACCGATCAAAGACCCAACGATCGCGCCGATCGTATTGGCGCCATAGGCCCGGCCGACCAAGTCCCCCAACCCACCGCGCGCAGCTAACCCTCGAACCACATAAGGAAAGACGGCGCCGAGCAGTAAGGTCGCTGGCGCCATCACCAGCCCGCACAACAACAACTCGACCGAAATCAAGCCGCTGATGGTGAGGTCAGGACGAACGACAAATCCCTGGAGGGTGTGGGGCAAGTCGTCGATAAAGCTGCTGCCTATGAAGCCAAACAAGCCAGCTAAGGCGAGAATCAACCCTAACCTAAAAACGGGGCGCTCGTCGGCGTCAACATACCGGCCAGCGACGGCAGAACCGACCGCTAAGCCGGTCAAAAACACCACCAAAATAATGGTGAAGGCATAGGTTGATGAGCCGAGCACCACCGACATCCCGCGGGTCCAAAGAACCTGCATCGCCATCGATAGGCCACCGCTGATCGCCACCACGACCAGCAAAAGCTTACCCTTGCTCACCACGCCATCGAGTGCACTTGACGACTCAGCCGGGACCATCTCCGAACGCACACGAAGCGCCGCAACGGTCAACACCACCGCAATCACGAGATCAATCGCAACAGCGACCCAGTTGGCGCGCGTCACACCCAGCTGGGGAATCAACACAAACCCAACCAGCGCAGCCCCGAAAACAGCGCCCAAGGTGTTGGCAGCATACAGCGTACCGACCGTGCGCCCCGGAGCCCATCCGCCGCGTGCGACCGCCTCGGTCAGCAAGGGCAAGGTCGCACCCATCAGCGCGGCTGGTGGAAGCAAGATGACCAAAGCGACCGCTAACCGGATGCTCGAATACAATAAAAACGAGCTGCCATCTCCAGGCCAAAAATTCGCCTGGACCCAATCAGCGAGTCCCAGAAGTTGGGGCACGGCTAAGCCATAAACGGCAATCAAAGCCTCAAAGGCTGCATACCAAAGCGCGGGGCGGCGCACGTGATGCATGTACCGAGCGATAAGCAACGCGCCGATCGCTAAGCCGCCCATAAAGGCACTCAGCGTGGTCGCTACCGCTAAACTCGTCGCGCCAAAAACATGGCCGAGCAGACGCGACCAGATGACCTCAAAGATGAGACCCGCAGCGCCAGAGGCAAAGAAACAAAAGAGCAGTAAAGAGCGCATCGACGTCCGGGCTTATTTGGACAAGAAAATCAGCCCCATCAGAAGCGTGGCGCCTATACCCACTCCAAGAGCGATGAATTTGAGTAAGGTCAAGCGATGATCGGCTGCGTGGTCAATAAAACTAGGGTTAACGCTCGAAGGGCCGGGCCGCGGCGGAAGGTTAACCTCAGCCTGAACCCGAAAACCGCCAGCCGGAGCCTCTGGCGGTTTATGTGCCGCAGCCGCAACGGGTTCAGGATCCGATAAGGCGTCCAAAAGCGCTTGAACCGGCGGATCCGAGATCATCGTTCGATCGTCGGCGTCGACCTCGTCATCGAGGCTGGCTTCAAAATGAACCATGTGCGGAATGGTGGCGTTATGGTCGAGGACCGCCTGCTCCGGATCAACGCTCCCCTCCTGAACGGAGAGACTTCCGGACAAGTCGGACTGCTCTTCGGGGTGGACCTCACTCAGCATCGAGATGACGGTCTTTTCAGGGATTCCCTGCTCCTCATCGTCTTCGATATCGACGACAACGCTCTCCGATTCAGCATCGGGTAACAGCAGCTCGCCGATATCTTGCAGAACAATCGTACGCTCAGCTCGGTCAGCGTCGTCTTCAAAGAGTTGGTTGACCCAGCGGGAGATAACGCCCGGGGTCACAGGCGCATCTTGATCGTGAATCACCTTCTCGAGTGCGACGAGCATCTTCCCCGCGTCCGCAAAGCGTCGACTCCGCTTTTTGAACAACGAGCGGGCGATGATGTCGATCATCGGTTTACTCAGAGCCGCATTGTAGCGCCTCGGATCGGGCGGGAGATCCTGGATCACCGCTTTGAGGGTCTCCACCGTGTTCCCTCTTTTAAAGGGGCGATGCGCCGTCAGCGCTTCGTACATCAAAATACCCACAGCGAAGAGATCCGAGCGACCATCGAGAGGCTGGCTGCGCACCTGCTCAGGGCTCATGTAGCTGTATTTTCCTTTGATCACCCCGTGCCGAGTTCGCGCCACTTGATTGGCAGCTTTAGCGATCCCAAAATCGACCAGTTTAATCTGTCCGTCGTTACTGACCAGAACATTTTGCGGCGTCACATCACGATGCACCAAGTCCAAGGGCATGCCTTCGAGTGACTTACGCTGATGAGCATAGTCGAGCCCGCGGACAATCCCGACCATAATCCCAGCGACGATATGCTCGGGAATGGTGATCCCTTTGGCTAAGGACTTCTTGAAGATCGCCGAGAGATTACGGCCACTGACGAATTCCATCGCCATGTACGGAGAGCCGTCTTCACTGCCGAGCTCATAGATCTGTGCAATGTTGGGATGATTGAGCAACGCAGCGATGCGTGCTTCATCCATGAACATCGTGAGGAACTCACTATCGTCCGAATGTCGGCTACGAATCTTTTTGACCGCTGCGACCTTTTCAAAGCCCATCGGTCCGGTCTGACGACACAAGAACAGATCAGCCATACCACCGCTTGCGAGGTGCTGAATCACCTCGTAGCGACCAATTCGCTCTGGGACCTCTTGGGGCTCCACTGTGGACTCCTTACCGAGCCCTCATACCCTAAGCGCGCCCATCGGTCAGGGGGTCAGTTTGCTTTGCTGTCTTCGGTCGGTGCATCCGGCTTGGTTTTGGCGTTGGCCAACACCTCTTCGCCGTTCTTGAGCTTACGGCGCAGCACCTTATGAAAGCGAATATTTTCGAAGAAGCGCCAGTAGCGCGTCTTACCAAAGGTGCCTGCTTGATCTGGCTTCATGAAGCTGAGGTTGCTGCCATAAGTTTTGGCTTCAAAGACCATACGTTTCTTCGAGCCTTTGTGTGCCCAAATGCTCAGCGTTCCGACCGCGGGAATCGCACGGGCGACGGCTGCGCCCACCAAAGCCGCTTCTTCTTCGATAAAGCGCAGATCCTTGAACTTCCAACTCACCCAAACCACGACATGTGCGCTGTTCGAGGCGTTGACCTCTGACCAATCAATACGCTGAGCAAACTCTTGCTCATCAAAGAGCTTGATCACATCCCCAACGCTACCAATCGCTTTGAGCTCATCTTTGAGACGGGTTTCCCAGATCGGCTTGAACGCCTCACAACTGCCGACCGAATCACCTTGAGTGATCAAATCGGTGAGGGCTTGGCCCTTCATTTTTTCTGCTCGAGCGAACGCTTTGTGTGCCCGCTCGACGCTCTTGTAGCGCTTGAGCGTTTTCTCATCGGCGATGAAATTCTTGTACCGACAGTAGGCGTCATAATGATCTTTTGAGATCGATGCGGCTTCCTGAGCGGCTTGCGCAAAAGAAGGAAAAGCAAGGGCTAACACCAGAATGGAACTCATGATTCGGAGCACGATAGTGTCCTTTCCGCTTTGGGCGACGCTGCCCTAGCATAGGTGTTGTACGACTCACAGGCCCTGCTTCTTCAATTTAACATCAATTAGACCGTCAAATGACCTACAGACCCATAACCTACTTGTGAGTAGTTTTAGATGTAAGTTAGGAGTTCGCCATGAATATTCTGATCAGTGTCTTATTCTTAGGTGCCGTGGCCGTTAGCCCGGTAGAGCTCGGTATTCCGAGCGCACAGGGGCTCGAGCTCGAGCTTCGTAAACAGATGCGAGTCGCTCATGGTGACGCCTTGTTTGTCCAAGCCAAACTCGACGGCCTTCCGATTCACGGCGCACAAATTATTGTCCGTCGCTCGGCTCAGGCGGAGCCCTTATTCATCCGACGTGATGGATTCCCTGAGCGGTTTGTTCGGCTAGGCACTTGGCTTATCTCCGAAGACCAAGCCTGGAGTGCAGCGCGCGTCGAGGCGCCATTACCTCGGTATCAAGATGATCAAGAGGCTCGTCGTCACAGCGCAACCTTTAGAGCCTGGCTTCCTCAGACCGAGGGATTGCGCGCCGTGTATGTTGTGCACCAAGCCGCTCCGGTTCCTTTGTGGAGTCTTGAGACGCTCGTCGACGCAGAGACGGGCAAGGTGCTGAGCTCAGTCAACCGTGTGGTGCACGCCAACCAGGCTCGGGTCTTTGATTACGACCCCGGCGAAGATCGGGACATGGACACCACCGAGACCGTGACGCTGTCGCCGGCCCCCGGGACCCGCTTGCGCTCAGAGGATTTCGACATCAGCAACTGCTGTGTGACCAAGCTTTGTCAGGCCAATACAGAACCGACCCGCATCGACGTGGATCTCGGCGGATTTAACGCAAGGCTTCCGATCTGTGACGAGTTCGCCGTGGCGGCTCCCGATGACAACGGCGACTGGATGTTCGAACCGAGTCAGTATGATCTGCGGGGAAACAACACCTTTGCGACCCCTATCCGTGCGTCGATCGATGACCCACACGCGCCACATCGCGACAACTTCGCCGAGGTCCAAGGCTATCATCATGCGCACCTGTTCCTCGAGCACTTGCGCGAGCGCGGCTTGCAGGGCTTTCGATTTGACAACCAAACCCAACGCAGCATGCCCTTGCGCATCGCGGTCAACTATTTACTGCCTTCGATACCCTTCGGTGGCCAATCAGAAATTGCATCACTCAATGCGATGGGTTGCATCGGCTCGTTCACGCAGCAACCGATCGAGATCGACTGCTTCTACCCCTTCGACAACGCCGCTTATGTCCCTGCGATCGGCCAAGGCACCGGGAATGTTGATTTGCCCTTAGAGCGCGCTTTTGACTCAGTGCTGATGTTCCAAGGCGTCCAGAGTAAATTCATCTACGCAGCGGATGTTTTGTACCACGAGCTGATCCATGCGGTGATTGGATCCACCAGCAAGCTATCGGGCGGCTACATAGACGACTTCGGAGCGCATCTGACGCCCGGCTCACTCAATGAAGGCTTCGCCGACTATGGAGCGCTCACCCTCACCGAAAACCCGACCCTCGGTCGTTACGTGGGCAGCGGTGGCATCCGAGAGCTCAGCGCAGCCAAGGCTTGCCCTAATGATCTGACCGGCGAAGTTCATGATGACGGAGAGCCGTGGGCGAGCTCGCTCTGGGCCTTTCGTCAGGGTCTAGATCCAAGCGAGCGTCCTGCATTTGATACCGCAGTGTTTACCGCCATGACCACCATGGTCGGTCGCAACGCAGGCTACACCGATGCCGCCACCGCAGTGACCGAAGAGACCAAGCTGTCCCTGGGTGAAACCACCGCCAACAGGCTACGCGACTTCTTTATCGACCAAGGCTTGCTCGACTGTGAGCGCACGCGAGCGATCAACCCTGCCGACGGAACCATCCCGGAGACGGTCGTCATCGAGGCGCTTCACCTGAACACCGCCGACAACTTTGGGCTGCGGCGCGGTGAGTTCATCCCTGCCCCTTATCAAATCGAAATTCACCTGCCCGCCGGCACCCGGGCTGCTCAGTTAAGCTGGACCTCCGCTCAGGGAGGCACCACAGGTCTTCCAGGCGGAGGTGGTGGTCAGGATGAGGGCGAGATTCAAGGTGTCGTGAAGCTTCGAGAGCGCATCGTCTTTGATTACGATAACGGCGACGTGAGCCATGACGGACAAGCGATTTTTGATACCGCACGACGCGGCTCTTCGGAGCGGCTAGCGATGACCAACCTCGACATCAGCTGCGCCGAGAGCCTTTTTGTCAGCATCGGTACAACCGGTGAAGCGAAGGTCCTTCGAGACATCGAACTTCAAGTCGATATCGATGAAGACTTGGCGGCTGAATGCATCCCACCTGCGCCGCCGGTCGAGCCTCAGCCCGAAGCCACTCCAGCATCAGGTTGCGCCTGCTCAGGCGGTTCATCGGTGGGCATCATGTGGTTGCTTGCGTTTGGGGTCCGCCGGCGTCGACGGAGACGCTAAGCCTCAAGTCGGCGCAGCTCGCGCTGGGCGATGAAGTCATCAGAGCGTGCTGACAGAGCCGCTTTGAAATGGCGTCTCGCCACCTCTCGCTCGCCACCTCTTAGCGCCACTTGACCGAGCATCCGCTGGGCACCGGCCACCGTGGCGACCTCGCTGAGTTCCTTCATCTGCTCATAGACCTCTAAAGCCTCTCCAATACCCTGCATTCCACCGCAGAATGCGCCGAGAAACTGATACTGCTCGGCATCTGGACGAAGCTGCAGCACTTCAAGCATCAGCGTATGCGCCTGCTTGAAGTGACCTGTCTCGATCGCTTTTTCAGCGCGTCGAACCAGTCCGTCAGCAGCGAGCAGTGCATCCACATCCGCCGAGGCACCAGCCGCTTCGCGCTCGATCGCCAGATCGTATTCCTTGCGCTCTTCAGCGTTCGTCAGCAAGTCGCGCGCCTCACCCCAGCGAGCGAGCACACGCTGCAGAAGCTCAAGGTCACTGCCGAGGTCCATGCCTCTAAACCGGTCGGTATGGTAGGTTGCGAACCGATCACGAAAAGCTTCCGCCACTTCGGTCTCATTAGCACCGATGAGAATGCCCAGCGCTGAATAGTGATCACGACCATCTTGCTCATCGTAGAGCCGACGAATATCCTCACGGACTTTCACCACCTCGGGCTCAAGCCCTTCCAGGCTATCATGATAATGCTCAGTGCTGGTTTGGATGACACCGAAGCCAGCATCAGGCTGCCCTGTCGCTGCTTCCTCATTCGCCTGCAGCACAATCACCTGCCCGGTCACCATTAGGGCGTAGAGTTCAGCATAGACTCGATCTCTTCGCCTCGGATCGCTCCAAAGCCGATCCATAATCTCAGCGCTCAAGGTTCCCGAACTATCGATCTGATCTCGCACACCCAGTTTGAAGATCTTTTGGTGCTCCTTAGCCAAGCGTTTGTAGTTGGGTCCTGGCAGCAACAAACCCGAGCTTCGAGGCGCTAGATAATGATGAACCCGTTTGGCATGAGCCTGGGAAACTCCGTGCAAAACCATTGTGGGTAAGTCGAGGCTTAGGTCGGGTAAGATGTCTTCCCAGCCCGGCGCCTCGCGCACCACCGCCCGCCCGGGGCTGAGCAATCCAGACTGCACCAGACTAAGAGCGCCCATGCGCCAGCCTCGAATCGCCTGGTCACGACTGCACAACCCTTGCTCAATCAGAGCATCGATCAGGGGCAAATTAGCATTTCGAGCGATCGCAATGGGCAGGGCGGCTTCGCTAGCGTTCAAGCCAAGTAAACCGGGCAAGTTAAGCCCCGGCTGATCGCTTTGCCAAAAGTGTAGGTGGCCCGAGCGCACAAAGTAACGGTGACGCCCGCGTTGATTTTGACTGTCGACGATCATCGGCGTGTCCGACGCGCCCGCCCGCATCAAAACCGTCGCTAAGCTGGTTTGTGTAAGTCGACCCGACTGATCAATATCAGGCTCCTGGCTGCCGTCGCCTAAAGCTGTTGGGTCACCAAGCTGAGTCCGCAGCAACGCCACCAAGCGATCAAAATCAAAAGGTTTGGGTAAGAACAGGTCGGTGCCGCATAAACGCTGCATCCGCTCGACCTCTTTTCCCCCTTGGAAAAATCCCGACATGAGCACCACCGGCATGGTACTGTTTCTAACCCTGAGCTCTTGGACAAAGGCATCGGGCTCGGGCCCGGGAAGCACCAAATCAACCAAGGCTAAATCGGGTAAGGTTTCGGCGCAGACCTCGGTAGCCTCGACGCAAGTGCGCGCCTGAAGGACTTCATAGCCTAGCCCCTCAAGCAGAGCGGCTAGGCTCTCACAGAATCGCTTGTCGTCATCAAGGACGAGAATCCGGCTCAAGTCATGACTCCGACCCGACTAAGGAGCAGGTGTGCAGCGAGGCTGCGGATCATTACCGTTCGCAGCGGGGGGATCCTCACAGACATGGTTGGACGGGCAATCGGTATCGCTTTGACAGAACCACGAGCACCTTGGCGGGTTGCTGTAGCGTCCGTAGCCTGAACAAATGGCGTCATCGGGGACCCCGTTGTTACCGCATTGCTCCGAATTGGTGCAGCGCGTGCCGAGCTCTGCGTACGCTTCGCAAGTTAGATTCTGTCGACTCGAGAAGGGGAAACACGCACCTTGTTCGAGGCAATGAAACCCACGCGGGCACTCCGAGTTGTTGGCGCATGGCTGCAGGCAGTAGGTCGTGTTGATGTCCCGTCCGTTGTTGACGCGATAGCAGCGCAAGTCATCCTGACAGTCTCTGTTCCCGTTGGTGGTGCAGCCGCCCTCCGATGCGTCAGGCTGGCACACACCATTCAGACCAGGTGCCGTGCAACGCTTACGGATGTCATCGCAGACTTCGCCGCGGTCGCAGTTAGCGTCCGAGGTGCATTCGACGCAGCCGCTGTTGGTGTCACACACCAGACCATTCGAGCATTGGGCGTCGTTGCGACAAGGTACGCAGCGGTTACCGCTGCAGATCGCGCCACCCGGGCAGTCGGCGCTGCGCTGGCAACGCAAGACGCAGGTGTTGGAGTTCTGATCGCAGGTCAGCGGTCCAGAGCAATCCCCGTCACCCAGACACTGAACGCAAGCCCTCGCCTGTCGATTGCAGACATAGCCGGCTGGACAACCCGCTCCGTTGGCAAAACACCCTGGTGCGCAGTTGTTTTCGTAGCAGGTCTCGCCGCGGTCACAGGCGTTGTCGTCACGACATCCCGACACGCACTGGCTGTTCTCGCAGCGGGCATTGTAGCCGCAGCCTGAGTCTAACCTGCAACCGTCCTGGCAAATTCCTGCCTCACAGATCCTGCCAGCGCCGCAGCTCGCGTCTTGAGTGCACGCTTGCCGGCATTCATTTTCGATACAGCGTTGACCCGCAAAGCAGTTGGTATCGTCTCGACAGCCGCGCAGGCACTGATTCTCGATGCAACGCTCACCGTCTTCACATTGTCCATCCTCACGGCAGCCCTCTTGGCAGCTGTTTTCCAGACAGATCTGACCGCCAGGACAGGCATCATCATCAGGGCAGCCTCGGATGCATTGGCGGTCGCGGCAAAAGGCGCCCTCGCCGCAGGTCACGACGTCATCGTCTCCGCGACAGCCGGGCTGGCAGTTGTTGGCTTCACAGATCGAGCCCACGCCGCAATCCTCATCATTACCGCAGGGCGATCCGCAGAAGTTGTTAACGCATCGCTGTCCCGGGCCGCAGTCGGCGTTGTTTCGACAATCACCACGGGTGCACTGATCTTCGATGCAGAGCTGTCCGTCGCCGCAGCCTTGATCATTTCGGCACCCCGGAACACAGGCGTCACCGGCGCAGATTTGCCCCTGAGCGCAGCCCGCATCATCTCGGCATCCCTGGGTGCAGCTTTGCTCCACACAGATCAACCCTGACGCGCCACACTGAGCGTCTTCTAAGCATTCAACGCAGTTCCCTGAACCGGCGTCACAAACCCCCTCTTCGCAGGGTCGGTCCGGACCGCACGTCGAGGTGCATTCGTTGTCGATGCAGGTGTTGCCAAAGCCGTAGTCCACGCAATGCGAGTCGGTTGAGCATTGACGACAGGTTCCGCCGTTTGGCCCTCGCTCGGTGCAGATGGGGCGAGCTTGAGAGCAGTTAGCATCCGGGCAGTCCTCGGGATTTTCACAGCCCGCAGGAAAGTTGCTCCGGCAGCCCTGGACGCACGCAGTTCCCACACAGATTTGTCCCGCTTCGCAATCACGGTCATCCAGACAGTCAAGGCATTGACCGTCACGGCACACCTGGCCATCCGCGCAATCGTTATCAGAAGCACAAGGAGGCAAACCCGCATCTTCCGTCGCGCCCCCATCGCTCTGAACGCCGGAATCGAGCGTCACGCCAGGCCCGCAGGTTGGGCATACCGGCGATGGTGCCTCGACACAGCCAAAGAACAGGGCGAGGCTAAAGATAGGGATGAAGCGAAGGGAACAAATGCTCTGCATGATAAATCAACTGCCTGTGACGGATGGTTTAGTCGCCGCTAAGCTAGCCTGGATGTGAGCGCTTGACCATGCCCCAACCCGACGATTTCCTAGCAAGGATAACTGAATGAGCAAGAGGAGGGACATTCCGTGGACTAGTCTGGCGACTGCTGGGCTTGTTGTCGGTGTATCCAGTGTGGCTTGGTCGGATCTGGGAATACCCCTCACCGCCAAGAACGCCCCGCTTTGGGGAGGGCGAGACGCCTGGGCTCTTAGTTTGGGACAAAACTGGCGCCTCTTGAGCGCCGGTCTCTTGCACTCCGACCCTGTACATTTGCTCTGGAATCTAGTGCCGAGCTTACCCTTCTTGGTGCTTTTAGAGCGTCGCCTGGGCTCGCTCGCAGCATTGGCGGTCACCGCCTTATCTCTGGTCTATGGCCACGCAGCCGGCGCAGTGCTTCAAGGCGGCGTATCGGTAGGTTTCTCGCCCGCTTTGTTTGGTCTGATCTCAACCTTTGCTTGTCTATTTTGGCGAGATCACCCGCGTTTGGTGCGCCTGAGCGTGGTCTATTTGTTGGTCGGCCTGATCGCTTCGCTGCGGTTCACGAACGTCGACATAGCGAGTCATGTCGGCGGGATGGCTGCGGGATTGATCACCGCCTGGATTTGGTCGGTTCGACAGCGCGTTTCCGATCTCGCGGTGGTCGCATGTTTGCCGCTTTTCTGGTCGTTTTCTCTGCCGGCTGAGCCTCCGTCACAGTGGCAGCTCAAGCGGCAAGGTCTCCTGCTGAAGGTGCACCCGATGCTAGCAACTCAAGCGACCCCAACTAAGCGCTGCGATCTCCAAGGTACCACCTGCGTCAGCGTTGAAACTCAAGTGGTGTCACGACGCCACCAGATGGAGGCATGGACCCAGCGATGTGGTTCTGCGCTTGGCGTCCCCTCGGCAACGCGCTGCTTGTTGGCGACGAAAAACAGCTTATGCCAGCGGATTCGACGAGGTCTTTATGATCACGCCATCTGCCTCGAATCCGATTCGGCGCGCGCTCAGAGTCGCTTCAGACAGCTGATTGAAGCCATCGAGTTAACCCCGCCGAGCGATCACCCTGCGCAGCGGACCCTTCTGATCGACGCGCTTCAGGCACACCGCATCGGACAAACCGCCAAGGCGCGCAGGTTGTACCGCCAAGCCATGTTGAAAGCCCCTCTCGATGCTCGTGTCCCCTTTTTAGCTGCCGTGCTTGAGACGGATTTTGGAAACGATCTTTTAGCAGCGGAAAAATTGGCGCTCAAAGCCACTTCGTTGGACGCAATACATCCTGATGGGAAAGCGTTACTCAATGAGATCCGAGCGAGGCTTGAGCCGTGAATAACCGACAAAAGAAGGTGTTCTGGACCTTCCTGGCGCTGCTCCTGCTCAGCCAATGCGTCAGCGTTGTGGTCTCATTCCCTGCATCCTCTGACGCCTTGCGAGTGTGGATCTCGCCTCAGTTGGTCACAGGAAGTCGAGCTCATCTGCGCTCCGTCATTGTCGGACAAGGTGACCTAAAGCATCGCAAAGGGGTTCGTTATCGGATCACCTTGCACCAAGGCAAACGAGAGCAAGCGCTGATTGAAAAAACCGTCGAGGGCTCGACCCTGGATTTGGGTTTCTTGGTCCCACGCTGGGAGCTCGGCGATGCGCGCTTGGTCGTTCGCGCCGAACTGGGCAGTCTCCAACAAACGGTGACCCTGCGCTTGAAGCTTGTCGATGAGCCCCAGTTGGGCGTGCGGTGGTCCGAGTCATGGCGAGCCTTCGCCTCGTTCTCACCATCGGATGCCGCCGAACAAGAGACCAAACGATCCAAAGCCCTCCCCGTTGAAGCCTTCCCGCTGACCGGCTGGGCTGTTCGAAACATCGAGCTTCCCTTGGTCGTGCGCCGTAAGAGCGGTGCACACCTGCGCGTTCGGGCAGAGGGCGACTCAGGCCTTGGGACGATGTTTGACCCCGAGGGCTATGCTCGCCTGACCATGAGCCAACCGCTTCACCGCGGACGCTATCGAATCGAAGTCGCTGATGCAGCGGGGCTTTGGAAGCCTCATGACCTTTGGCTCCATAATCCACCCTCTGAATTGCAGCTCATTCCCTCTAAACGATCCGTTGCTCCGGGTGAGAAAGTTCAAATCAACTTGCGCTCGGACAGTCGCATTCCAAACTACACCTTGCAGATCTATCGCGGGGCTCAATGGGAACGGATGGAGGAGGTGGCCATGGAAAATGGTCAGGGTATCTTTGAGTTTGAGGTCCCCGACCAACCCTGCTGGGTCTCTGTGGTCTGGGCATCCGATCTCGTGACTGACAGCCGGCGAAAGGCGTTTACAACCCTGCGCGTCGGCGACGCTCGGTTCCCCATCGGCCTACCCGGTCAAATCGCCGAAGCTGAGGGGCTAAATGGGCATGCTGCTCGGCTGAGCAGGATCCATCCAAGACGCCTACAGCCCACGCTACGAGCCGATACGACGGCGTTACGCAAAGCCCAGGTCGAAGAGGAGCGACGGATCCGTCAAGGGTACGCGGCGCTCGGCTTTCAAGGGATCTCGATCGCTTTCATGGTGTGGCTTGGATTGAATATTTTAGCCCTCCACATCAGTCGAAGGGAAAGTCGCAAGGCTTTAGAGCTCGAAATGGAAGAGGCCGCAGCGCTAGCTGGTAACGAGTTCCAAACCTTGGGTACAATTTTACTGTTGCTTGGACTCCTTTGCTTGCTGCTCGTGATAGGGTATCTTTTCAACCACATGGTCTGGGGCTGGTGAGTCCCTCACGGAGTGAACATATGAAATCGCTAATCCTTTGCCTGACTTTATTCGGCCTCAACGCCTCGGTAGCTCATGCCGCCAAAGACGAGGTTAAGATCGATCCGAAAGAAAAAGCGGAACTCACGCTCAAGGCACCCGATAACTTGAAGGTCAAAGAATCGGCTCAGATCAGTTTTACGATCAAGCCAGAGAAGGGTTGGAAGGTGAGTATGGAGGCCCCGCTTTCGGTCAAACTGTCCAACGCAGGCAAAGTCGCCATCACCAAGCGCAAGCTCGGACTCAAAGACGGCAAGGCTCAAGGTAAGGGTATTGTGCTCACGACCACGCTCGAAGGCGCAGCTGCCGGAGCCGACACGGTCAAAGCAAGCGCAACCTATTTCCTGTGCACCGCTGACGTCTGCAAACGCTTCTCAGCCAGCCGAGAAATTGCCCTGAAAGTAAAGTGAACTCATGACACGCGCCCTGCCCCTTATTCTGATCATCGCCGCAGCCTGTAGTCCGCAGTCGGAAGCTCCTGGTATCGCACCTGGAGTTGGAAGTGATGGAGGGGGAGCCGGAAACGGTGGTGCGTCCCAAGACGGTGGCGTGGGCGCTCAAGATGCTGGTCATGGCGTCGTCCGCCCAGACACAGGTCCCCCGCCCCCAGGCTGCGAAGATGAAGACAGCGACGGCTACGGACTCGGCGCCGATTGCCTGGGCGCAGATTGCGACGACGCCAACCCATGGAGTCACCCTGGGATCGTTGAGAACCGACCCTTTTGTGACCCCGACAACGACCCCAACTGCAACCCCAACGATCTCCCCTTTTGCGATGGGATCGACAACAATTGCGATGGCTTGATCGATGAAGGCTGCCCTTGTGAAAGCGGCAGCGTGGAGAGCTGTTACGATGCGCCGCGCGCTACGCTCGCCAACGGCGCCTGCACGGCGGGCTTTAAAACCTGTGAAGCAGGTATTTGGAGCGAGTGCCAAGGCGCCGTCTTGCCGGGTAATGAGATCTGCAATGGCCGCGACGACAACTGCGACGGGCAGGTCGATGAGGGCGTCTTGAACGCTTGCGGTGTCTGCGGCGAGGCTCCGGTCGAGCGCTGCAATGGACAAGATGACGACTGTGATGGCGAGATCGACGAAGGTGTACTGAACGCTTGCGGCGGCTGCGGTGAACTCCCAGCCGAGCTGTGCGGACCGAACAACCGCGGCGACGGCATCGACAACAACTGCAACAACATCGTCGACGAAGGCTGCTTGCCGGTTCAGGGCAATGGCTGCGACGGACGAATGCAACAGCCTTGTTACGATGGCGCGGGTCACACGGCGGGTCGCGGGATCTGCCGTGGCGGTGTGCGCGACTGCGTCAACGACGCCTGGGGCGTTTGCGTCGGTCAGGTGCTCCCCGAGGTTCAAGAGCTCTGCGGCAACGGAATCGATGACGACTGCAACGGGCTGGTAGATGACACCTGCGGACCTCCAGGCTGCGTGCCTGAGGCTGAACGATGCGACGATGACATCGACAACGACTGCGACGGCGAGATCAATGACGGCTGCCCCGGGCATGGGTGCGTCCCCGCTGACGAGGTCTGTGACGGCAACGACAACGACTGTGATGGCTTGGTAGACGAAGGCGTCACCAACGCCTGTGGTCAATGCGGCGAGGCGCCAGTAGAGATCTGCGGCGACAACATCGACAACAACTGCAACGGCGCGCTTGATGAGGGCTGCGCCTGCGAACCGCAGATCGCTTGTGATGACCAACCCGGGAGCCCCTTAGGCTGCCGCGCCTGCTACGCTGGCGCTCCGGGAACGGCCAATGTCGGCCAGTGCTCAGGCGGTTTGCAGCGATGCGGCGAGCAATGGCTTGATGAATGCATGGGTCAAGTGCTGCCCGCGCAAGAAGTGTGCGACGGCGTCGACAACGACTGTGACGGTGAAACAGACGAAGGCGTCCTGAACGCCTGCGGACAATGCGGGCTCGCTCCCGTCGAGGTCTGCGACGAGATCGATAACGATTGCGACGGACAAATCGATGAGGGCGTCCTCAACGCCTGCGGCGGCTGCGGGGTCGTTCCCGACGAGGTCTGCGACGGTCAGGACAACGACTGCGATGGAGTGATCGATGAATTCGTCCTGAACGCCTGCGGGCAATGCGGTCCGGACCCCGAAGAGGTTTGTGATGGTCAAGATAATGACTGCGACGGCTTGGTCGATGAGGGCGTGGTCAACGCCTGTGGCTTGTGCGATGCGCCCTGCTACGATGAACCCTGGCAAGGTGAGAACAACTGGAACGCGGGTGAGCGAGAGGGGACTGAGGTCGAACCCGGCCGTGGCGTCACCTTGGGACAAAGCGCGTGGAGCCTACCCTTTATCTGGGTGGCAAACTCAGCTGAAAATACGGTCTCCAAACTGAACACCAGCACCGGCGCCGAGCTGGGTCGATATCGCATGCCCAATGGCAGCAGCGATCCGAGCCGAACGGCTGTCGATCTTGATGGCAACGTCTGGGCGGGCAACCGCAGCGGCGGAACGGTGGTCAAGATTGCGGTCGCCGAGGCCGACTGCATCGACCGAAACAACAACGGGCAGATCGACACCAGCCGAGACCTCAACAACAACAACCGAATCGACGGCGGCGAGTTGCTGCCTGCAGGGACTGACGAGTGCATTGTGTTGGTGGTCAACCCTCCGGGCAACTGCGTCCGCGCCGTGGCGATCGATGCCGAGAACCGGGTCTGGGCAGGCATGTGGAACGAATCTCGTTACTACGTGATCAATGGGAATACCGGGCAAATCATCGGGTCAGCCGACTCGGGCGGCCCGCCCTATGGTGCCGTCATCGACGGCAACAACCTGTGGTCGTCCAACCGCGGCAACGACACCCTATCGCGAATCGATGTGCAAAACATTAGCCGAACAGGAACCTGGGCAGTCCCTGGTGGCAACTTGTATGGCATCGGCGTCGATCCAGAGGGCGATGTCTGGATGGGGCAATACAGTTCAGGAACCGTAGCTGAGTTCGACCCCGGAACGCAGACGTTCCGCCGGATCTCGATGCTTGGGTACCCGCGGGGCATTGCGATCACGGGAGCTGGCGAGGTCTTTGTAGGGCTCTACAGCGCAGACCGTATCGGTAAGATCAACAGCCAAACGGGCGCCGTGCTCGGTCAATACAGCGTGGGTCAAAGCGGCGTGATCGGCGTTGCGCTCGATGATCAGGGCTTCATCTGGGGTGTGAACTACAGCTCCCGAACTGCGTCCAAGCTTCGTCAAAACGGACAGGTGGTCAGCCACCATCCGGTCGGCTCAGGCCCCTACACCTACTCCGATATGACCGGCCAAGCGCTGCGCACGTTTACCGTTCGAAACGGCACCTGGCGGCGACGCTTTGACACAGGACGTGAAGCCGCTGATGCGATCTTCCACCATGCGGACTGGACGGGCGATATGCCCGCTGAAACCACGATTCGATTACGCTTTCGAAGCGGCACGACTCCTGCTGAGATCGACGCCGCGGACTACGGCCCGTGGACCGAGCTCAACCCCGCACCGATCGCTGTCCCCATGGGTCGCTACCTCGATGTGCAGGTTGGACTGCTCTCCAACGGACGCGACGCACGCCCGTTCTTTAGAGATGTCGTGATTCACTGGTCTCGTCTGTAGGCTTACTTCGCCGGGGTACCCCGACCGATCAGGACTTTGGTCATCACCACAGGCACCTTAGGCATGTTGCGAGCGGCGGTCTCGACGTTCGCAATCTTATTTTGAATGTCTAAGCCGCTGACCACTTTACCAAAGACCGTGTGACGACCGTCGAGATGAGCGGTGGTTTTCTCGGTGATAAAGAACTGGCTTCCGTTGGTGCTTGGACCGCTGTTCGCCATCGATAAGATGCCGGGGCCCTCATGCTTGAGACTCGGATCGAACTCGTCGGCGAAGTTATACCCTGGGCCACCCATGCCAGTACCTTGAGGGCAGCCACCCTGAATCATGAACTTGGGAATCACACGATGGAAGATCAAGCCGTCATAGTACGCTCGCTTGACGGTGCGCTTTTCAGCCGAGAGCTTAGGATCAGCTTTGGGATCGATAAAGGCGCGCTTGCCTTCAGCCAGCTCGACGAAGTTGGTGACCGTGTTGGGTACCTTCTCCCAGAACAGCTCGGCGACGATATCACCCAGCGAGGTCTTGAAGGTCACAAACAGCTTGTCGCCCGACTTCATACCTAAACGAGCGGGCGCTTCTGCCTTAGTGACCGCCTTGGGCTCGGGAAGCGGATCGTTGTTCGGGCGCTTGGGCGGGGTCGCGGTACCGCAGCGTACGCCGCAGAAATGACGAGCACCTTTGATGCAGTCACGCAGCTGACGGGTATAGTTCTCGGTCTTGGTTTGGTCTTTGGGCTTGGGCACGCGTTTGGCGCAGACAGCGTCCACGTCCAGGCGATTGAAGCAGGTGTCGACGCAGCGACGTTGCGAAACCGAGAGGACTCCACCCTTCTTGACGGCTGGATCGTCAGCGCTGCCCTCGGGGAAATGGACCGCAGCGGCACCACCGACCGGCGGCTTATCCGTTTCGGTCGGGGGAACCATCATGGCTTTTTTGGCGGCTTCAGCGCTGAGTTGCCGTCCAGCTGCGCCGTTCTTACCTTCATCGGCAGGTACTTTAGACAGGACCATCTCGCCCATTTTTTTAGACGAGGTACCGTCGGTCTCGATGGACTTATCGCCCTTCGAACATGCAGCAAGGGACAAAACGAGGGCTAAACCGGCCAAACGCAACATGGGCATCTCCTAATGACGCCGCTGCCTGCCAAGATTGTTCGAGACGGACAAGTCCTTCCGACACGCTCGAGTAAATAGCGTGCGTTTCTTAGGACACCTCGTCCGCTCCGGACGGGCCCAAAGGCGAGTCGGGATCATCGAGCTGCTCGGGCGTGATAAAGACCTCACGAGGCTTGGCGCCGCGTGATGGGCCGATCAGGCTCTCAGCCTCCATACGATCGATAATACGCCCCGCTCGTGTGTAGCCGATGCTCAAGCGCCGTTGCAGCCATGAGGTGCTCACCTGACCCTCATTGGCGGCGATGCGAAGGCAATCCATCCACAAGGGATCATAAGGGTCGTCGCTGCTACCGCCTAAGCCCTCTGAGCTGCTCTCGGACATTGCCGTGATGGACTCGTCGTAGTCGGGCTCACCCTGAGAGCGGAGGTGGTTGATGATATTGGTCAACTCCTCGGTCGAGACAAAGGCGCCTTGAACGCGGCTCGGATCCGACGAATTCGGTGGAACCACCAACATGTCACCATTGCCGAGCAGACGCTCCGCGCCGGTGCGTCCGATGATCGTCTTTGAATCCTGAGATGCGCTCACCCGAAAGGCGATACGTGATGGGAAGTTGACCTTGATGACGCCGGTCACCACGTCCACCGACGGACGCTGGGTCGCCAGGATCACGTGCATGCCTGCTGCGCGAGCCTTTTGAGCTAAGCGTCCAACCGACTCCTCGACGTCTTTGCCTGCCGTCATCATCAAGTCGGCGAACTCATCGACCACCACCAAGATGTAGGGCATCGCCTCAGGATCGTTGTCCTCGCTCAGCGCGTGATCAGGCGGCAAGGTCACCTTGCGTTCTTCAGAGCCATCAGCCGTCGCATCGACCGCTTCGATTTCACGTTCGACCACCTGCATCTGCGGCTCGTCTTCGTTGTCGTCGACGACCATCTTGAGCTCGGGGCCTCGCTCAGCCTGCATCTCAGCATGCGCAGCTTCGGCTTCGGCGACGATCTGCTCGTTGAGTTCGACTCGTGCCTGAGCACGCTCTTTCAGGGTCAATTCAAGACGGTCGTTATATTCTTCGATGTTCTTGACGCCAGCTTTGGCGAGCTGCTCGTAGCGACGGTCCATCTCTTTGCACGCCCACGCCAAAGCCACGGTCGCACGCGCCGGGTCGGTGATCGGCGGAACCAACAAATGTGGAATGTCATTATAGGGTGCAAACTCAAGCATTTTTGGATCGATCAGCAGCAAGCGAAGATCATTCGGACTGAACCGATAGAGCATGCTCAAGATCATGGTGTTGACGCCGACGGACTTACCCGAGCCGGTGCCACCAGCGACGAGCAAGTGCGGCGTCTTTGCGAGATCCATATAGAAACAGCGACCCTCACCATCGCGCCCCAGCGCCATGGGGAGCGCTGCTTTGCTGCTCGCCCACGCCGGATCGGCGAGAAGCTCTTTGAGGTAGACGGTCAAACGGGTCCGGTTGGGGATCTCGATACCCACCGTACTTTTCAACGGTAAGGGCGCAATAATTCTCGTCGAGCGGGCGCCGAGCGCCATCTGAAGATCGTCAGCATAGCCGGCGATCTTGCTCACTTTAATACCGGGTCCAGGCTCGAACTCATAGAGCGTAACGGTCGGTCCGGGGCGGATCTCAATGACCTTACCCTCGATCCGGAACTCAGCGAGTTTCTGCGTGATTTTCTTTGCCGTTTCCTGGAGCCATTCGGTGTCGAGATCGGTGGCGTCAGGTGCTTTATATGCCAGCAAATCCATACTCGGCAATTCCCACTCTCCACGCGTCTTGCGCTTCTTTTTGCGCTCCATTTTCTTGCGCAGGATCTCGCGCGCTTTGTCCGCTTCGCTTTGGTCTTTCTTGCCTTTAGATTCTCTGAGAACCGGCGCCTCCGCAGCGACGATCTTTGGCGGCGCATCAGGCGCCTTAGCCTCCGGCTCGGGTGCACTGGGCTCAGGGGCGACCTCGTCTTTGGCTTGGGCTTTAAGTTGTGCGACCCAGGCTGGCTCTTCTTCGGCGACCGAGGGCGCCTTGGAGCCCTTAGCGGGCTCGGCCTGGGGTTCGGCTTTAGGCTTTCCTTTACCCTTAGCTTTAGGCTTGGCGTCCTCTTCGGGGGGTACGGTCACTAAGGAGTTGGTCGAGAAGAACTTATCCTCAAAGTCGTCGGCGACTTCGGCTGGCGCCTCGCTGGGAAACTCGACCACATTATTGGGCGCCTTCGTGCCAGATTTTTTCCGAGCTTTAGCGGCTTTGGCGCGTGTCTTAGCCTCTGCCTTTTCTTGGCGGCGCGCCTCGCGCTCGGCGAGTTTAAAGCGCTTTTGCTCTTCGCGTTTGGCTTTGCGGTCCTCGGCTTCGAGTGCCCATCGCGCCGACAGGTCCTGACGACGTTGACGAGCCCAAGTGCGCAGACGCTCGGTCTTGAGCAGGCGTTGCGCTACGACCATCATGCCGCGCGGTCCAACACCGATCAGCTCACTGACGGCGAGGAGCCCAAGCGTCGCTAAGATGAAGCTCGCGCCAATATGCGAGAACACGCTGACCACGGCGCTGCTGACCACCAAGCCAAGCAAGCCACCTGGACGAAACGAGAAGGTCTCTGCCGGGACCCAAATTTGCGCCAACCCCGTGGCAGCGACCAGAGCAAGCGTCATCCCCACTCCGCTGCGAAGACTCATCATCCGTCGCGCCCGGCGCAGCAGCTGGACCGCCATCTGCAGCAAAGCGATGCCCACGATAAAGGCAGCACAGCCGAGCGAGCTAAAGAGCGCCGCAGCGATATAGGCTCCGGCAGGACCGATCACGTTTTGAATCGACTCGGCGCCGCCATCGGTCGAGCTCAAATCACTTGGTGAGTAGGTCCCAAGACTCCCTAGGATCAACGCAGCTGCCAGCAGCGCCAGCATACCCGCCAGTTCAGGCGGGGTCGTCGGCACCAAGGTGGTGTGCTGAGCCGCTTTAGCCTTGGCAGGCTGTGCAGTTTTGGGACGAGCGCTTGGGCGACGTTTGGGTGCGGCCAAAGAAACCTCCGGAGAACGTAGCTAGACGTCCTCCTTTAAGTCGGCCCGAAGCGCCCAATTCTTTAGCGAAAACCCTAGGGTTTGCTCAGCCCTGCCACAATCTTGGGGATGGCGTCAGGAAAGCGCTTGAGTAAAGCGTCCGCATCAGCGCCCGAGATCTGATGGGTGGCGAAGGTCTTTCCGGTGGTATCAACCAAGGTCAAAAGCATGGCGTAACCCGACTTAGCCTTAGTGAGTGACGCCACCAACACATGAGTGCAGTGCGCCAGCTTGGCGGTCTGAGCCGCGCAGGCTTCAACGTCGGTGTTGCATTCAGTGGGGCTTCCCACCGCGCTTTGCATGGCGCGAAGCTTTAAGATCGCTTCGATATCGGTGCGGCACTTGACCTCAAATTTAGCTTTCTTGAGGCTCTTTTCAAAGGTGCTGCACAGCAAGGGGTCAAGCGTCGCTGCGAGCGTTGTGGGGACGGTCGCTTCGGCGCTGATGTTGTCGAGCAAAATGACAGGCCCTGCGAGCAAGACGCTAAACAGTGCTGCGCTGATCAAAGGTACTTCCGAATCGTCTCTAAGAGCTTCTTATCGTCACCCTTTTTGAGGCTAAAGCCCGCCTTAGCGAAGACGATCTTACCGGACCCATCGATCAGGTAAAGCGTCGGCAACGCCGCCGCTTTGTAGCGCCGCATCAACACGTTCATGCTGTCATGAAACACGGGCAGCGTCAGACCCATCTCGCCGATGCGTTTCTTCAGCTTGTTCTTACCGTCCGTGCCTTTATCGGTGCCCACTACAAAGGCCGAGAACCCTTGCGGCTTGAGCTGTGTGGCCCACTTGTCGAGCAAGGGCACCTCATCTTGGCAGCTCTCACACCAAGTGGCGTAGAAGCTGATAGCGAGCAGCTTAATGTTCTTGGTCTTGGCGCGCTTACCGATCGTGCGACGTAAGACGGCGCGCCGGAGCCCGCTCTCTTTGGGGTTGAGCGTGCGCAAGGTAAAGCTTGGCGGCTCAGTACCTACAGCCAAAAGCTCAGGCTTATCGGCGGCTACTCCCGAAACAGGGAGCAAAAGAAGAGTCAAAAAGACGCTGCGGATCATCCAACCTCCAACACGGCGGAACGCACGGCAGTGAACTCCAACGAAATGTTCACGGTGCTTCCATCTGCCATGCGACGTAACGACGCCTGGTTTGATTCTAATTCTCGTTCACCGAGTACCAGCGCAAAGCGACAAGCACTACGATTAAGCGCCTTCATCTGCGCTTTTACTGAGCGGCCAGACAAATCAGCGACGACCCGGCAGCCGGCGGCGCGCAGGCTCGTGATCAAGCGTAAGATACGGTGCGTATCAGCACCGGGTGCGGCGACGACGCCCAGGTCGGGCGCGGTTTGACCCAATTCACGACCGTTCGCCTGCGCCACCAACAACAAGCGCTCGGTGCCACCGGCAAAGCCAACAGCGGGTACATCGGGGCCACCGACGGTCTCGAGCAAGCCATCGTAACGCCCCCCCGCAAGAACTGCAGCCTGAGCACCCAGCTTCTCGGTTAACGCCTCAAAGACCGGTCCACGGTAATAATCTAATCCACGCACCATGCGTTTGTTGATGCGCACCTCAATACCCAAAGCCACCAGCCCCTCATGAACCGCTTCATGATGGGCTTGGTGATGCGCATTGAGGTGATCCATCGGCAAGGGCGCTTCCTGCATCAGCTCTTGAACCCGTCCGTCCTTTGAGTCGAGCAAGCGCAGCGGATTACGCTCGGCGGTCTCTCGAGCGCCTTCGGGCAAGTCGCTGGAGCGCTTCGCCAGAAAGGCACGCAGCAGCTCGAGGTACGCGGGGCGGGTGTCGGGACCGCCCACATTACCCAGCTCGATCACGACGTCATCCAGACCGAGCTGAGCGAGGATCGCATGAGCCAGCGCGATGCATTCGATGTCGGCGATCGGCGAGGCTTCGCCAAAGCACTCCAAGCCGATCTGATGAAACTGGCGATAGCGCCCCTTCTGTGGACGCTCACGACGAAACATCGGGCCCGCATAAAAGGCGCGCAGCTTCGGGTCGACCCGCAACAGCGCATGCTGAACCACCATCCTCGCTACCGAGGCCGTGGCTTCAGGGCGCAGCACCAAGTTCGAACCGTCTCGGTCTTCAAAGGCATACATCTCTTTGCCCACGACATCGGTGCCTTCACCGACGCTGCGTACGAAGAGCTCTTGATGCTCTAAAATCGGGGTGCGGACCTCTTGGGCGCCATAAGCGAGCGCTAAACGACGCACCACCTGCTCGACCTCGATCAAGCCGGCAGCTTGCGCGCCGAAAAGATCGTTCATTCCTTTGACCGAACGATACGTTGTCATGACCCCTCCAGTCTTGCGTTAGACCAGCCCACGATATTGCCTCTATGCAACCCTAGAGGGCTGCACAACAACCGCTAAAAACAGAGAACGACCGGCACAGAGCCGGTCGCCTCCTTTTAAGACTGCTGCAGCAGACCTAGTTCTCGTTTTGCGGTCCGTCGCTCTTGGCGCCACGGTTCTCGTTGCGGTTGCGATCGCCACGACCGCGTCCGCGATCACGATCACCACCACGTCCACCGCGACCACCACGTCCGCCGCGGTCACCGCGATCGTTGCGATCGCTGCGCTCACGCTTCGGACGCTCAACCCAACCTTCAGGCTTGTCGAGCAGCACACGGCGGCTCAAACGCACCTTGCCGTTGCGCTCGTCAACCTCGAGGACTTTGACCTCAAGCTCATCACCCTCTTGGAGCATGTCCGAGGGGTGCTCGACACGCTGCCAGGCGATCTCACTCACGTGAAGCAAGCCATCGATACCGGGCATGATGCGAACAAAGGCACCAAAATCGGTGACCTTGCGCACGTTGCCGAGGTAGACTTTCTCGACTTCGGGGACGGCGATCAGATCTTCGATCATCTGCATAGCGGTCGCACGGGCGGTGCCGTCGGTTGCCATGATGGTGATGATCCCAACCCCGCGGTCGAGGTCTTCGTTGACGTCCACTTGAGCGCCCGAGGTGGATTGGATCTCACGGATCATCTTACCGCCAGGGCCGATGATGTCGCGAATCTTATCACCAGGAACCTCAATGTTCTCGATGCGCGGAGCGTACTCGCTCATCTCTTCACGAGCGGTGTCCATGGTCTTAGCCATTTCGCCAAGGATGTGCAGACGACCCGTGCGAGCTTGCTCAAGGGCGGTGGTCAAAAGGTCACGGCTCAAGCCGTCGACCTTGATGTCCATCTGAATGGCGGTGATGCCATCGGCAGTACCGGTGACCTTGAAGTCCATATCACCGAGGTGATCTTCGTCGCCGAGGATGTCCGAGAGAATGGCGACGTCGTCACCCTCTTTGATCATGCCCATAGCGATACCAGCGACCGGCTTGAGCAGCGGCACACCGGCAGCCATCATCGCCATCGAGCCACCGCAGACGCTCGCCATCGAGCTCGAACCGTTGGATTCGGTGATCTCGGAGACCACGCGCACGGTGTACGGGAAGTCATCAGCGGTCGGGATCACGGTCTCAAGGGCACGACGTGCCAGCATACCGTGACCGATTTCACGACGCGAGGTGCCGCGCATGGGGCGGGCTTCACCGACCGAGTACGGCGGGAAGTTGTAATGCAGCATGAAGCGGCGCCATTCGGTGCCGTGCAGCCACTCGATCTTACGCTCATCGCGCTTGGAGCCCAAGGTGCAGGTCACGATCGCTTGCGTCTCACCGCGCTGGAACAGCGCCGAGCCGTGGGTGCGCTTAAGCACATCGACTTCGGTGCTGATCGCACGGATCTCGTCGTAATCACGACCGTCGATGCGCTTGGAATCAAGCGTCGAGCGGCGCATGGTGTGATGCTCGAACTCACCCAAAGCAGCTTTGACCTGCTCATAACGCTCGGCAAAGTTCTCGTCAGCCTTGAACTGAGCCTTGATGGCGTCTTTGGCGGCATCACGAGCAGCATAACGGTCATGCTTGCTCTTGATCAGGAACGCTTCCGCGAGCTTGTGCTCAGCAGCAGCAGCTTCGACCGCAGCCTTCACGTCATCGTCCACACCGGGCACGATGTGCTCGGACTTCGTGGTGCCAATTTCGGCTCCGATTTCGACGATCGCTTGGATAATGGGCTGAGCCGCATCAAAGGCTAAGTACAAGCCCTCGATCACGTCAGCTTCGCTCGCTTCGTTGGCGCCACCTTCGACCATCACGATGGCGTCCGAGGTGCAACCGACCATCAAGTCGATATCGCTGGCTTCGCGTTGCTCGACGGTCGGATTGATCACCCATTCGCCGTTAACGCGAGCTGTACGTACGCCTGCCACGGGACCGTCAGGGGCCCACGGAAGATCCGAGATACCCAAAGCGGCAGCGGCGGCGCTCAGGCAGCAAGCGTCCATCTCATGGGCACCGTCCGAGCTCATCACCGTCAGAATGATCTGAACTTCACGGCGGAAGCCGTCGGGGAAGAGCGGTCGAAGGGTACGATCGGTGATGCGTGCGTTAATGATCTCTTCCGCTTTCGGGCGACCTTCACGCTTGAAGAACCCACCGGGGATACGACCAGCGGCGTAGGCACGCTCTTGGTATTCCACGGTCATGGGCATGAAAGGCAGGTCCTTCGGCTGAGCCGACGAGGTGATATTCACCAGCGCCTGCGACTCGCCATTGCTGACGAAAATCGAAGAAGCCTGCTTGGCGATATGGCCGGTCTCAAGGACCAGCATCGAGTCCCCATAAGGGATCTCTTTACGAACGATAGTCATCGTCCATCACTCCTGAGCGTGCCGCGGAGGGCAACCGCTCTATGTAATGGAGTGATTAGGCGCAGCGTAGAAACTAGAAGAATGGGTGCAGAACCGCCGATCTTATCGGTGCTGGACACATCCTTCTTCGCTTGGGCCTAACCCCTCCGTGAATGGCTCACACCGTGTGAGCCCAATTAAGCGACGGGCAGCGCTTGGGCTGCCCGTCACTCAAAGGTTCTTAGTCTTATCGACGAATACCCAGCTCGGCGATCAGGCTGCGATAGCCTTCAACGTCTTTACGCTTGAGGTAATCGAGCAAGCTGCGTCGCTTGGACACAATCTTGAGCAGACCACGACGGCTGTGGTGGTCTTTCGAGTTCTCTTCAAAGTGCGGGCGCAGCTCGTTGATCCGTGCGGTCATCAGCGCGATCTGAACCTTGCTGTTGCCGCTATCTTGAGGGTTTTTACCGTACTTTGCGATGATCGCTTGGCGATCGCTTGTGGTGAGCATGAGCTCCTCCTTCACGCGTCTTTAAACACGCCGAGACCGCAGACGCGGGCAGCCACAGCGAGGGGCTAATGGAGGATGAGCACTGCAAGCGCAAGGAAATTCGAGCTATTTCAGAGGCAGGCTAATGATCTCATCATGAACTGAGCACACTGTTCTCAGGGTTGTGAGAATAGAAGCACTCGCCTATCGTCTCTAATCCGAAGTCTTAAAGAGAGGAAGTAATACCGATGCGATACCTGCTAGTTATGACCCTGATCATCGCCGCCGGCTGCCCTACTGATGATGCCGCAATCGATGGCGTTTGCGGCGATGGCAACCAAGACTCATCCGAACAGTGCGACGACGGAAACTTAGTCTCAAACGATAGCTGCACCGACCTGTGTCAAACAGCGACCTGCGGCGACGGGATCGTACATTTAGGCAACGAAGCCTGTGATGACGGCAACACGATCGATACCGATGCATGCCCAAGCACCTGCCAAGCAGCAGCTTGCGGTGATGGATTTTTGCGCGCCGACCTAGCCGAGGGTGAGCCCGGCTTTGAACGCTGCGACGACGGAAACACCGAACTCGGTGATGGGTGCAACTCAAATTGTCAGCCAGGTCTATGCGGCAACGGAGTGGTGGACAGCGAACTCGGTGAAGCGTGTGATGACGCGAATCAAATCAGCACCGATGGTTGCATTGACTGTCAGCTAGCGCGCTGCGGCGACGGGCACATCCAAGCCGGAGAAGAGCTCTGCGATGACAACAACAACAGCGATTTTGATGGCTGCACAAACGCCTGTGAACCCGCACGCTGCGGCGATGGTATCGTGCGTAATGACCTAGACGAGGGCGATGAGGGCTTTGAGGTCTGCGATGATGGAAACGACAGCGACCTCGATGAATGCACGAGCGACTGCGTGGCAGCCACCTGCGGAGACGGATTCATTCACGCTGGCGTTGAAGAATGCGATGACGGTAACCTAGTCGATGCGGATGCCTGCCGTGACACCTGCACCTCTGCGCAATGCGGGGATGGTGTTCTTCGCCTTGACCTAGCTGAGGGTGAGGATGGCTATGAAAACTGCGATGATGGCAACTCCGAGCCTAGCGATGCATGCACTGACTTATGCCTTAGAGCGAGTTGCGGGGATGGACGCGTTCGCCGAGATATCGTCGATATCGACGCCGACGATTTCGAAGCCTGTGATGACGGCAACGACGACAACACCGATGCCTGTCTCAATACGTGTCGAGTGGCGCAATGCGGCGACTTGATCACACGAACCGATCTCGCCGAAGGCGATGAGGGCTATGAAAGCTGTGATGATGGGAACCAGGTCAATACCGATGCCTGTGCCGACTGCGCGTTGGCACGCTGCGGCGATGGTATCGTTCGAAACGATATCCAAACACCCGACCAAGACGGCTGGGAAGATTGTGACGACGGTAACACCGAGGACTCCTGATCCTCGTCTTGGTAATGCAGGTGCAAAATCTTTGAAAACACCTCGATCCGCTCCCGCAGTGAGGCACGCACAACCCAGCGAGCCCACCACATATCCGTTCCGCGGT
>JBDQPD010000075.1:0-16780 GCA_040260805.1 Myxococcota bacterium | reverse complement strand
GTTCATCACCAGCTCGTAGTTTTGCCCGATGAAGAAGTCTTCTGTGCTTTCAAATTCACCGTCAAGAATGGCAACCTGCAGGATCTGCTGGGACATGCCCTCAGAGGCCTCGTCGTAGAAAGTCTTCAACCTCTTGGTCTTGACCCTCGATTTGAGCCAGCGACAGCCGGGGCAACAAGACAAATGCGAGCGGCGACAAAATCAACAGGGGTATATTGGTCAAACTCGTCACTGCGTTCGCAACACCCGCCTCCTCAAGCGCCCCCCATTGCGCTAAAATCATCGGCAAGCCAGTCCACAACACAAAGCCTAGTGCCCCTGCGGGAAGACGCACCGAGCTGTAGATAAGCCAACCGCTAAAACGCTCATGGTTCGATTCTGTCGGCGCAATTGCCGGTCGAGGGACGATGAGCAAGACCAACAAACTCAGCAGAGCTAGAGCAACCTGTCCTTGCCCAATCCGCTCGATCAAGACCTCTAAGGGGCCATCGATGCACACAAAGGTCACACCCAAAGGCCACAGAGCATACCCAGTGACTTGAAGCACCGCCGCTAATCGAAACCGTTGCAAGCCACGAAGCAAGGCGAAGGGCATCACCAAAATTCCGAGCCCTAAGAGTTGCCACAAGAAGGCGCTCGCTAGCTCGGAGCGCTCACCAATGACCGGCTGCAGCACACCACCGCTCAGCAAGGGATCCCAGGCTAAAACATGGGCGAACATCACGACCGCCACGACACCCAACGCCTGGATCGTGCGCAGGCGGATTAAGCTGGGATCTGCTAATCGAGGGACATAGCGGCCAAGCGCAAGCGCTAAACCCACGGATGCAAGCGGCACCCACATGCCACTCACCCGGCGAATCTGAGAGAAATATCCGAGCGATTCAGGGTCGAGGCTTCGACCGATCCATGCATACAAAACCAAGCCGACGACGGCGATCGAGGCGGAGGCAGAAATTGCGACCAAATAGTCGGCTTTGAGACCGGAAAATGCGCTGCGTTGCTGTGCTGCCATTTTGTCGTCCACCGAAGCACGGTCCAAGCCGAAGTGCGCGACCTACGAAAAACCCTAGCCGAGCAGGCTTCGCTCTAATACGCAGGGCACCATGAATGCGAGTAAAACTAACAACGCCCTTGCGCCTTTAATCAATCGTCGAACGCTGCGCATGATCGTGATCGGCGCAGTTTTGGGCATTGGTTTGGCGTTGATCAGTAATCTACTGCGTGAACCGCTGTACATGTCGACGCTCGTTCTAAGAGTTGGTGAGGTGGGCTACGTGACCAACGCCGGCTTGGTGCAGCGTTCCGTAGAGCGCCCCCATGAGATGGTGGAACGCCTACGCTATGAGCACCGGCTCAAAGGCAACGCCAAGGCAAGCGCACAGTTGCCACTATTGAGCCGGGCGCGCCTCTCGCGCACCGACAAAAACCTGGTGATCCTTGAGGCGGTCGGACAAACCAAAGAATCAGCCAATACCTACCTCTCGGGTGTGGGAGAAAAGCTGATCAATGACCACAAAGTTCACTTTTCAGATGCTGGTGACCTTTGGGAAAAGCGTCACGAACAGCTTCGAAAGCATGTCACCATCATCGATGGCGTGATCGATAAGCAGCTGGTGGCGCTCAAGGGAGCCCCGACCGAATCAGACCAAGTGCATGCGGTTCGGCTGATGCAGATGGGTATTTTGACCTCGCATCGAGCCAAAGCGGACGAGGATCTCCACCTGCTTAACGTGTCACGCTCGCGGATTTACACTCGCCCGACGGTGATGCTGCAAAAGCCAGTCAATGCAGCGCGAGTCGGGCTTAGCCTGACCGCTACGATCAGCGTGGCGAGCATCGCCGGTGCTGGCCTTGGGTGCATCCTAGGTCTGATTCCGGTCGGTCGGATTCGCGAGTCCTAACGCTAGGCCATCACCAATCGAGCCTTGAACGGGCCGTCACCGAGGCGGGGCCTGACCGCATTGCGGGTATCGACCACTAAGCTCGAATGTTCCATCACTTGGGCGTAATCGACCTCGTTGTGATCGGTGGCGATCAGGATCGCATCCGCCTCAGCTAAGATGGTGTCGGTCAACTCTTTCGAGCCTCCCAAACGCAGGTCATGTTTACGCATTTGCGGCAGCTCAGGCACGAACGGGTCGTGATAGCGGACATCAGCCTGACCTTGGATCAGTAACTCAATGACGTCCAAAGCGGGGCTCTCGCGCATGTCCTCAACGCCAGGCTTATAGGCGACACCGAGCACCAGCACCTTGGCGTCGCGCAACGCCTTACCGTCCTCGCTAAGGGCGACTCGAAGCCGATCGATCACATACTGAGGCATCCCGCTGTTGATCTGACCAGCGAGCTCAATAAAGCGCGTGGTCAAGCCATGTTCCCGAGCTTTCCAGGTCAGATAAAACGGATCGACAGGGATGCAGTGACCACCGATGCCCGGCCCCGGAGTGAACTTCATGAAGCCAAAGGGTTTGGTGGCTGCCGCCTCGATGACCGACCAGACATCAATGTCCATCCGATCACAGACCATCTTCAGCTCGTTGACTAAGGCGATATTGACCGCCCGAAAGATGTTCTCAAACAGCTTGGCGAGCTCAGCAACTTCCATGGAGTCGACAGCGATCACACGATCGAGTGCACGCTCATACAACGAGACCGCGCGCGCCGTCGTTGCAGCCGTGTAACCGCCAACGAGCTTTGGAATCGTTTGCGTCCCAAAGTCAGCATTGCCTGGGTCTTCACGCTCTGGCGAATAGGCTAAGTCCAGCGTCTCACCGACGATCAGTGAGCTGCCCTGTTCAAGAATCGGCTTCATGACTTCGGCGCTGGTACCCGGGAAGGTGGTGCTCTCAAGAATCACCAAAGCCCCTTCACGCAGATGCGGAGCGATGCGCTCGCACGTTGACGTCACGTAGCTAAGATCCGGGTCACGATATTTGGTCAAAGGCGTGGGCACGGCGATGATCACGGCGTCGGCATCGGCACATCGAGCAAAGTCGGTGGTCGCCTCAAACCGCCCGGTCGCCACTGCCTTTGAGATGTCTTCATCGCTGATGTGGCCGAGATAACTGCGCCCACCGTTGAGTGCATCGACCTTGCTTTGATCGATGTCGAGACCAAGCACGGTCACTCCGCCTCGGATGAAACTCAGTGCTAGGGGCAAACCGACATAGCCCATGCCGACAATCAGAACGCGTTCATCAGAAGCCATGCTTTCCTCCGGGTGGAAGCGCCCATAGCGCGCTTATCCCCTAGGTTCCAGAACTTGCGTCTCGGCTCAGCAAGTCGCAGCCTAAGGTATGGTTGAACGCTCTGGTCTACTTCAAAATATTGGCTGGCTCAGTGGAGCCCAGGTTTTTACGCGCCTTTTGCAGTTTGCTGCGTACGCGAGTTTAGCGCGACGGCTCGGTGAAATCGGCTTTGGCCGGTTTGCCTATGCCTTCTCGCTGCTGGATATGGTCGCATTTACGGCGACTCTCGGTCTGCCCATTTTATACACGCGGCACCTCGCAGCCGGTCGAATGGCGCACGCCAGCGGCACCGTCATCAGCAAACACCGAATGACACTAATCGTCGCATTCATCGGCGGACTGTGGCTGTTCTTGGCCCCTCCCGACCTTGCGCTCGACCTGTTGGTGATGATGTTTCTGGCCATGCTTTTGCGCGGCTATCATCACTTTGGCGCCTCCGGCTTGCGGGGCAAAGAGCAGATGCGCGGAGAGGCGCTCGCTTCGGTTGGCGGTCGGCTGGTCTTTACACTCCTCGCCGGAGGCGGCGTTTGGCTGGTCGATGACCTGGGGGGTATGCTTCGTATCACCTTCGTTGGCTTCCTTGTGGGTGAGATGGTCAACCTGCTCTTGATCAATCGAGCGATGAAATCACTCGGACTGAGCTGGAACCCCACTCCCCCAAGCCCGCACCAGCAAAAACAGGTTTGGCGAGAGATGGTCCCCTTCGCCGCAGCGGGTCTGTTCGGTCTGATCGCTTTTCGGGTCGACCTGGTGATGATTCGTGAGCTCTCAACCCCTCTGATGGCTGATCACCGAGCGGGTAACTATGGCGCTGCCTACCGGATTCTAGAAGCCGGGTTGTTTCTGCCGGGCGCCATCGCAGCCGCCCTTTTTCCGGCTCTAGTGCGTCGCAGACAAGGTGATGAGCTGCCCCGAAACCTGTTTCGGCGGGCGGTTCTGATTCTCTTGGGGTTAGGGCTGCTTGGAGGCGCTGTTTTGTACCTCGGCGCCCCCTATCTCATCCGAGCTTTTGCCGGTGAAGGGTATGAGCTCGCCGTCCCGGCGCTGGCAGCTTTAGGCTTAGCCGTACCCTTCTTGTTCGTTAACTTCATCTTGGGTACCGGTGTCTTTGCGCTGGGCAAAGAATGGTGGGGGTTCCTCGGGTTATTCGTGAGTTTGATATTAAACATAGTTGGTAACTATTACGTGATCACTCGCTACCCAAACGAAGCCCTGATCGGCGCGGCCCTGTTTACCGCAGCATCCGAAGCCGTGCTGACGTGTTCCCAACTTGTCATTCTTAAACTCGCCAAACGAGCTAACGACTAACCGCAATCATTTCGGCGGGTCCGTTTTGGGTGGTTGCGGTCAAGCCGTGACCCGTTCGACCGAGCGATGGGTCTCCCCAGCAAGCGACTCGCCCGTTTTGTCCAAGCGCGCAGTTTTGGCGCTCATTACCTACCGTCATTTGGACCCGGTCGCCCAAAACACTTTGGGGATCGAGCGCAACGGGTAAACGCTGTCCGTCGAGTCGGCCGTTGCCGAGCTGTCCCCAAAATCCATGCCCCCAGCAGTAGTTCCCCTGCGTGCCGTCCTGACGATCGCTCGTTGCGCAGGTCCCGTAGCCGAAGCGCCAAGCGGAGACACTTGAGATGTTGAGCAGCGCTCCCATTCGCTCAGGCTGAGCCCGAGTCGAACCGGATCCATCACCGAGTTGGCCCGACGTATTCAGACCCCAACACCACAACCCATCGACAGCAGTCAAAGCGCAGGTGTGCTGACGCCCAACGGCCACCGAGAGGACACTAGGGATCATCACCTGCGTCGGACTCGTCACCCTTACGGTGCCCCGGTCGACCGCATTTTGCCCCTCACTGTTCCGCCCCCAACAAAACAAGTTGCCGGTTCCCGTCACGGCGCAGACGTGACGGTAGCCTAATGAGAGATCTTGAACCGCAGGAAGGCTTGCCACCAACACAGGGCGAGTCGAGCTGTTGCGATTACCTTGTCCAAGGACCCCCTCACTGCCGTAGCCCCAACAGTGAACGCCCCCGCTACGATCCAGACCACAGGCGTAGGCATTTCCACCGCGAATCAGCTGCATAGGCGGTAGATTCAATACCTGCGGCTCGGTCTGATCGTCGGTGGTCCCCAGCCCGAGCTGTCCGTTACGGTTATACCCCCAGCAGTACGCGGTTCCATCAACAACGACGGCGCATGAAAAGCTCTCCGCTGCTGTGATTTGAGCGACTTGATTGAGCACCGTGACCGGCTGTGGGCTGGCAGCCGTTTGAGTCGTTCCATCGCCCAACTGACCGTAGCCATTGCTACCCCAGCACTTCGCTAGACCCTGCTGGTCCAACGCGCAGATGTGACCGTCGCCGGCGCTCAGCTGGATGATTTGTTCTAAATCCTCAACCCGACGAGGGGTGCGGATCGGCAAATCAGCAGCTCGATTCCCCCCCAACTGCCCAAAGTTATTCGCCCCCCAACACAAGCGCCGACCATCGGCTCGCCAAGCGCAGCCATGATGAGAGCCGACCATCACACCGACAGCGCCCGTGACGCCCTCAACAGCACGCAATCCATTATCGACTCGATGCGTCGATGGATCACCCGCCTGCCCCAAGTGGTTCCATCCAAAGCAGTAAACCTGGGCATCCTCACCCGCAACCAAACAGCCGGTCGAGTTCTCCATCGCCAGTGCGCGTGCGCTGGACACATCAGGAAGGAGGATAGGCTCATGAGGTGAGCGGACAGGCAATCCAGACTGACCTGACCAATTGCTACCCCAACAGCTTACGCTCCCGTCCGCTAACATTGCGCAGCCTCCATAAGCAGCGACGTCGACATCAACAGCCCCCTCAAGGTTAGGAACTTGGACGGGTACGGGCTGGCTGCCCGTCACTTGGTTGGTTCCAAATCGCCAGTTGCTCGCATTTCCCCAGCACCAAACCTGCCCTGAGCTCAGGGCGGCGCATGCGTGAGCGCCCTCGATATCAAGGTCAACAACCTGCTCAAGCCCTTGAACACGCACAGGCGCTGCGGACTCATCGGTGCTGCCATCGCCTAGCTCACCCCAGCGGTTACGCCCCCAACAATAGGCTTGCTGTTCGGCGTTTATAAAGCACGCGGCGTGGGTCCCGACGGATAAACTGACAGCACCGGTCACACCCGAAATTCGAGTCGGTATCTCCATCGTTGCGCTGCCTGGACTGCGCCCGAATGAGCCAAACCCCCAACAACTGATCTCGCCGCTTTGATGCAAAGCACACACCCAATCGCGGCCACCGTCGAGATCGATGACATCATCGTCTAAACCGCGTGGTCGGCGCCAGCCGTCGACATAACGGGTGCGAGCAGCCTCGCCTAACCCTAAGGATCGATCGGCGTTATAACCGCGGCAAAAGACCTTGCCGTTCCCCAGCAAAACACAGGTGGAGTAGTTCATCGTCGCGATGCGGCGGATGCTGTGACGACAGATGTTGGTGCAGCCGTCGTCCTCAACTTCGTTGGCATCATCACACTCTTCGAAATCCAAATCCGTCGGATGCCCGGACGAGCGAACGCGCCCATCACCGCAACGCTCGGGACCGGCGTCGACGAGGGGGCCCGTGTCGTGAATTCCGGCGTCGGAATCCACAACGCCCGCGTCCTCGGATAATCCTGCATCACCACCAACAGAAGCGTCGGCGACGACGAGCGTTCCCGCATCTACAACCGGATCATTAGCTGCTGAACAAGCAGCAAAGACAAGCAGCAGACCCAGCGCTAAAAGATCAGAAGAACGCATACAGACTCCTAGGTCCTTATTAGCCGAGCTTGTCCTATTCAAACAACCCGACCGCTCAATTGACCCCAGCGCGCAGCGAAGCAGCGTTTGCCTCAGCCGGACAATCTAGGATGCGCCACTGCACTGCAGCTTGCAGGAAACACAAATCAGCTCTTCGAGCTTCATCGTTTGCACTGGCGAGTTCACCTGCTATTTCAAACACCTGAGCCAGGTCTCGATCCGAAAAATTTAGCAGCTCCAGACGCTCTGTCGCTTCGGTCAAATAGTGATCAAAGTCAGTCCAGTCGCCATGATGCGCGCAGCCAGGCAGGGCAAAGGCGTAGGCGATCGCTAACCAGCTCTCATGACCCTCACCTTGGAAGCTCTGTAGACACGAAAGCACCTCGGTATGAGCATCCTCAAAGCGATCATCGAGCATCATCACTATCGCCAGATTCAAGCGCACAATATTGGCTTGCCAGGCGCCGATGCTGTCGTAGACTTTTTTAGCTCGTTGATACCAGTCCATGGCGCGATCCATGCGCCCTTGACCACGCGCTACATCTGCGAGTGCGTTAGCGACCGTCGCCATACCGCGCTGACCACCGCACTTTTCCCAATGCTGAAGCGACTTGATAAACAAAGGCAACGCTTTGGCTAAAACACCACGCTCGTGATGAACCATACCTAAGTGGAACAAGCACTCGCCCTGCAACTCATGATGCCCAGGGCAGGACTTGTTGATGCGCGTCAGCGCCGCCTCATAAAACGAGATCGATTGGTCCCAATTGGACTGAGCACCGAAGATCAGACCGAGCAGCAACTCACAACGTATCGCTTCCTCTAGATCGCTCGAGTCCTGAGCCGCAACCTGCGCACGGAGCGCGAGGTCAGACGCTTCTGGATAGTTGCCATGCTCAAAGGCGCAGTCAGCTTGGATTCTCAAAGCGAGCACTAAGGCTTCGGCGTTGTCTGCCATAAGAGCGGAAGCCTCTAACTCGACCGCTGCCTTGTGAGCATGATCCCACTCTCCCCGCAGACGCATCAGATCGGCTTTGCGCTGCTGTAAGTTCAGCTCGTGCTTGGCGAGGCGCTCACTCGAGATGCCTGCAGACGCCCGATCAGCTAACTCGAGCGATCGCTCAGCCACCAAATCGTTACCCGACTTGCGCGCTGAAGCCTCGGCCTTGAGCAACAACTCAAAAGCAACATCGTGATCACCGGCTGCCAGTAAGTGTTCACCGCAGCGAAGATCCCTGCTCAGGTCGTGGTCAGTTTCGCTGCTCAAGAATGCAGCGATCGCTCGATGCAAGTTGCGCAAGCGCTGTTCACTCTCAGACTCAAGCAATAACGCATCACGCAAGGTCCCATGCTGGAACCGCCAGCCTCCAGAAACCGGAGCGATCAGCCCCGCAGCAACCCCTAACTCAAGCACCGCCACAGGCGGTTCGAATCCAAGCTGTCGGCACATACCCGACCACTCGGTGCGGTCGACACTGCGACCGAGCAACGCGCCAGCCTCTAAGGCCCAGCGTGCGATGTGCTTGGTCCCATCACTCATCGCCTCAAAGACTTGGTCGAGGCGCTGGGTCCAAAGCCGGGCAAAGTCAGAGGGCAGAGCGATCTCCGCAATGTTGCGGTGCGTGATGCCCTGATGACCTCCAATGAGCGCCCCTTCAGTATGCCAGGACTCGATCAGCTGGTGCGCCATCATCGGCGAACCCGCGCACCATTCGGTGGCTCGCTCCGCTAAATCACTCACCATGCCCATCCGGTCGCACAGCATATGATTCATGTCTTCACTGCGTAGTCGCTCTAACGGCAGATGCGTGACCCGGCGCTCACTCAGCAGCTCATTTAGCTGACGTTTTTCGACGACGCTGCTGTCGTTCGCTTCGTGGTCTCGCGTCCCAATTGCGAAAAACAGCTTGAGATCACGCTGACCATCCGTTGCGAGCAAATGACGGAAGATCGAGAGGGCTCCAACAGCCCATTGAGCATCGTCAACCAAAACGACCAAGCCGCGCCGTCGCGAGAGCCGCCGAAGCAATCGGGCGACCACAGCGAAGCGATCTTCGCTGCGCTCAAAGCGTATGCTCGGCCAGTCCGCCCAGCCCATGGGCTGGGCAACAATAGAGGCGAGGGCGTCTTGTTCGTACCTGTTCGTCATCCCCACCCGACTCAGGGCGTGGAGAAACTCCGTCAATTCCGTGTCCAGTCCATCGAGACGTAGCGCACCGAGCACCAAACTGCTCGTGGTCAGTCCCGGCGTCTCCGCCGGGTTGCACCGGACGCGAACGACCTGCGCAGCGCCCGTCTCCATGGCGCGATGTTTGATCCAGCCCAAAAGCCGTGACTTTCCGACCCCAGGGGCGCCGCTGACGACGCAGCCGCACACGTTCTTTCCCTCTAAAGCCTCGTGTAAAACAGCCCAGAGCCGATCTCTTTCTTGGTTTCTTGCGACCAGAGGAAGCGGTCTCAAGCCGATCAAGTTTAATCCAAGCCCCTGATCAAGCTTACTGACCTTTGACGACCAACTGCGCTGCCAACTCGTCGGTATACTGGCTTGGACTGGCTGCCACCGCTGAGCACCGCGCAGGCGATCGACTTCGAGCAACGATGCGCGACAATCAGCGACCGAAGCGTAGCGAGCATGGGGGTCTGGCGAGCGCATCATAGCCAGCCAATTCCGAAAACCTTTGGGCAGATTGAACGCAGCAGGGAGGGTCGTCGGGTCACCCTCCTTTTGAAGCTCTACCAAGTCATGGACTCCGCGAGCCGAACCGTGAGGAATCTCGCCGCTGATCATGAACCAAAAGAGGCTACCGAGCGCGTAGAGGTCCTCTTGAATCGAAGGTGCTCTGCCCCAATCACCGTTTCGCTCTGGCGCTTGAAAGCACGCCCCCACCAGGTCGGGGACCAGCAGGGTGTCGAGCTCATCGGCAGCGATGAGGTGCGAGAGCGCAATCTGCCTTTGATCGCTCGAGGCGAGCACCTGAGCCGGCAACGCACGGATTAAGAAAGCACCGTGGGCGTGGGCGTAGGCAGCAGCCTCCAAAAGCGTAAGAATCGATTCTAAGAGCGGCTTCCAAGCGTGCGCTGTGTAGGCCGACAGATCTGAGTCATAAATGGATGGAAGCACCATCCAGCGCATATCCTGCTCAAGCTGGCCATCGCTCTCAAAAGCTGTCACCTCATCAATCTGGCCACGGTCATAAATGGACAAGATTCCTGGATGAAGCAGCCGGGCTAGCAGCCGACTCCTCGCCTCCATGTGGTGAGCGACCTCGGGACCACCGAGCATCGCGCGCACCTGCACAGGCTCATCGAGACCGACATGATGGGCAGACCAAGCGAGCTCCGGGCCCACCAAATCGATGCTTTGTTGCAGCTCATAGTGCTCGAGACAGACCGCCAGAACCGGCAACTCATAAGCTGACAAATACCGGTAACCACCGTCTACAAAGCGAATTGGAGCGCCTAAGTCGCTCCGAAGGTGGCGAATATCAGCGACGACGGTCGCCCGATCAGCGCCTGCCGCCTGGATCAAGTTTTCAAGGGAAACCGGAAGCCCTTCGCTGAGGGCTTGATGAAGTCTTTTTAGTCGCGCGCTGCGTGTCGCCCTCATCATGATGATGGTCTAACCGGATTGGAGACAAACGACCACCACCTCTAGCGCCTCTTGCATCGTTAAGTTCCAGCCACTATGCGCGGCAGGTCAGGGGGAACCATGTCCAGACCACGCGTCTTGATCATTCATACCGGCGGAACCCTTGGGATGCAGCTTCCCGAGGGTAGAAGACTTGAGCTCGGTGAAGAGGAGCATCTTGCGCGGCTCACTGAGCGTGTTCCCGAACTTTCAGAGATCGCAGAGATCGATCTGCTCGCCCCTTGGAATCAAGACAGTTCAGATGTTGGACCAGAGCATTGGGATGCGCTGGCTACCTTGATCGTTGAGCAAGGTGGCGTCGGGTCTGACCAGGGTTACTCGGGTATTGTGGTGATTCACGGCACGGATACCTTGGCGTACACCGCTTCGATGATGGCGTATATGCTGCGCCAGCTTGACCGCCCCGTGGTCTTTACCGGGAGCCAGAGGCCGCTCGACGCTTGGCGAACCGATGCTCGTGCGAACTTGGCGGCGGCCGTCGAGTGCGCCACGCGGGAGCTCCCCGAAGTCTGCATTGTCTTTGGCGACTCAATTCTGCGCGCCTGTCGCTCCTCAAAAATCGACGCACGGAGCTACAACGCCTTTGCTGCGCCAAGCTACGGAACCTTGGGTAAAATCGGGACTGAGCTGAGTTTAGTGACGCACTCAATCCGGCGTCCTTCAAGCCCATTCGAGCTGAAAATCGCTGTGGACTCACGAGTCCTTGCGCTGACCTTGTTTCCGGGTGTCGACACCGCCATGGTGGTGAAAAATGTACAAGCGTCCGCCGATGCGGGCTTGCTGCGCGCATTGTTGATTCGAGGTTTTGGTGTCGGCAATGTGCCGATCGCCGGGCTGTCGGACCTTCGACCGCTCTTGGCCAATGCCTCGGGGCGTAACTTCGAGGTCGTGATCTCGAGCCAGTGCTACCGAGGACACACTGATCTAGCGATGTATCCGGGTGGAAGAGCGCTGGTTGAGGCGGGGGCGATCGCTGCCGCCGACATGACCTTTGAAGCAGCCATTACCAAAACCATGTGGGCGCTTGCTCAGGGTGAGCACGATCTGAGAACTTGGTTCGAAACCGACCTAGCCGGCGAGGTCAGCTTCAGCTGAATCAACCGCCGAGGCGCCCCTTCAGGCAAACATACATCGGATCCATCTCGCATCCGATCGTCTCACCGCAGCGATTCAGTGCGTCACCGCTGATCACTCCGGTACGTACTCCCGAGAGCATGCAAAAGATCTCAACCATCGCGCTCGATTCGTGCCGCCATGACGGACAGCGGCGTCCCGTTTGCTGCCAAAAGCCCTGACAAATCTGTCCAACCTCCGGCAAAATCTGACGTCCGCATTCCGCCAGCTGGTGCGGTAAGCTGCAGGTGTTTTGGGCTACACATTCACCAAATCGCGCTGCGTCATCGACGCTCATGCTGCGCTCAGTCCAGTTGCACAGCCTAGCGCACTGCTCGCCCCAGTCACCTTGACCACAGCCTGAGCAGGCATCGCGGCAGCTCTGACTCAGCGCCATCTCCTCAAAGTTCCAGTCAACGCAGCGCTCAAGGGCGTTGCAGTCACTACCCGCCGCAGCAATACACTCAGCCATCAACTGAACCTGCCGGTTGCCCATCATCGGCGTCATCCCAGCGGCCATCGCCCGGCAACCGAACACATTGTCGTCGGGGCATTGCGCGAGCGGCGCGCAGAGTTCTTGGATGGCGGCTGAGCGGCCGCTGGCTTGCTCGGCTTGGGTCAGACACTCATACAATCGCATATCGCCGCAGCTGTGGGTCTGCGCCATACATTCAGCCAACGCGTTACCGCCCAAACCGCGCTGCTCGATCGGGCTGCGGTAATGTTCGCACTCCCAGGCTTCGGCGAAGTAATGCTGATGAGAGCCAGGGCAGGTCGCTGCGCTGCGGCCTGCATCGAGGCAAACCTGAGAAGGGGTGGGCCCCATAAAGATCTCAGGGTTGCAGTCGACGTGGCGACCTTCACGACACACATTGACCGCGCAATCGAGCCAGGCCTGTGCGTTCGCCGGCTCAAATCGCGCCAACATACCGGTACAGACCTGAGGGCAAATGTCTTCTCCAGCCTCGATGAGGAAATCGATCGAGCAGCGCTCAAGCTTGCTGCGATCATCGCAAATCTCGCGGCATGCTTCACCGACCTCGATCTCGGGCCAGCACTGCCGATGATCGCAGGGGTTATCTTGCAGGCACCCAAGAAACTCACGACGCTGGTCACCGCCGGTCGCTAGCTCACCCAAGCGGCAGTATATCAGGCAGTCCTCCTGACAGTCAGTGTGAGCACAAATATCGGCGCAGGCGTCACCTTCGGGAGGCTCTGGTTGACTGCGTACAAAGCCCGCATCCACCTCGGCGCTTGGTGGTCGAGTGGCATCGGTTGCCGACTGACCGCTGTCACGAACCGGCGGGCGACCGGCATCGACCCCGGGCGCTGGAGCGGCGCCTGAGTCTGCTGCCATGCCACTATCAACCTGAGCGGAGCCACCATCGATAGCGGGTGCTTCCGGCCCCGGACTGCAGCCCAGCACCAACGCGAACGCCGAGATCATGAGCTTGCGCATGACGGTTGCCCTCCCTGTCGATCGAAGCGTAGCAAGGCGACCATGGATTCGCCACTTATACCGATCCTTCATCAAGACGATGAGTTGATCGTCATCAACAAACCCTCCGGATTGATGGTTCACCGGGGCTGGGGCGCGGACGCGCCTAGCCTGGTTCAAATTCTACGCGACCAACTTTCGGTCGATCGCTTGCACGTCATTCACCGACTCGATCGCAGCACCAGTGGCGTCATGATCCTCGCGCTCAACGCTGCCGCCGCAGCCGCTCTGTCCGCTGCCTTTCGCGAGCGCCAGGTTAAGAAGAGCTACCTCGCGCTCGTCCGTGGGTCGTTCCGATTTTCAGGACGACTCGATCACCCGATCCCCAAAGCGCCAGGCGAGCAACGAGTCGAGGCGCTAACCTCTTTTCATTGCCTGGCACAAGCCGACACCAAACCCCGCGAAACCAGCTTAGTCCTCGCGCATCCACAAACCGGTAGAACGCATCAAATAAGGCGCCACCTCAAACATCTTAATCATCCCATTATTGGCGACGTCAACTACGGTAAGGGTCCACTCAACAAAGCGGCTCGCTCAACGTACAAACTGAGCCGGCTGGCGTTGCACGCCTGGCGTATCAAGCTGACTCATCCGATGTCCGGGGCATCGATGTCGTGGACAGCGAACCTGCCGGACAGCCTGAGCTTGCCCCTTGAGAGGATGGGCTACCCCTTAGACCAGCTAGAGGCTCACGCGCGTCGACTCGATGCAGCGCACACCTGATTCGTCACTAAAATAGTACGTTACCAGGACCGTACCGTCCGCCAACTGAACGCCCCATGGGTAGCCCAAGTCTGCGGAGCGGCCGTCATCACGGACGATCAACTCATCGGCGCCGAGGTCAGGGTTTTGTCCATCCCATAAACGGGCTCGAACCCCAAAGTCGGGTTGACGATAACCATAAAGCAACAGCACTCGCCCATCGCTCAAGGGGACCGGATCCACCGGGTGACCAATCAGCGCGGTAGGTTGCGGCTCAGTCCACGTGACGCCGTCATCATCGGACCAACAAAGCGCCGTCGCATCATCCATTTGAAAGGTTCTTAGAAAGCACCACAGTCGACCGGTCGGGCTCCTATATAACGAGGGCTCAGCGTAGGTGTACGCCTGCTCAGGATCACGCGCTATAGAGCCACGGTGCTCAAAGCTAAGTCCTTGGTCCTCACTGACATACAGCTGCGGGTCTAAGCCTTGACCATCCCGCCCAGGCGCCCAGTAACTGGCTAAATAAATCAACCCCTCATGCTCCACCATCCGCCCACGCAGCGCGCCGCCATGAGACCCTCGTCCAACGGCGCTGCGCCTAGGACCTGCAGGCAAATAGACAGGCTCTGAGAAGCTCGCTCCGTGATCGCAACTACGGCGCAGATTTGAGCCCCAAAGCGAGAACCAATAGGCATGCAGGCGCCCCACTCCCTCCGGTCCTCGGACACCGAATCCAGGCAGGGCGAGATCACCGGCGCACATCGGGTTCCAAGAGAAAGAAGCTAGGACAATCGAGCCATCGCTCAGAGCCAATAGGTTGGGATCCTGATCCGCAGCCTCAGCACAGACCGGGGCGATCCGCGGTGACTCTAGAGGCACCCCAGAGGCATCGAGTCGCATCAACGCCAGATGAGACCTCGGGTCTAAATGGGTTACAAAACTACCCAAATCTAAACCGTGGGTTCCATCAAGAGCTCGGCTGTCACGGGCGCGCCGAAACGCAAGCAATAGACCACCATCGGCCGTCGAGCATACCGAAGGGAAGGCTGAGTTGAACCGAGAATCACCATAGAGACGATGGTGTCCCAGGATCTTCATGGTTCGATCTTTTCTTTCGCCAGCAAGTCAATATGCGAGTTAAGCTGAGCGATACCTTCGTTGGTGTTCAGGTCGTAATAGCCCCGAATCTGTCCCGCTTTACCGACCAAGACCACGCGGTCGGCATGAGCAGCCGCCAGGCCATTATCGCCCTCACGCACGCCGAGTAAAAACCCATCACGCATCAGCGAGTGCAGACTGTCTTTGGACAGCAAATAATCCCACTGCTTGGAGTCATGACCTTGCTGGGTCAAAAAGGTTTTGGCTCGTTCAGGCGTATCGCCCTTGCTGTCGAGCGAGATGCCCACAAACCGGAATTTATCTTTGTGCTCAGGGCGCCGCTCGTCGATCCAGCCCGAAACTCCTTTAAGCCTCTGCAGCGTACGTGGGCACACGTCGGGACAATGCGTAAACAAGAAGCTACCGACCCAAACCTTCCCTTTGAGGCTCTCGGCGCTGACCGTCTCGCCGCGCTGGTTTGACAGCTTGAATACGGGTGCGTCTTTGATCGCTCGGGGCGGTTTAGCGCCTCGATTCAGCATGGTTCCGGTGACCACCATCGGAATGCAGCAAGCCAAAATGACAGCGACGTTTAGCGGAGTGAAGAAGCCCTTAGACGGAGCAGTCCAGGTTCCATGATCTGTAGGTTTTTCGTCAGTCACCTCATGCATCCCTTCGACGACACAAGTTGATACTCAGCCAGCCCACGATCATCGTGAACACTAAAATCACCAACCATTCCCGAGCTGGATTGGTCAAATGCGCATTGAGCGCCATCGGCAGTTCGCTACCATATAAGGCTCTGCGCACCCCATCCACCATATAGCTCATCGGATTGAGTCGCAGAACGACCGAGACCACACCATCGGTAGGCAGCGGAAACATGGCGCCGCTCGCGAACCATGCTGGCATCAAAAGAACGGACATCAGCCCATGATACCCAGCCGTCGAGTCGACCCACCAAGCAAGAGCGACGCCGGCAGCCGTCATTGCGAGACCACAAAGAGCCAGGCAGCCGATCAAAGCCAACCAATCCACAGCGCCTAGGGTAAATCCAGCCAAAGGTAATAAGATAAGAAACAGAAGCGATTGACCGAGCGCCAACGTCGCCCCGGCGAGCATTTTACCCAAGGCCACTGCGCTGCGAGTACCTGGACCGACCAAAGCCGCTTGCATGAAGCCGGCGTGACGATCCTCAATTAAACTCATGGTGGAAAATATCGCCGTAAACAGCGCCATCATCACCAACACGCCCGGGAAGAAATACTCGAGGTAATCAAGCTCCGACATACCGGGGAACGCAAAGGTTGAACGCAAACCACCAGCGATCACCAACCACAGGATAATCGGCTGCATAAAGGCACCCGCTAGACGGCTAGGCTGGCGCAAAAACCTGACGATATCACGCCACCAAAGCACAGAGACAGCGCGCATCATACCGGGCTCACAAGCTGACGACCGGTCAACGAGACGAAGACATCGCCGAGCGTCGGCTGGCGCAAATGGACCGCAGTGACCACCCCTTTGGGTAAGGCATCCATCAACCTAGGGATCGCTTCGTGTCCAGAACCTAAACGCAGCCGCAGGCCGCTCAATGTAGGCGTTGGCGTGGACCCGGTCGCTTCTTGAACCACAAAAAGAAAGGCACCCAAACCATAGCCCTCGAGCTAGAGTAAATAGCCCACCAGGCGCGC
>JBDQPD010000080.1:0-15782 GCA_040260805.1 Myxococcota bacterium | reverse complement strand
GCTCTGGATTACGATTCACGACAGCGACGACGAGGCCCATTCGATCTGGGCTGACGAGATCGGAATTCCTGCTGACCGCATTTTGCGCTGCGGCGATGAAGACAACTTTTGGGCGATGGGTGACACCGGCGCCTGCGGGCCGTGCACCGAAATCCATTGGGATCGGCGCCCAGATGATTCGGGAGACCCCCTCGCTGACGATACGCGCCTGCTTGAGTTGTGGAACCTGGTGTTCATGCAGTTTGAGCGTGGCGCCGACGGCACACTAGCTGACCTCAAGGCGAAGAGTATCGACACCGGGATGGGACTTGAGCGCATCGCTGCGGTCTTGATCGGCGAGGAAAGTAACTACCACACCGACCTGTTCTTACCGATTATTGAGGGCACCGCTGCGGAGGCTGGCGTTGAGTACCAACGCGGCGATTCATCGACCGATGTTGCCCTTCGCGTCGTCGCTGATCATGCCCGAGCGACCACGTTCTTGGTCGCTGATGGAGTGCTGCCTTCGAACGTCGGGCGCGGCTATGTGCTCAGGCGGATCATGCGTCGAGCGGTTCGCCAAGGTCGAACCCTGGGGTTTGATTCGAATTTCTTTGCGGCTGCATGTCAAAGGGTCATCGACCGCATGGCGGGTGCTTATCCTGATCTTAACGATGCCAAGGAGCTGATCCTGAAAGTTGCTGACAACGAGGAGACGGCTTTTCGTCGAACCCTCGATCGCGGCTTAGGTTTGTTGCACGAGTCGCTTGAGCCGCTGAATGCTGGCGAGGCCTTATCAGGTGACATGGCGTTTAAGCTCTACGATACCTTTGGGTTCCCAGTGGACCTGACGCGACTGATCGCAGCTGAGCAGGGCTTCACTGTGGATGAGCCAGGCTTTGAGACGGCGATGGCTGCTCAGCGTGAGCGGAGCCGGGGTGAGTTAGGTGTCGCGGGAACCGACGCGGTGTATCATCAACTCGCCGGCGAGCTCGGTAAGACCTTATTCACTGGGTATCCTTCGTCTGACAGCCAAGGGCTTGAGGGGTCAGGTGAGGTTCTTGCTTTAGTGGTCGACGGATCAGCCTCGGGTCGCGTGGCGGCTGGAGCGCAGGCGGTTGTGCTGCTCGATACGACCCCATTTTACGGTGAGAGCGGTGGCCAGATTGGGGACGCAGGAAGTCTCCAATGGCAAGGTGGTCACGCGACGGTCCACCACACCGGGAAAAAAGAGGGTCTTCATACGCTCGAGGTCGAAGTGCTCGAGGGCGCTTTGACCGTGGGCCAAAAAGTGAGCCAGCGAGTGGATGGGGCGCGTCGTCGCTCGGTTCGCGCTCATCACAGCGCCACGCATTTACTGCATTCGGCGTTGCAAGAGGTGCTTGGTGAGCACTGTAAGCAGGCTGGCTCGGCGGTTCACCCGGATCGCTTGCGGTTCGATTTCACTCACTTCTCAGCCGTGACGCCCGAGGAGGTTCGGCGCATCGAAGAGCACGTCAACGCGTGGGTGTGTGCAAACGCTTCGGTGGACACGGTGGTGATGAATCTCGACGAGGCTAAAGATGCCGGCGCTACCGCCATGTTCGGCGAGAAATACGATGAGGATGTTCGGACGGTGCGGATCGGCCCGGAGAGTTTTGAGCTCTGCGGCGGGACCCACGTTGATCGGGCTGGGGATATCGGGTTCTTCCGGATCGTCAGTGAGAGCGCGCTCGCTGCCGGCGTTCGTCGGATGGAGGCGGTCACGGGTCTAGCCGCTTTGGCGACCGTCCACTCCGACGACGTACGGTCCTCGGAGACCGCCGCCCTGCTCAAGACCAGCCCAGCTCAACTTGCGGAGCGAATTCAGGGGATGCAGGCTCGCCTCAAAGAGACCGAGGCTGAGCTCAGTGAACTGCGAAGCCAGATGGCGATGAGCCAAAGCTCGGGCTTACTCGACCAAGTGACTGAAGTTGAAGGCTTGAAAACCTTGAGCGCAGTTCTACCTGATGCGAAACCGAACGACCTTAAAGAACTCGCTGAAAACCTGCGTGATCAAATAGGCGATGGGGTGATTGTGTTAGGCAGCGCTGCGGGCCCTAAAGCCTTTTTGCAGGTGGTGGTCAGCGGTCGCGCAGGCGAGCAGATTCACGCCGGTAAGTTGGTCAAGACGTTGGCGGGTCATATTCGCGGCGGAGGGGGCGGTCGGCCCGACATCGCTCAAGCCGGGGGAGGCTTCCCCGACGGGCTGCCAGCGGCGATGGACGCTTTACCCAGCGCCTTGCGCGATCAGCTGAGCTAGTATCGACTTAACGAAAAATTCGCTCTCCACCTTGTCAAAGGACTTAGCCGAGTTCAGGATCGCTGAACTTCAGTCCTTTTGGCTGACCGGTGGCGTGTGAAAAAGACGATCAGTCTGACCATCATGTTGTGCATTGTTTGGCTTCTTTGGTCAGGCCACTACACCTTCATGATCACCAGTTTTGGTGCGGCGTCGGTGATCCTGTGCGTCTGGTTAGCGCATCGTATGAAGATCATCGATGAAGAAGGTCACCCGGTTCACCTGGCGCTGGCGCATGTCACCTATGGACCTTGGTTACTGTGGCAGATCGTGCTCGCCAACATCGACGTAAGCCGCCGGGTTTTGACCGGGGACATTAGCCCTCGCTGGGTCCGGATCAAAGCGCCTCAGAGAACGGCTTTAGGGCGGGTGATCTACGCGAACTCGATCACGCTGACGCCGGGTACAACCACGGTCTCGCTCGACGGTGATGATCTCCTGATCCATACGATTCATCGAGACGTCGGGCAGGACCTGGCGGGTGGAGACATGGCTCGGAGAGTCTGCGCGCTCGAGGGCAGCGACTGATGTTTGTTGTCGCCTCGATCGGAATTTTGCTGTGCATGGCGCTAGCGCTCGTTCGCGCCTCGAAAGGCCCCACCGTTTTTGACCGCATTCTCGCGGTGAACAACATGGGCACCAAAACGGTCTTATTGATCGCGGTCCTTGGCTTTCTAAATGGTCGCCCTGACTTTCTCGATCTGGCGATGATCTACGTGCTGATCAACTTTATCGGGACCTTCGCTATTCTGAAATTCGTCAAGTACGGTGATCTGGCTCAGTCGGCGCCGGCGGAGAGCGAATGATGGATACGGTGATCCATATTTTGAGCTGGGCCTGCATCGGCGGTGGTCTGTTCTTTAGCTTGATGGGCGGCATCGGCCTGCTGCGGTTCCCGGATTTCTATGCCCGCTGCCATGCGGCAGGAATTACCGACACGCTCGGCTCAATTTTGATCCTCTCGGGGCTCATGTTGCAGACGGGCATCGAGCTCAATCTGGCGCGTCTGTTGCTGATTCTTTTGTTTCTTCTTTTTACCAGCCCGGTAGCGGGCCATGCGATCGCGCGCGCCGCGCACCAGCATGGTCTTGAGGCTCAGGTCGACGGTGAGGACATTACCGATGCCTGAGCTGGTCAACATTGCCTTACTGAGCTTCTTGGTGGTGATCACGGTGGTGATCATCCGATCGCGTGATCTGTTCACTGCGGTGATGCTCTCCGGCATCTTTAGTTTGCTCTGCGCCGGACTGTTCACGGTCATGGATGCGGTGGACGTAGCCTTTACAGAGGCTGCTGTGGGTGCTGGCATCTCGACCGTTTTGATGCTCGCAGCTCTGAGCATGACCAACAGCAAAGAGAAGGTGCATCCCACCAACTGGGGTGCGCTGATCGTCGCTGTGTTAACCGGCGCTTTATTGGTCTACGGTACCCAGGACATGCCGGCTTATGGAGACCCAGGCGCACCGGTTCATAACCATATCGCCAAGCGTTATATCGAGACGTCGCTGGTCGAAATTGACGTCCCCAACATGGTGACCTCACTGCTCGCAAGCTACCGAGGGTTTGATACCTTGGGTGAGACGACGGTCGTGCTGACCGCCTGCATTGGGGTCTTGTTGCTGCTCGGTGGACGTCGACGAGAGGAGGATGATCATGAAGGGTCATGATATCCTCCGCGTCACCGCCAAGGCGCTGATTCCGTTGATCTTACTCTTTGGGCTCTACGTTCAGTTTCACGGTGACTTCGGACCCGGTGGTGGTTTCCAGGCGGGCGTCATCTTCGCCGCTGCGATTATTCTGTATGCGCTAATCTTTGGCCTTGATGAGGCGAAAGAGGCGGTTCCGCCTCGAGTGCTTGAGCTCATCGCTGCCTTGGGCGTTTTGCTCTACGGCGGTGTCGGTATCGTGACCATGCTCAAGGGCGGAACATTCCTAGCGTATAATGCGCTGGATCCAGCCCATCCTACTCACGGTCAGCACCTCGGGATCCTCTTGGTTGAGCTCGGGGTCGGCCTGACCGTGACTGCGGTCATGTGCGCGATCTTCTTCGCCTTTGCTGAGCGGGGGCGTCGTTCATGAACATCGATGTCGGCTTGTTCAACTATTGGGTGGTTGTCTTCTTGATGGTCGCCGGCCTGTACACGGTCATCTCGCGTGGTCACCTGATCAAGAAGATCATCGGGCTGAACATCTTCCAGGTGTCGGTCTTCATGCTCTACATCACCATGGGCAAAGTCTCTGGGGCTACAGCGCCGATCTTCTCGGAGACCGCCACGGCGTATTCGAACCCTCTTAACTCTGTGTTGATTCTGACCGCCATTGTGGTGGGCGTCGCCACCACCGCGGTGGGCTTAGCCTTAGCGGTTCGTATTCAAGAAGCCTACGGCACCCTTGAAGAGACTGAGATCATTGAAATGGACGGCGGCGAATGATTCAGCATTTCCCCGCTATTCAAGTCGCTCTGCCGCTGATCAGCGCCGCGGTGATCGTCGTCGTACGCCGCCCTGTGGCGTGTCATTTGATCGCTACAGGCGTTGCCTGGTTATCCGCTGTCGTCGCCTGGACCCTGTTGCAGACAGTGCTCGCTACAGGCCCGATCTCATACGAACTCGGTGGCTGGGCGCCGCCTTGGGGAATTGAATACCGCATCGATGCCTTGAACGCTTTTGTGCTGTTCTTGGTCAGCGGTATCTCAGCCTTGGTCTTCCCGTTCGCCGAGCGCAGCGTGGCTGCAGAGGTCGACGAGAGCAAACACCATCTCTTTTATGCCTGCATGTTGTTGTGCATGACCGGTATGCTGGGCATCACCATCACCGGTGACGCCTTCAACATCTTTGTCTTCCTTGAGATCACCTCGCTGAGCTCCTACGCCCTGATCGCTATGGGGCGTGATCGGCGCGCGCTGTCGGCGTCGTTCAACTACCTAGTGATGGGTACCTTGGGCGGAACCGCCATCTTGATCGGTGTTGGCTTGTTGCTCATGCAAACCGGTACGCTCAACATCGCCGATCTGCAGGTCAGGCTCGTCGGCGCCCATGAAACCAGCAAAACCGTGCTCGTAGCGCTCGCCTTCTTGACCGTCGGTAGCAGCCTAAAGATCGCTTTGTTCCCGCTGCACGCTTGGCTCCCGAACGCCTACGCTCATGCGCCCTCAGCGGTGACCGCTTTGATCGCAGCGACCTCGACCAAGGTCTCGGTCTACGTCCTGATGCGCTTCATCTACACGGTGTTTGGCGCTGCCCTTGTGTTCGAGGTCTTTCAGCTGCAGCGCGTGCTGCTGCCTTTGGCGCTCATCGGCATGTTTGTGGGGTCGTTGGTCGCAATCTACCAGACCAATGTTAAGCGGATGCTGGCGTACTCTAGCTTGGCTCAAATCGGCTATATGGTGCTCGGCATCAGCATGGTCAATGAGAGCGGCTTAGCTGGCGCTATCGTGCACATGTTCAATCACGCCGTGATCAAAGGCGGTTTGTTCATGGTGATGGCTGCGGTGGTGCTGCGTATGGGCAGCGCCGATATCTCAGCGATGCGGGGCTTAGCCAAGCGTATGCCGCTGACCTACCTTGGGTTCGTCGTTGGCGGGCTGGGGCTGATCGGTGTGCCGCTCACCGCAGGATTTGTCTCGAAGTGGTATCTGGTGCTGGGCGCGATTCAAAACGACATGTGGCTTGTCGTCGCCATGATCATGATGAGCTCGTTGCTCGCTGTGATCTATGTGTGGCGAATTGTTGAGGTCGGGTTCTTTGAAGAGCCCGACGCCGATGCGCCCGTCGTCCAAGAAGCGCCGCTCTCGATGTTGATCCCGACGTGGATCATGTTGGGCGCCTCGATCTTCTTTGGGGTCTGCACGGACACGTCTGCTGGCGTGGCTCTTGAAGCCGCTCGCCAGCTGTTGGGAGCGCCATGACCGCACCCCAATTGATGATGGTCAGTATCTTTCTGCCGTTCGTTGGCGGGTTGTTGCTGCGCGCCTTTGATAAGAAGCCTAATCTTCGTGAGGGCTTTTCGCTGACGGTGGCGATTTTGACCTTCATCTCAGTGTGCAACCTCTTGCCGCTGGTGATGGCTGGTGAACGTCCCTCATTTGAGCTCGTCGAGATGCTCCCAGGTCTGAATCTCGCCTTTGAGATCGAGCCCTTGGGGATGCTCTTTGCGATGATCGCCTCCGGGCTTTGGATCGTCACAACCATCTATGCGATCGGCTATATGCGCGGTCACCATGAGGGCAACCAGACCCGGTTCTTTACCTGCTTTGCGGTGGCGATCGGCGCTGCGGTGGGTGCTGCGTTCTCGGCAAATCTGTTGACCTTGTTCACCTGCTACGAAGTGCTGAGCATCTCGACCTTCCCGTTGGTGGCGCATCACCAGAGCGCCGAGAGCCGAAAAGCCGGTCGGATCTACCTGGGTATTTTGCTCACCAGCTCGGTGCTCTTCTTCCTGCCTGCGGTGATCTGGACCTGGCATCTGACCGGGACCACCGACTTTGCTGCGGGCGGTATTTTAGCCGGCAAGATTCCAGACGAAGCCGTCCCCTTTTTGCTGGCTTTGTTCATCTTTGGTGCCGGCAAAGCTGCGGTGATGCCGCTGCATCGGTGGTTGCCTGCGGCGATGGTCGCACCGACGCCCGTCTCGGCGCTGCTTCATGCGGTCGCTGTGGTCAAAGTGGGCGTCTTTACGGTGGTCAAGGTGGTGACCTACACCTTTGGTACCAAGCTGCTCACCGATACTGGTGGATCCATCTGGCTGATGTACGTGGCGTCGTTTACGATTCTCGCAGCTTCGGTGATAGCGCTCGGTAAAGACAACCTCAAAGCCCGCCTGGCGTACTCAACGATCTCGCAACTGAGTTATATTGTGCTCGGCGCTGCCTTTGCCAATGAGCTTGGTATTATGGGCGCTGGATTTCATATCGCCATGCACGCCATGGGCAAGATCACGCTGTTCTTTGCAGCGGGGGCGCTGATCGTCTTGGTTCATAAAACCGAGATCTCGGATATGGCGGGTATTGGTCGCAAGATGCCTTGGACCATGGGTGCGTTCTTTATCGGCAGTTTATGTATTATTGGCATCCCTCCGACCGGCGGCAGTTGGTCCAAGTGGTTCTTGTTGATGAGCGCTGCTGACGCCAACGCTTGGTTGATGGGGGTCTTGCTGATCTCATCCCTGTTCTCGATCGGCTATCTGATGCCGGTCGTCACCACCGCCTTCTTTAGGCCGCTTCCGGCGGACGGCGGCCATCACCATGGCGATGGTCACGATCACGGCAGCGGGAACGTCGAACGCGACCACATCTTGTGTGTCATTCCGCCGGTGCTCACAGCGTTTGGCTGCGTGCTCCTCTTCTTCTTCTCCGACCAGCTCTACGCTCTGCTCGAGCCGATCATGATGGCTAACCGATGAGTGATCCGAACGAAAAACCAGGCTGGTTCAATCAGCCGGCGAACATCGACAAGCTGATCAAGGCTCTGTACGTGGCATGCGCGCTCGCTGTGCTCCCTGAGATCCTCGATAAAATCTTCGGTTGGCACATGATGCATCCCCACTATGCGATCGAAAAAATACCGGGTTTTTACGGGATCGTCGGCTTTGTTGCCTTTGTGGTCATCGTGCGTGGTGGCGAGGTGTTGCGACGCCTGATCAAGCGCGACGAGGGTTATTATGATCAGTAGCCTAGCGCCCGGTCTGATCCTCTGCCTTGGTGGGTTCTTAATCCCGCTGCTCAAAGGTCATGCCCAGCGCGCATTGGCGCTGGCTTTGCCGTTGCTCAGTTTTGCGAACTTAGTGGGGCTCGGTTTCACCGGGATCGAAACCGGTTTGAGTCACCAGATCGACGTCATGGGTTACACCATGGTGATGGCGCGCGTGGACAAGCTCAGCCTAATCTTTGGCTACATCTTCCACGTCGCAGCGCTGCTCAGCGTCATCTACTCGCTGCACGTCGACGACGCCAAGCAGATGGCGAGCGGCACGATCTACGCTGGCGCTGGTATTGGCGCTGTCTTCTCGGGTGATCTGATCACCTTGTTTGTGTTCTGGGAGGTGACGGCGTTCACCTCGGTCTTCTTGATCTGGGCGGCGAATAATGAGCGCGCCAACAAGGCGGCTATTCGCTACTTGGTGGTCCAGGTTGCATCGGGCGTGCTGCTCCTTGCGGGCGCAATTTTGCATTATCAGGCAACGGGCAGCTTAGCCTTCGGCGGCCTCAATGAAGTCGGCGCCTTCTCTGAGCTGTTGAGCCAAAGTGGACCGCGCCTGATCTTGTTGTCCTTCGCGATCAAATGCGCCTTCCCGTTCCTGCACAACTGGCTGCAAGACGCCTATCCCAAGGCGACCGCTACCGGGACCGTCTTCCTGTCAGCGTTTACGACCAAGCTTGCGGTCTACACCTTGATCCGCGGCTTCGCTGGCTTCGAAGCCTTAATCTATGTCGGGGTGGTGATGACGCTGTTCCCGATCTTCTTCGCGGTGGTCGAAAACGATCTGCGTAAAGTCCTCGCATACAGCCTGAACAACCAGCTTGGCTTCATGGTGGTCGCGGTGGGTGTTGGCTCGGAGATGGCGATCAATGGGGCGTGCGCGCACGCCTTTGCGCACATCCTGTACAAGGCGCTCTTGTTTATGAGCATGGGCGCCGTGTTGCACCGAGTGGGAACGACGAAAGCGTCGCAACTTGGCGGGTTGTACCGGTCGATGCCAGTGACCGCTGTCTGTTGTATTATCGGCGCCGCTTCGATTTCGGCGTTTCCGCTGACGAGCGGGTTTATCTCTAAGGCGCTCACGCTTCAGGGCGTGATGGACGCTGGTTATGCGTGGATCTGGGGCGGCTTGTTGATCGCTTCGGCCGGCGTGATGGAGCACAGCGGGATCAAGATTCCCTTCTTTGCGTTCTTTGGTCACGACTCGGGTATTCGCTGCGAGCGGGCACCGCTCAACATGCAGATTGCCATGGGGATCACCGCAGCGTTGTGCATTTTGATCGGTTGTTTCCCCGGTCATCTCTACGCTCTTCTACCCTATGCGACCGATTATAAGCCCTACACCGCTGCCCACATCGTCACTCAGTTCCAGCTGCTCTTGTTCGCCATGCTGGCCTTCGTGATCCTCATGAAATACTGGGGCTATCCTGACGAGGAAGAAGCCGAGAACCTCGACACCGATTGGTTCTATCGGCGCGCGTTTCCTGCGGTTTGGCGTCGCGCCGTGGTGATGGTCAACGGCCTGCGTCAGCAGGTGGTCGGTCTCGCCTTATCTGGCTTGAGCGGTTTGATGCAGGGCGTTCAACGGCATCATGGACCGAGCGGTATCCTGGCAAGAACATGGGCTGCGGGTACTATGGTCATGTTGGGTAAGATCGCGCTCGCCTTCTACTTGGCGATGTACCTCCTCACCTAAGCCTGGTTCGTCCCTTTGCGCGTTGCCCTGAACCAAGCTAACCTCGGGTGCACCGGTGTACCCCAAAGGATTCAGCCATGACTTTGCGTTTTCGCTTACTCGTTTTGTCGTCTTGTATGATTTACGCGGGCTGTCCAACGCCTAGCTCGCCCAGTTTACCAGGCGGTGATGGTGGCGTGGTGGCAGGCGGGGACGCAGGCGTTGTAGCCGATGGTGGGGCGATCGAGGCTTGCGTTGAGACTCGGGACTGTCCTGCGGATCAAGTCTGCGTTGAAGGGGCTTGTGAAGCTCCATTTACGGGGTGCCGCAGTGATCGTGACTGCGACGACGGAGCCACCTGCTATGAGGGTGTTTGCATTCGTGAATGCGGGGCCGGTGGAGACGCCTGTCCAGAAGGTCAGGTGTGCATTGATGTTCCGGGTGGCGGGTTGTGCCTGATCAGCTGTCGGACCGATCGCGATTGCCCAGAGACGACGGAGTGCAAACAGGTCGACCGCGAGACGAGCGTGTGCGCCCCATCCGACGAGGGTGGCGTGACCTGCGGCAACGGTGGCGCCTGCCCTCAAGGGCAAACCTGTGACCGTGAGACCAACCGATGCGTCGAAGAAGGCGGCAACGAGGATTGCCGCAGTGACCGTGACTGCGGTGATGGTGAGCGTTGCTTGGACAACGAATGTCGTGAGGTCGACGGTCGCTGTCGAAACGACCGTGATTGCGGCGACAACGCTGAATGCATCGACAATTGGTGTGTCAGCGGAGAGGGGCCCGAGCCCGCTCAGTGTCGCAACAACGCAGACTGCCCCGAGGGCATGATCTGCCACGATGACTTCTTCGTCTGCATCGATGATCCAGCGGACGGCTGCGAGAGCAACCGTGACTGCCAAGAGGAGTTTGAATGCATCGAAGGGATGTGTCGCCCTGGCGATCTGCAGCCTTGCGGTGAAGGGTTTAGAGAATGCGAGCCCGACTGGATGGTATGCGATCCACAAATTGGTTCGTGCTTGCCGCCTTCGTGCGCGAATGGGCAGGAATGTCCTGACGGTCTGACCTGCGAAGAGGGCGTCTTCTGCGTGCCAGGGCCCCCCCCAGGTCGCTGCGAAAACAATCGAGATTGCGAAGACGGTCAGACCTGCCAGCGCGGCCGCTGTGTGGAAGGCGGCGGTGGTCTGCCTGAGCGCTGCGAGGAAAACAACGACTGCGAACAAGGCCAGGTGTGCCGCAACGGCCGCTGCTTCAACGAGAACATCGGAGAAAACTGCCAAGACAACGCCGACTGCGGCGATGGCTTACAGTGCCGTGATGGTCGCTGCGTTCCGCAACCCCCGGAAGGTCGATGCCGAGAAGCAGCCGACTGCAACGAGGGCCAGGTCTGCGAGCTTGGGCGATGCCAAGACGGCGGCGGTGAAGGCGAGCGCTGTCGCAGTGATCGTCAATGCGGCAACGGCTTTAGCTGTGAAAACGGACGTTGCCAGGCGGAGAATGGTGGCAACCCTGAGCCAGACTGCGTGAGTGATCGCCAATGCGATCAAGGCGAGCGCTGTGTCGAAGGCAGTTGCGTTCGCGACGGTGGCGGTGGCAACCCGGGTGTGTGTGAAGATAACAACGACTGTGGTGATGGCCAACTGTGTCACGATCAAAGCTGCCGACAAACGTGCAACGACAATCAGCCTTGTCCCGAAGGTCAGCAATGCCGAGGCATTGGGCTTGGGCGCTCGGTCTGTGTGGAGCCCTAGCGGCTAGTTGCTCGAGTCCAAAACCAGAACGGTTCATTGAGCCACGGGGAGGTTCGGCGAAAGTCGGACCTGTTCCCGCGTCGCTGGAGGCGGCTGCAGCCTCCCCAGTCGCTTGCTTTGGCGGGCTGGTTTGCTTGGCTCAGGTACAGCTGCCAAGTGAGCCAATCCAAGCAGGGGGGCGCTTTGCGGTCACCTATGTATGGTCGGTGCTCGCCGACCCTGGTCGCTCATGGAAAGTCTTTGTTCATGGCGCAACCTCAGCGGGCGTCTCGCATCGCTTTAACGACGACCACGAGCCCGGCCAACCAGGCTACGGGATCGCTCGCTGGCGACGTGGTGACCTGATCCGAGTTAAGCGCACGGTCAGCTTACCCAAAGACCTCCCGAGCGATCGATACGAGCTCTGGGGAGGCTTCTTCCAGGGTAACGAGCGTTTAGCTGTAACCCGGGGGCTCTCGGACGGACGAAGGCGAGCTCGATTAGGCGTCGTACGGGTTGAGGGGCGAAATGTGCCCAAGCCGCGCGCTTCGGTTCCTAAGCGTCAGCAGCCGATTGTGATCGATGGTGTGCTCGACGAGCCTGATTGGCTAAAGGCCCCTCGGCTCGGTCCCTTTATGCGCTACGATGGGGTCGGCAATGGTCGCTATAAAACCTATGCACGGATGGTGTGGGATGAACAGGCTTTGTATCTCGCCTTTGAGGCGCCTGATACGGACGTACACACACCGTACACCAAACGGGATGAGCCGATTTACGAATCCGAAGCGGTCGAGATCTTTATCGACGCCGATGGCGACGCAGACGAATACATTGAGCTCCAGGTGGCTCCGAACGGTGTCCAGTTTGACGCTCGCTTTAAAGGCGGAGCCCGACAGAATATGGACCAAGCATGGGACCATACCTATCAAGCTAAGGTCAGCGTTGACGGCACCTTGAACGACCCGAGCGACCGCGACCGGGGTTGGATTGCAGAATGGCGCATTCCCTTTGCCGGAATGCCCGACTTACAACAGGCGCCAAGCCCAGGTAAAAGCTGGAAGATCAATCTGTTCAGGTTGGATCGCCAACGCAAAGAGGGGCGGGTGGTCAGTACCGATGCGACCGCCTGGAGCGCCCCCTTGAGTGGCGACTTTCATCGACTCGAGCGCTTCGGGGTCATCACCTTCGCGCCATAGACTCTCGATGATGCGGTCTAGCCGCTGTTCGGTGGTACGCAGACCTTCGACTCGCTCGGTTCGACTAACTCAAGGTTCGACGAGCAGTTCGCCTCATCCTCAGCCGAGCGGCTTGCATTGCACTCTGCTTTCTCGACGCAAAGCCGAAGGCAAACAGTGGAGTCTTCAAGGACCACACACAAGCCGGGCTCCGGACACTCGGCGTGCGTGGAACAGGGCGACCGCGCGCACAATCCGCCCTTGTATTCGGTCAGGCAACGCATGGAGTCTCCGCAGTCACTGTCAACAGCGCAAGTTGAGCCGATACCGAGGTCATCGGCGCTTGAGCCGCACGCTAGCCAGGTCAAGCACAGTAAGGCGACGAGTGCTCTAATCACAGCGGGTGTTGTTCGCAAACAAAGGGCGATGGATCGTCGCAAGCGCCCATCTGCCAGTTCTCGTTGTCAAGCCTAAGGAACGTACAGTCAGCCGCGGGCGAGTTTCGGTCGCCGCGTCCCCCGAATCTAGAGTAGCGGGTCGAGCGACCATCCCAAACTAGGTCGCCTTCACGGGCTGTATCATTCAAGCCAATCCATCCGCGACCCTCTTGGTTTCGTCGTAGCACGTTGGCGATCAGATCATTGTCAGGTGAACTAACTACGGTTGCCAGGGTGCCCGTGAAGTCTTGCTGTAGACGGCAAGCTCGCTGTGCATGCCGATAAGAGCGACGCCCTCGACAAAAGGTCGTCCTCCGATCGCGCCCCTGGACGTTCACACAGGATAAGGGCGGGAGCCCCTCGAACCGACAGTTTGGGTCGCAACCATCATTCGGTCGCTGGTTCCCGTCGTCGCATTCTTCGAAGTCTGGATCGTCGACGAGACGGTCTTCACGGACCCTGCCGTCTCCGCAAAAATCCTCGTTGTCGCCGCCACCGATATCTCTCCGCATCGGCGCCGCATCGTTGACGCTCCTGCTGTCTTGTCTGCTGGCGTCCATCCATTGCCCACCGGCGTCCGCCAAAATTGAATTGGCGTCCACGTTCAGCGAGCTAGCGTCACTTAGTACTTCGACGACATCGCCGCCGCTTGCGTCAGCGTTAGCGTCTGGCTCAGTGCGTTCGGATGAACCGTCGGAAACCAGACTTGGCGAGGATGCGTCGGTTAACGTGGTATCCGACTGACTGCGCCCGGTCAGAACGTCGTCCTCACACCCCGAAGCTACAGCGAGCCCTATGATCAGCCATTTCGAACCCAACATGGCTTATAACTATCGAGCAGCGAAAAGCGCCACAAGTGCCCAAGGTCACAGCGTGGATTTTAGGTTGCGATCAGATCTCGGTCGCCTTGCGCAAGCAGGAAACGACGCATCTTTCCGAGGCCTCGGGCTTCCAGTTGACGAGCCCGCTCTCGCGAGACGCCGAGCTCGACTCCCAACTCGGTCAGCGTTTTGGGTGCTTCGCTCATCGCTCGAGCCTCGATAATCATCCGCTCTCTAGGGTCAAGCTGCTCAACGGCTTGATCGATCGCTTGACGCCGCACGTGCTCAATCTGAGCATCGGCGACCAAGTCTTCGGGAGATTGGTCTTGGTCATCGTGAAGTACTTCGAGCATCGAAGTGGACTCGGAGTCGCTGCTGATCGGGGCATCCAGGCTAAAGTCCTTGCCCGCCAGCCGCATCTCCATCTCGTCAACCTCGCGCACGGTGACACCGAGCATCTCGGCCATGTTCTCACGGGTGGGCTCTGCGCCCTTCTTCAGCAGGTTAGCGCGCGCTTTGCGGCGACCAAAGAAGAGCTTGCGTTGTGCTTGGGTGGTCCCCAGCTTGACCATGGAGACCGAGCGCATCACGTACGCTTGAATGTAAGCCCGGATCCACCAAACAGCGTAACTGATCAAACGATACCCGCGCTCATGATCGAACTTTTGGACAGCGATCATCAAACCGAGGTTACCCTCTTGGACTAAGTCGATCAGCTTGAGCCCGTAGCCACGGTATTCGTTGGCGATACGGACTACAAATCGAAGATTCGAGACCACCAAACGGTGGGCGATCGCTGGGTCGTTGTTTTGGGCGAACTCGGAAGTGAGGTCATCTTCCTGCTCACGGGTGAGCAGCGGAATACGATTAACCTCGGACATATACTGCTCGAAAGTATCGAGTGGCGCTAACGCTCGTGCTGACATTCCTGACCTCCTCACATCGCTCATCATAGGTCCTTATTCGGTCGGCGCAAGTGTTATGCTGTGTCGGCTAATTGCAAACCCAAGTTGAACATACCGTTGACAGCAAGGCCCCATTAGGGAAGTGAGCCGAACCCTCAATGCAGCAGCTTCCTGCCGGAAAGTGACAACATGAGCGACAAGAAAAGTATTCCCGAACTGATTGATAAGCGCTTGCAAGAGCGCCTCGTGGACCGTGGCGAGATTTCAGCAGACGCGCTCAAGCAATACTTAGAGCAGCTTCCCGATCTGACGGACGAAGCTGAGGCGATCAACCTAGGTGGTGAGGCTGCGCCCGCCGCTGAGGACGGGGAAACCGCTTGAATCTCCCCAAGCCTGAGCTTGGCGATCTCGGCGAGTTTATTGCGGCCCTCGCGCTCGGTGCGATGGGGAAGCTCAAAGTCCCAGGTCAAGAGGCTCCAGTCGATCAAGAGCGAGCGCGCTGGTTTATCGACTTGCTTGAAGTCCTTCTGGGGAGTTTATCCGAGGACGTTTCGGCTGCAGATCGAGAGCGCCTCGAGCAGCTGCTCACGCAGCTGCGTATGGCATCCCTTCAGGAATGATTCGACTCTCGGCTGCTCTGGCCATGTTTGGCCTGTCCGCCTGCGAGGGGAGTCTTGCCGATCTTTGGCAGCCTCCTGTCGTCCCGCAGCAGCGTTCAGCGCCGAAGGTTAAAGTCATCTCAGGACGCATCGGCGTCTTGGTCAGCCAAACGGCGCCACGCCAGGTTGCGCCGAGTCAAGATGAACGCATCAACATTACGCACAGCGTCTCCTTGGGCTCTGAGGTTTGGATCGTGCGTACTCGTATCCCTTTGATTCGCTCAAAGACCCAGCTGCGGTTGAGCAACGGTCAAGCCATCGATGATGACCGTCTTGATCGATTACTCAGTCTGGCGCCGCGGGCGGTACTCGGGCTGCGTCTTGATGATCAACTAAACGTGATCGAAGATACCTTGGGTTTGAAGCGGCAGGGGCGAGTTAT
>JBDQPD010000146.1:0-7456 GCA_040260805.1 Myxococcota bacterium | reverse complement strand
TCGGTTCAACGTGTAGGTGAAATATCCATGAGCAGACCCAAAATCTACGCAATGCCTTTTGCCAAGGTTTATCCGCTATACGTCGCAAAGGCAGAGCGAAAAGGTAGGATGAAAGCGGAAGTGGATGAAATCATCGGGTGGCTCACTGGCTACGATCAAGCGGATCTTGAAGCACGAATAGAAGACGGAACGGAACTTGAGAGTTTCTTTCTCCAATCTCCTAAGCTCAATCCCCTGAGGACGAAGATCACAGGGGTTGTATGTGGTATTCGTGTTGAAGAGATTGAAGAAGAGACAATGCGTGAGATTCGGTACCTCGATAAGTTGATTGACGAGTTGGCCAAAGGGAAACCAATGACCAAAATCCTCAGAGAATGATGAGGGAAGAAACCGTCTGATTGCGGAAGAAGGATTCAAGAATGGTTTCCCTGTTTCAGCGGAAAATCGGTGATAAACGGGAGAGCGATTTTGAAAGTCGTGGGTTTACCGATGCTTACCAAGCAGATTACATTTCGGTTCAATGTGTAGAACCCCTGACTGAACACGTGATTTCAGTCACTTAGCCCATCTGCTCTCGTCAAAAATCGCCCCCAATCGCCCCCAGCCGTCCTAAAATCAGCGACCAAATGGGGACAGCGAAAGAACGAAAGAACGTATCAAGCCAGTGGCCTGTGAACCCCGCAGGGGCGTTTCGCTTTTGAGCCTTTGGGGCTGCCTCTTTTAGAGGGGAGGCACGCACTATGTACCGACCTACACCCCCTGCACATCGAAGATGCCGTCAAGCTGCTCGTGCAGTCACTCAAAGCCGCTTCCGGCTCTGAGCTATTCGCTGCATGATTTTTGTAGAGAATTGTAAAGGTCCCTAGCGGTGTTGTTGGGCGCGTAATAGGCCTTTGGTCAGAGAACGGAGATGGCGTTGAAGAACTCGGCTCTTGTGATCGGCATCGTGACCTGTGCGCTGCTGACAGCATGCAACGGAGATGGCGACGGAACCACCGCACAGGATACCGGCAGTGCGGCAGACGGAGGCGTCACCATGGACGCAGGGGTTGATAGCGTCCGTATTCTCTCCGCATTTATGGGACTGGACAGCCGTATCCCTGGTCTCCTTTTCGGATGTGGATTGTCTGGTCTGCAGGATGGAATGCCGATCGTGCTTGATCGGCGAATCCCCCTACCCGCACTGCTCGATCCTGCCGTGTTTGTCGTGCACCGCGCCTCCGGAGCGCAGAGCCCAGTTGGCTGCGCCACGCTCGCGCCTGCGAATGAGGCGGAAGAGCGAAGGACGATCCTCCTCGTTGGGGAGTTTGCCAGCGAGGATGATCCTCCGGTTGGAGTCGAGATCGTTGGCACCCTTTTGACCGACGAGGGTGTTGATGCGCAGGGGGCAGTGGTCGAAACGGTGGTTCCTCTCGCCGCGGGTCCCTCCATCGTCTTGGCGGAGCACTACCTCATCTCCGAGCTCCCGACGGGGGGCACAGATGAATGCCCTGCCGACACGGATCACATCATCAAAACCACTTGGGAGGGGGGCGTCTCAGGTCCTGGTGGAGCAGACCTCGACGAGTCGCACCGTCTTGGGACCACGGTGGAGTATGCAAGCGGCGAGGTTCGGGTTGCGACGATCCTTGCGGACGCATTCGACAACGACAATCACGTGGAGTTTTGTATGCGTGCGCCGGGCGAACCCGTCGCCATCACCGCCGGTTCCGGTCTGTATGAGGACCCGAACGGTGACCCCAATGGGTTGCATACACAGGTCGTCACCGACGCCCAAGAATTGACACCATAGAGCGCTCTGAGCAAAGCAAAGATCTTCGTAGCTGCCCGCAGATGGAATCGTGGCTGACAACCAACGAATAGACGATTCCCTAGGGTCCGACGTTGGTCTTGGCGAGTCATCGATAGCGGCGGTGACAAGCGAAGCCGACGATCCAATGAAATGAGCACAATCGAGCGCTTTTGCGGCAGGACATTTTGTGCGCGCGCGACCAGCATCGCAAAGCCCATCACTTTAGAAGCTACACCGGCGCAAAATCAAGCGACCAAGCTACATAGATCCCGGCCCTGTGCTCTCGTACAGCACACGAGCGCTTGATACAGACGACTTTTCGGTTCAATGCTTGAGATGGTGGTCAGAGCCAGTTTGACGCCGGAGCCACGACGTGGGCTCGTCTTCACCTGGGAGCACCATGAGCCAAGAACAGCCCAACAACCCGACCCATGGCGTCACCTTGAAAGCCATGCTCGAAGACCTCGTACAGCGCCGAGGGTGGTCGGGTGTGGCAACCCAAATACGGATCCATTGTTTCATGTTCGAGCCTAGCATCCGATCGAGCCTTAAGTTTCTGCGTAAAACCGAGTGGGCTCGAAAGAAGGTCGAGAGGCTCTATCTGAGCGACCAAGAGGCGCTGAGGGCAGCTCAGGACGCAGAAACCGACGAGCCTGGCAGCGAGTAGAGTATGCCTCAAGGAAGCGATGGCAGCTCGGACAACACCGTGACCGCCAGCATTGAGCAGCTCCACCGCGCAGCGTGCGAACGCGGAGACCTTAGCTATAAAGATCCGCGCACCGGCTACCTTGTGTTCACCGAGCTCGGGCTCGAGCGCCAAGGGAGCTGCTGCGGCAGCGCCTGCCGGCACTGTCCCTACGAGCATCAAGCGGTAGGCTCTTAGCGTCGCGCGATCAGGTGGTCGAGTCGGCTCATCATGTGCTCGATCTCCTCATCTGGGACGGACACGCGTCTGGACATCATCAGAGGCGCTCGCGCTCGGTCGAACCAGAAGCCGGATGTTTCATCAATATCCGAGCCCTCGTAACCTGCGAGCCATGAGATGGTGTCAGCGCCCTCCTCGGGCGAGCGCAAAATAAGCTTCGTGAGCAGCGCAAACTTCGGCATCGCCCGGCGAACCGCCGCCGTATCCACCCACCCCGGATGCATCGAATGAACCGCAACCTCTTGGGGCTTGAAGCGCTCATGCAGCTGCTGAGCCAAGACCACCTGAGCGCGCTTGGTGTGGGCGTAGTGACGCATCCCGTCGTAGCGCCCCGAGGGCTCAAAGAGCTCATCTGAATCGAGGCCTTGAGTGTACATGCCCCCGGACGAGACAAACACGATGCGCGCACCGTGCGCTCGAGCGCCGGCTTCGAGCTGCTCGCTGAGCAGCAGCGATAAGCTGTAGGGGCCCGCCACGTGAAGGCTGGTGATGTATTCGATGTCCTCGGCGGTGTATTGACAGGCGTCGAGCATGTTGCCGGCGTTGTGAATGAGCCCATGAAGCGGCACGTCGATGGTCTCGCTCAGCTGGCTCACGCTCGCTAGATCAGCCATATCGGCTTGCCGCAGCTCTAGCCTAGCGTTTGGCACTCGCTCCATGAGCTCAGCGATCGCTGTGCGGCCTCGCTCAAGCGAGCGGCAGACTAAATAGACAGCGGCGCCTCGGGCGGCGAGCTGCTCCACGGCGGCGAAGCCAATCCCCGAATTGCTGCCGGTCACCAAGACGTTGCGGCCGCTCAAGCTGGACTGATCATCCTTTGACTCAAAGCGCCGAGCGTGGCGCCGGTACCCGTTGCGATCGAACGAAAAAACAACGCTTCGATCGAGCAGCTTATCCCAGAAGTCCATGCCATCTCCCGCCCATGAAATGCCACCGCAACTGGGTCATGTTCACCTCTTGAAACGACGAAGCCGCGGTGACGTCGCATCTATACCTCGTGACGAACCATCAGCAAGCTGACGGCGTCGACCTCAGCGAAGGATCAAGTTATCAAATCCCGAAAGAACCGGCGAGACCGGACCGAAATTGTATGACAGTTGGGGTTCAGGACTGCAGCAAGCGGGAGCACCAATGACAACGATTGAACAGCTAGCTCAGTGCCAGCTCGATGCGTACAACCGATCCGATCTCGACGCATTTGTCGCCTGCTATCATCCTGATGTGCGAGTCTTCAACGGTGATGAGCTCAGCGTCAGCGGCATCGAGGGCTTTCGAGCCCGCTACCAGTCCATGTTCAGTGGGTGGACGTTTGGCGCAGCGGTTCCTCAACGGATCGCCCTGAACACGCACTGCGTCGACTTTGAGACCTGGTGGCGCGTGGACCCGAGCACAGGAGCGCGCAGCGAAGGTGAGGTTCTCGTTCGCTACGAGGAGCGTGACGGACTGATCGGCACCGTTCAATTCTTGCGCTAAAACCACAGATCTCAAGTCGCACCATGCAGAATCAGAGGTCGACGCAGCCCCGCCAAAGCAAACAGCGGTCGAGGTTCAAGCCGGCGTGGTGCCTCAGCCGAGCAGACCCTTAAAGAACCCGTCATAGGCTCCCCAGTCCCAGCGCTCGAAGACGCTGGGCTTGGCTATCTCTATGGCTTCCCTCGCCCCCGACTCGCCACGTAGCGCAGCGAGCACATACCAGATCAACATAAACGGCTCGTCGTCAGTGGGCGAGAACGGATCCCCCGTCTCGACGCGCAGCCGCTCAAGCGATGGGTAGAAATCGAGCAGCTCGTCACCCACGCTCTTGAAGCGCTCGAGCGTCCAGCTCTTTGTCGAGTCGACGCGATGAGTCTTGAGGAGGTTCATGATCTGGGCGCGCGCGAAATAGCGCAGAAAGCGGATGTACTTCTCGGTCGCCCATGCGACCTGCCCCTCGTAGGTTGTGGTTCCCGCCTCGTGGTGGCGAACGTAACCCTGCGCGGCACCCGTCATCGGGTCAAACACCTCCGAGGTTTGCGTGTCCTTGTAGACGAGCCCATCGTCACGTCGCTGGATGCCCGCATAGGGGTGACGCCTGCCGCTGTCTTTGCGCACGCTGTAGGTCTGAAACCAGTGCACACCGCCATCGCCGGCGCGCTCAACATCGACCTCCACCCAAAAGTACTCAAATGTCTCCATGGGTGCTTCCTCAAGTCGGCGATGGCGCAGCCTGTTTACTGCGCAAGATAGGGTCGCGGGCAACCCTTTGATCAGCCGATCAAACATGGGCAAATATTAAAACTGCCGAGGTCTTGCGATGCTTACGATGGTGAACGTCGGCAGCATCCTGTAGCAACGTCTCACACCTTGCGCACTCGCTTTGAGACCGTCAAGGGTCGTGCATGACGGGAGTGACGATGTCTAAACACCTCTACTTTTTAGCCTTACTGCCTCTTTTCGGCTGCGCTGCCGAAGATCTTGAGAGCGCCCCGAGCGGCTCGGACGCAGGGGTTATTGAAGCCGACGCCGGAGTCGAAGCCGACGCAGGAGTCGAAGCGCCTGTCCCGGACTGGGTGGATCCTGAGGTCCCAGAGGGACTCATACCGGCCACAGAGGGCACCAGCACCGACCCCGAGGAGGGCGACTTTAACTGGCGGGAGATCGGACCGCTCATCGTTGGGGGCTACCTGCCCAGACAAGACCTTAGCTGGGACGAGCACCCGCGCTACGGCAGGGCGCGCATCCTGGACTGGACAGACCGTGAAGAGTGCGTCTGCTTCGACGTCGCATGCGCCACCTGCAGCCAAGCGGACTGCAGCGCGCAGACCTGCACCTACGACCTCAATGACGACCACACGCTGACCAAGTACCACGTCGAGCTTCAGGCGACCGAGTATGAGGCGCATACCCTCACCTTCGACATCAACGTCAGCGCCGACCCACCCATCACCTACACCGACATTCGAGACGTACTGAACCGGCTCGAGCGCATCCCGGTCGAGTACTGGTACGGGCTCCGGATCATCTCCGAGTTCGGCCGCGGGATGCAGTTTCTCCATGCGTCGTATTTCGGTGGAGGCGCCGCCGCGTACGGCAGCATGAACTATATCGATACGCGGACGGCTGAGATGCCGACCTTGCTCCATGAGCTCGGTCACACCTTCGAGCAGTACACTCGCATCGGCAACTCGCCGATTCTTGAGCCACAGAGCAACATCCTCAACCCGATCTGGCGAAACGCCATCCGCGCCGACAACAACCGCACCTCCCGGTACGGCAACAGCAACGAATGGGAAGACATGGCGGAGTTCGCACGGATCTACGCGCAATGCCTGGTCGAAGGGACCCTGGATAATCTGGAATCTCGAAGCCCAGAGCGGTTTCGAATCTGGGAGCGTATTCTGCTCAACGGCACCACCATCAAGCCGTGACTCAGACGGCGACCAATTCATCGTCCATACGCTCCAACCACTAGGGGTTGTGCAGAGGGACCAGTCGTATCTAGGACCAGCAGCCCTCGACATAAACTGAGAGACTCCTCATGCTCGGAAACCAGATCCCACCGCTTCTCGTCGGACTCTTGTTGGTCCACTCGATCACCGGTTGCGATGATCCGTCGGCTCCAAGCACGCCTACCCCACCAGCGCCGGTATGCCTGGATGGCGACACTCAAACTGGAACCACCGCCTGCGGCTTGAACGGCGGCGGACTTTTGGAGCAAACCTGTACAGAGGTCACAGACCCCGAGACCGGCTCGAGCGTACACCAGTGGGCCGATTCAGAGCGCTGCGTCGACGAGGACGTCTGCACGAACGATGAGACTCAGGAGGGCTCAACGTGCGGGTTAAACAACGAAGGCTTCCTGACGCAACGTTGCGAAGACGGCGCCTGGGTCGAATCCGCCGAGTGCTCCGGCGCTGACGTCTGCGTCAACGGCAGCCTGCAGACCGGCGCTCAACCCTGCGGCTTGAACGACGAGGGGTTCATGGTTGAAAAGTGCGAAGGTGGGGCTTGGGTAGACACCGCTGAATGTACGGGAACCGACGTCTGCGTCAACGGCAGCACGCAAGCTGGACCTGAGGCCTGCGGCTTGAACGACGGCGGCACTTTTGAAGAGCTCTGCAGCGAGGGTGAGTGGACTCAAACGGAGACCTGCGTCGACCCTGATGTCTGCGTCAACGAGAGCACCGAGGTCGTGCTGGTACGCTGTCCTAATGATTCGGCTGGGGTCGCAAACCGGACATGCGTTGAGGGTGCTTGGAATGAAGACACCATCTGTCCTGAGCGGCTCGGCAACGTCTCGTACACTGCGCTGGGACGAACGATCACCTTTCGCTCGGTTGATCTGAACGGCACGGGGACCCCGATCACTCAAGCACCAGCCGGCTCGAGAATTAGTCTACGAGTGAGGGGCTCCGTCGAAAACCTCCGCACGAACTGCCCCGGATGCATCACCCAGTTTTATGTGCGCCTCGATGGCGTCATGAATTTATGTCTAGGCAGCCGCTCCGGGAATTGGAGCTTCGACGAGAGCGCCACATTCACGGCGCCCGAAGCGCCAGGGATCTCCTACATCAACCCAACCCAGAGTTGGCAGTTTAGCTGCGTCGACTCGACAGAAGTTTCGACCGAATACAGCGAGCGCACGGTAGCGATTTTGGTCGTCAACTAAGCGGTTGGAGCGTTCAACTCAAAACTCCGAGCGTTCAGGAGCTCTTCGAATTGTTGAGCGCCGCAAGGCTTGCGACCCACTATAAGGACGC
>JBDQPD010000129.1:0-8662 GCA_040260805.1 Myxococcota bacterium | reverse complement strand
GATCGGCGTCGAAGGCTGCGATGACGGCAACGCTATCGACACCGACGCCTGCCTCAATCGCTGCACGGTCGCGACCGTGCAGCGATTGAGGCAGGCGTCGGTGTCGATAGCGTTGCCGTCATCGCAGCCTTCGACGCCGATCTGGACCAAGCCGTCACCGCAGGTGGCAGCGACGCAGTCGTCTCGGCAGGCGTCTTGGTTGTTGTCGTTGGCGTCGTCGCAAGCTTCGACGCCTTCGTGCACGACGCCGTCGCCGCACACCGAGACGACGCAGGTGTTGCGGCAGGCGTCGGTTTCAATTTCGTTGCCGTCGTCACAAGCCTCGACGCCTTGGCGCACGACGCCGTCGCCGCAGGCCGCTGGCACGCAGGTCGTGCGGCAGCTGTCGGTGTCGATGTCGTTGCCGTCGTCGCAGGTCTCGGCGTTTTCTTGGACGACCCCGTCGCCGCAACGCGCTGAGGCGCAGTTGTTCAGGCATGCGTCGGTTTCGATCTGGTTGCCATCGTCGCAGTTCTCGACGCCTGCGTGCACCTCTGCGTCGCCGCAGCGCGCCGAGAGGCAGCTGTCCAGGCATGCGTCGGCGTTGGAGCCGTTGCCGTCATCACATTGCTCAAACCCGACCTCGCCATCTTCTAGGTCTTGGCGCCGAATTCCGTCGCCGCAAGCCGCCTCGACGCAGTTGTCCAGACAGGCGTCAGAGTCGACTCGGTTGCCGTCGTCGCAGGCCTCAACGCCGGCTTGGACGTGCCCATCGCCGCAGGCTGCTGAGGTGCAGTCGCCAAGGCACGCGTCGGTTTGATCGGCGTTGCCGTCATCGCAATCCTCGACGCCCGCTCGCGCCACGCCGTCACCGCAGCGTGCGCGCTCGCAGTTGCTCAAGCAGGCGTCCGTATCATCTTGGTTTCCATCATCGCAGGCTTCGATGCCTTGGGCGACGACCCCGTCACCGCAGCGCTGCGTGGTGCAATTGCTCAGGCAGCCGTCGCCGTCGTCTTGGTTGCCGTCATCGCATTGCTCGCGTCCCTCCCAGATCTGCGCGTCACCGCACCTTGCCACCTCGCAGGTGTTGACGCAGGCGTCGGTCTCGATGCGGTTCGCGTCGTCGCATTCCTCGACGCCCTCATAGATAATCCCGTCACCGCATTGCGCGCGCTGACAGCCGGTCGTGCAGGCGTCCGTGTTGCGCTGGTTTCCGTCATCGCAGGCTTCGCCTTCATCGATCCGTCCATTGCCGCAGGTTTCGAGACCGCAGCTGTTCGAGCAGCCGTCGCCGTCGTCTGCGTTGCCGTCGTCGCACTCTTCAAAACCGTCTTGTTCGGGCGAGAGGTCCTGGCGACGGATCGAGTCGCCGCAGCGCGCCGGCTGGCAGATCCCGGTGCAGGCGTCTTGAATGTTGGTGTTGCCGTCGTCGCAGACCTCATAGCCGGGCTGACCGGGCTCAAGGTCTTCGCGCAGCAAGCCGTCCCCGCAGCGCGCCGGGGCGCAGGTGGTCAGGCAGGCGTCGTTGTCGGCGTCGTTGCCGTCATCGCAGAGCTCACCGTCTTGAACGACGCCGTCGCCGCAGCTCGAAGGGACGCAGTTGTTGCAGTCATCGGTGGGGTCTTCGTTGCCATCATCGCAGCCTTCACCCGCGTTGACGATGCCGTCACCGCAGCGCGACTGCTCGCAGCTGTTGGTGCAAAAATCGGAGTCGTCCTCGTTGCCGTCATCGCACGCTTCGTAGCCGGGCTCGCCGAGCTCGAGGTCGCCGCGCACCACGCCATCGCCGCACCGAGCCACTTGGCAGTCGATCAAGCACGCATCGTTGGCGTTGGTGTTGCCGTCGTCACAGGCTTCAAAGCCCAGCTCGTTTTCGGCTAGGTCCGTGCGCAAGATGCCGTCGCCGCAGCTGGCGACCACGCAGTTTGATAGGCAACCGTCTTCGTCATTGGTGTTGCCGTCATCGCAGGCTTCGTAGCCTTCATCGCCCGCCTCTAAGTCAGCTCGTAAAATAGCGTCGCCGCACACCGCGGTTTTGCAGCCGTCGGTGCAGCCATCGGCGGCGTCTTCGTTGCCGTCATCGCATTGTTCTTCACGCTCGATCAGCTCGTTGCCACAGGCGGCTTGGGTTTCGCGCACCACCACTTGTTCGCCGCAGGACATACTCAAGATCAACGCAAGGGCGGTTAGGGGACGCAAAGAAAGGTGCGATCGGTGCATCATAGGCTCCAAAGACGAGGCGCTGAGTTTGGCTGAGGGCTATGATTTGTTCAAGAGTCTCGGGCGGTCCGTAGCTCGGTTCAGGAAACGTAACGCCTCGTTTGGCGCGAAAAAAGAACAACAGGCACTCCGAGGTGCCTGTTGTCCGTTGCGTCAAAGCGAGTCGCTAGCGACGCGTTTTAGCTCTCGGTGTCTACGCCGCCGCTAGGCGAGCGCTGCGTCCCAGGTCTTGGAACTCTGCCCAGGCGCTTCGGAAAGCCTCTTCGGCTTCGGCGAGTGCAGCCTGGAGCTTCTCGTCTTTGTCGCGCGCTGCTCGGCGAGCCCGGCTCGACCAAGCGGCTAAGCGCTCTTCGGCGTTATCCAGGCGTGCCTCGAGACGCTCACGCCAGCTGGCTTGAGTCGGCTCGTCCATGCGCTCAAGGTGGGCAAAGTACTGCTCCGCCACGCGCTGAAGGCGCTTCTTCATGCGCTGCTGCTCGGTGGTGCGCTTGAGGTTGCTGCACAAGCCCACTTTATGGCCAGCCCAGATCGCCCATTTGCCTGGATCGAAGTGGAACCACTTTAGACCGTTGCGGTAATCTGCAGCGAAGGTGTGGTGGTAGTTATGATAACCCTCACCAAAGGTGAACAAGGCGCTGATCCACGAGTCGCGGCTGGTGTCTTTGGTCGACCACGGCTGCGTCCCGATGATGTGGCACACGCTGTTGATGCAGAAGGTGCCCTGGTGAACCAGCACCACACGCAGCAAGCCAGCGATGAGGATCATACCCCAGACCCGGTCGATCATCAGACCGATGGCTGCCGGGAGCAGTACATTCATAGTGATCCAGATCGCGTTGTAGTTACGATGCTGCCACATGATCAGCTTGTCGGAGGTCAGATCGGGGACCATCGAGAAGTCTTCGACCTTCTCGTCGTGATGCAAAATCCACTGGATGTGCGACCACCAAAACCCGCGCGTGGCGTCGTAAGGGTCGTTGTGGGTGTCGACCTCTTTGTGATGGCGACGATGCGACGTCGCCCAGGTTAGCGCTGAGTTTTGGATGGCCGAGCCACCAGCGATCAAGAAGAAGAACTTCCAGAAGCTGTTTCCGTCGTAGCTGCGGTGAGCGACCAGTCGGTGATATCCGACGGTGATGCCCATACCGGCGAACCACCACAGCGCAAAAGCGCTGGTCCATAGGACCCAGTGGCTGCCTGATTCCATGAGGTACCATGGCACCAGGACGGCGGCGAGGAAGGGGCTTCCACACAAGAAGAGCACGTTAACCCAGAGCAAGGGCCCATCAGGTTTGCGCTCATTTGCGACAGCGTTTGATTGTGTAGTCATCGGCGAAATCATCCACAAAGAGAAGGTTCGTCCGCTCAATACACGCACGCGAGCGCAAGCCAAGGCGCGCCACACAAATGTTTACACTTGTTTACTTAAGGGTCTGGCCCGTGCCTAGGGCGTGAACAAACCGGTGAGCTCGCTCGAGCCCTGGTCGAGCTCAAAAACCGCTATATAAGCGGTCCCCATACCCAACTGCTCACCCTTTAAGGCGGTGGCTAAACTGCTCAGGCCAGGGTTGTGGGCGATCACAAGCAGCGCGTTTACATTTTGGCTTTGCACCGAATTGAGCAGCGTCGTCGCTTCGGCAAGATACAATTCATCCTCAATGGTGAGCCTCGGCTTGCCCTTGAGGTGTTGCCCGACCAGCTCGCAGGTCTCTTGGGTGCGACGAGCCGATGAGCACAAGATCAGCTCGGGGTTCAGGTCATGCTCGGTGAGCCATTGACCGGCAGCTCGCGCTTGATCGATTCCGTACTGTGTCAGTGGCCGATCGTGGTCGGTAGCGCCTTGGGCATAGCTGGCTTCGCCGTGGCGCATGAGCATCAGCTTCATGAGTCGGCTCCTTTGCGACGGGTGCTCTGCGCAAACAGGCTGTGATGGGTTGTGCCCTTGGGTCAAACCCTGCTCGGTTGACCGAGTCAATCAACCCGAGGATGATCACTCGGCTTGCGTCGAGCCTGTGCCTTGAAAGGGCTTTTATGTTTCTGCCCTATGGCGATGAACCCAACCCTGAAGGCTTTGTGCCTTGGGTGACCTGGCTGTTGATTGCGGCCAACTGCGCAATTTACTTCTTCTTGACCGTGCCTGCCTCCGATGCCCCCCTTGTTTGGAGCGCCTCTGGCGCTGACGCCTACCTCGAGTTTAGCCACCTTAAGGGCTTGCCAAGCAGCCAAACCGCCTACGATTTGATCGTCTTTAATCACGGTTTTAGGATGGCCTCGTTTGAGCTGACCGACCTGCTGACGAGTCTATTTTTGCATGGTGGCTTGATGCACCTGCTGGGCAATATGCTGTTCTTGTACATCTACGCGGACAACATCGAGCACTACCTCGGGCATCTTAATTTCCTGTGTGTTTATGTGCTCGGCGGCATCGCATCGTGCGTCATCTACGGACTCTGGGCTGCTGACCCAAGCATCCCCTTGATCGGCGCATCCGGAGCGATCAGCGCAGTGCTTGGGCTGTATTGGATTTTGTTTCCTGATCACCGGATCAAGTTCTTTGTCCTCTTTTTTCCATTCTATATCGGGCGCCTTCAGATCAGCGCGCGCTGGGTGCTCTTGTTTTATTTGGTGGCTGAGAATTTGTTGCCTCAGCTGATGGGCGCCGACGGCAGCGTCGCCTACGGAGCCCATTTAGGCGGTTTTGCCGCCGGGGTAGCGGCTGCCTTTTTGATGCCCAAAGCGCCACGCGATGAGATCACTTACGGCTGATCGTTGGTGCTAAATCCGTGTCGAGAGGGGCCTGAGTATTGACGGCGCGCCCTAAGGGTGGTCGCTAGATGCCCCAAGGAGCAGGCATGGACGGCTTTATTTACCAATACACCGTGGGCGGCGCTGTCTTTGCGCTGGGCATGGTGCTCGCGGCGAAGCAAGGCTACGTCGGCTTGTCGGGTCGGCCCTTTCGCAACTTGTTGATCTGCATCGGCGGGTTGCTGTTTTTCGCCGGGATCCAAGGCTACCTTCAGTACGGCACCATGATCGAGGCTGATCCGGTACCCTACCGAGGCGGCTGGAAACGCCAAAAGGTGCTCGGCACCTCGCTCGATTACGCTATCATGGTCATTTATTTCTTGGCGATGCTTGGGATCGGGACCTGGTTTGGTCGGCACAACAAGTCGACCAAGGACTTCTTCTTCGGTGGGCAGCGTTTCTCGTGGTGGTTGATCGCCTTTAGTTTGGTCGCCACCACCATCGGCTCGTACAGCTTCGTGAAGTACTCCAAGGTCGCCTTTACCTACGGTTTGGGCTCATCTCAGACCTATATGAACGACTGGCTTTGGGTGCCTTTGTTGCTCTTTGGCTGGCTGCCTTTGCTCTATTTTTCCAAGGTGGTTTCGATCCCGGAGTTCTTTGATCGACGCTTCGGTCCCACAGCGCGCAAAGTCAGCACCTGGCTGTTGCTCATCTATTTGATCGGCTACGTCGGCATCAATTTGTTCACCATGGGGCAAGCGCTCAATATCTTGCTCGGCTGGCCGGTCTTTTATGCAGCCCTTTTGGTGGCGAGCATCTCCGCCGTCTACGTGACTTTTGGCGGCCAAACCTCGGTGATCATGACCGACCTGTTCCAGGGCGCTATGCTTCTGGCGACGGGGCTTGTGCTCTTGATTTTAGGGATCGATCACTTGGGTGGATTCGACCAGTTTTGGCAGCATCTACCGCGCGGGCACCGGCTCGCGTTTCCGGTCTATAATGAGGACCCGTCGTTCCCCGCCGTCGGCGTGTTTTGGCAAGACGCGATGGCGAACTCGGCGATGTTTTACTTCTTGAATCAGGGCATGGTCATGCGCTTGCTGTCGGCACGTTCCGTCGCTGACAGCCGCAAAGCCGTGATCACCATGATGTTGGTGCTGATGCCCTTAGCCGCGGTGGTCGTCGCGAGCGGCGGCTGGGTCGCCAAAGCCTTGGTCCATGCTGGTTATTTGCCTGGCGATATTGCCCCTAAAGAAGCCTTCTTTGTCGCCGGCGAGTTCCTCACCCAACCCGGCGTCTTTGGTTTGGTGATGGCGGCATTAACCGCAGCGTTGATGTCCACTGTAGACACCTTGATCACCGCCATTGCTGCGATTGTGGTCAACGACATCTACAAGCCAAGTCACCCGGACGCCGAGGACGCCAAACTGCTCAGCGTGGCGCGCTGGTCGAGCGTCTCGATCACCTTACTCGGCGTGGCGTTGGTTCCGGTCTTTGCCAGCTTTGGATCGATCTACGCAGCGCATGGCGCCTTTACCGCTGCGGTCACGCCGCCCTTGGTGGTGGCCTTGTTGCTCGGTATTTTCTGGAAGCGATTTACGCCAACCGCTGCCGTGTGGACGATGGTCGGTGGCGGCGCAGCGATTTTCGCGACGATCATTTGGCCAGAATTGATCACTCCCTTCGCCCATGGCGTCCCGATGAAAGAGGCGAGTGATGGGCTCTTTGACGGCAAGAATCAGTACAAGTTCATGCGTGGGTTCTTTGGCTTGGCGGTGTGTCTGATCATTGGCGTGACGGTGACCTTGCGGACGAAATCCAAACCCTTTGAAGAGCTCCGTGGTCTGGTCTTTGGAACCGTCTCCGATGCGCTGGCTCACTTTAAGGGCGCACCGGGCGTTGAACGTGACACCCCGTGGGCGGCGGCAGCGCTGCGGTCTGCGGATTTGGGCATCAACGATTCGCAGCGGGCGATGGTTCGCTTATCGACCGGCTTGGCCGAACAACTTGGTGGTGTCATCGCTGGTGATATTTTGTACATCAGCGACCGCCGAGCTTGGCTTGGTGGTTTGCGCAGTGGCCATGGCGTCGCGGCGTATCTGGTCGAGGATGAAGCGAGCTGGCTAGAGGCTCCTCAGGAGCTTTGCGATGTGGTCGGTTCCGATAAGGTGCGTGTTCGTGCCTTGTACTAACAGGAGATAACGGACGTGGTCTGGCTCAAACGCCTTGGAATTGGCGTCTTCTCAATCTTTTTGGTGGTGGTTGCGGTGGGCGCGCTTCGAACCCCGGCGTGGTCGCTCGAGGTCACTCAAGAGATGACCGCGCCGATCGATGTGATTCATCAAGAGGTCTCGAATTTTCGAAATTGGAAGCGCTGGGCAGGCTGGAGCACTTCGGTCGACCCAGACGCTGAGTTCACTTTTACGGGTGCCGAGCGCGGCGAAGGCGCAGCGTGGTCCTGGAAGGGTCCGTTGATGGGCGAAGGCCGTATGGTGATCACCAAAGCAGACCCCAAAGAGGGGATCTGGTTTGATGAGGCGATCGAGAGCGAGGAGTTCAACGCCAGCGGTTCGATCACCTACACCGATCTGGGTGAGGGCAAAGTCAAGGTGACCTGGCGCGACCAAGGTCGTTTGCCGCCGGTGATTGGTGGCTTGGTTGCGCTGACCGTGACCAAAGCGCTTCATGCTCATTTCACCGCAGCGCTTGAGGAATTAAAAAGTCGTGTTGAATCGCAGCAGGCGCGTCTTGAGCGCTTACCCAAGGTGGTCGTCCATGGGAGTTTACACGCCGTGACCAAAGCGCGTGATTGGTCGGCGAAGGTTGACTTAGCGGATCTGTCGACCGTGCGCACCATCGGCGTGGGGATGCTCGAAGGGCTCAAAGGCGCCGTCACCTTCGTCGAAGGCGGCGCCTGGATGGCGGAAGTCGTCGATGGGAAAATTGCAGACCGGGTCACCGCTGAGCCCACGGGTGAAGCCGCGATGATGGTCTTCGCCAACGTGAACCGCTGGCGCGCCTCAGCCATCAGCAAAGAGGTCTCATTTACTGATTTAGGCGCTCAGATTGCGGCACGTATGAGCCAAGTCGGCCTGCCGATGGATCGCCCGACGCCCTTTCGCTTACGCGGCGAGATCGTCAATGCGGTTTGGCATGTCGTCGATGGCTCTCAAATCGATGAAGAGGCGACCACTCGAGCCGCTCATATCGCTGGCGCTCAGGTTCAGACACGCTCACGAGTCAAGGTCGACGTCGTTGGGTTTTACGCGCCCAAATCTGGGGGTGTGATCACCGATCACGGCGCCGATTTGATCGCCCATATTGTGGTGCCGATCGAGCGGGTCTCCGGGCATCTCGACGCCGGTATGATTCAGCCACTTTCGGTCCTTTTACTGCCGGATCCCAACGAGTAATGCGTCCTGTTTGGCTCACCGTCATCCGGGAGGGGGCCTCGTGGTAAAATTATCACCCAAGAGTCGCCCGCCGACCAATCGACAAGTCAAGCTGGCTCGGCTCGAGCTCGCCGCGCTGAGCGGCTTGGAGTTGCGCGCCAAAAGCTTTTGGGCGGGCAGCGGCGGTATGGTGACGACCCTGATCATGGGGGCGTTGATTGTCGCGTTGCTCGTGGGCTGGGTGTTGCTGTGGATTCCTCGAGGCGGCGGTTTGAGTATTCTGATGCTCACGCTCGGCAGCGCGGCGTTCGCCGCCGGTTTTG
>JBDQPD010000107.1:0-11991 GCA_040260805.1 Myxococcota bacterium | reverse complement strand
GTGCTGGAGAGCGCAATTCAGACCGCCTTCTCGGGCGAGTATCAAGGCGGCAGAGCTGAGGTCACGACCCTGTGGAGCGCACCGAGCGATGTGGGTCGAGTGGTCGACAACGGGATCTTAGTCCCCATCGTTCAACAGCCGGGTAACCGCGGCCGCTTGTACGCTTATCGCTTGTTCCATGAAGACCAGCCCTTCTCGGGCGAGTGGACCTTCCGTGGGGACCCCAGCATCCGCTGGGATGCCGGCGCGTTGTTGTCGACTCGAACCAGCTATGCAGACCGAACGGGCCATGCCACCAACCGGAACCCGCGTAAGATGTTCACCGGGGTTGAAGTGCGCGAGTCCAACCGGGCGCAAGTGACCTGGTCGACCGGTGCCCTTCGTCGCTCGAGCGTTGAGTGGCCGGTGCCGAGGCGTGAGCGCATGCAGTGGTATCGCTCCTTTGGAATCCGCTGCCCGCTAGACGCCGCAAACGATGCGCCTTGTTGGGATGTCCCGGATCTTAACGAGAACGGTAACCCGAGCGACGATTACGATCGGCGAGTGGCGATGTCGCGCATGATCATGAAGCTGCGCGGCGCGCGGATTGACACCACGCAGCCCGAAGCGCGTGTGGGCGACGAGATCGTCGACCAGCGACATGGTTTTATGGACAATGATGGCGCCTGGAAACTTGGACCCTTGGTGCACAGCTCACCGGTCACGCCGCGTTACGGCCGCAACACCGCTCGGCAAGACACCGACCCTGACTACAAGTCGTATGCGGCTGTGGTCGGCGCCAACCCGCCGATGGCCTATGTCGGCGCAGGGCATCTCATCCATGCGTTCTTCCTCAACGCAAGCAGCGCCGATGGTTTTGAGCCTGAGCGAGTCACTCACACCGCAGGCGAGGAGGCATGGTCGTATCTGCCTCGAGCCAATCATGAGCACCTGCGAGATGTCTTTACGCCTGACTTTGCCGGGTTCCGTGGGGACAAGCCGAGCTTGATGGATGGCCGCTGTCGCGCCTTTGAAGCAAAGCTAGATCTTCCTCAGGCTGAAGAGCGTGGCGGCTGGTCGGCCTTGTTGATTTGTCCTGCGGTCGGCGCTCGTAAAGTCGTCGTTCTCGATGTGTCTGAGCCCTTGAGCCCGCAGCCAGTCTTTGAGTTTGGTGATCAGTATTTGGGTGAGGTCCACTCAACCCCGGCTGTCGGATTTGTTGATGTAGGTGGTCAGCAGACGAAGCCGGTGATGATCGTCGCTTCGGGTATAGGCAACGCACAGTCTCGTCGCGAGTTTGACTGCCCGAAACCTTGGTGCCGCGATCTGCCGGCGGTCATGGTCGTTGATTTGACGACCGGTCGGGTGATGCAGCGCTATGTGTTGAACCAGCTGGCCGGTGAGGGCATCATGACCGACGTCTCGGCGATCGATCATGATGGTGATGGAGTTCTTGATCTAGCTTATGTTGGAACCACTAGGGGGCGTATGCTCACCCTTGATCTGCATGCGCGCGGCAGACCGGACGGTGCAGCATGGGCGCTGACCGAGCGCGTGGGTTCGGATGTTGCCTTGGGTATGCAGCCACAAGTGGGCGCCCCGATGATCGACATGCGCGAGCGCAACGCCGCAAGGTTTAATATTATCGCCACCGCTGCTGATGTTGGCGGCGAAGGTCGGCCGACCCGCCGAGGCTCGATGCGCGTGCTGAGCGAACGTCAACCGAATGACCCACGCAGTTCGACTTTGAATCCGGGATGCAACCTAATGAGTGCGCGCAATGCGCGCTTAGGCCCTGATGAGTATGCCGTCTCGGCGCCGGTGGTTTCAAAGGGCACCGCAATCTACACCACGGTACAGGGCGGTGATGGCTGTGAAGGGTCGATCCAGCGCATGCGCTGTGTCGATCTCGACACCTGTACAGAGACCTGCAACGAGGTGATCTGCGACCCGCGCCAGTCGACCTGTTCGCCTGAGCCTGCACCGCCGACCTTCTTAGCCGATGGGCGCCTGTATTACTATGATGCGGGCGCAGGCATGCTAAAGACTCTGGGACGGGTCACCGATTCCGGGGTTGAGATGACACCCGTCGGTGGCTTTGCAGACAATACGCTGCCGGGCACCGAACCGAATCAGGCGAGGCCTCGTAACTTGATCATGCATTGGCGCGAAGTTTACTAATGCAAACCGTTTGCTCTGCTTTGCTGGTCCTTTGGGTGGGCATGGGCTGTGCGAACTCATCAGAAGCCGAGCATCGTTTAGAAGCGATACGACAGGCTTACTCCGCCGCCATTAAAGTCGATTTTAAAACCAGTCTTCATGGCGCTGACGTGGACCGCGTGCTCAAGGCGCTCGATGGTTTTTCAGGACCTGAGCAGGTGCGCTTTGAGGCGGGCGAGCTCGCAGACCGAATACGCAGGACGCGGGCGCGCAACCCGGTTCAGGTCGAGCAGCTTGATCGGTCTGATCTGTTTAACTCGGAGGGCGAAGAAGCCCTGCCTGAATTAGCCAGCGCCGATCCGGATGAAGCCATCTGGATGAAGGCCTTACGCGTCGGCGCGTTCAGGGCTGACTTTGAGCGGTATTGGTTGGGCTGCTTTCAGCCGATGGGTGAACAAGGAGACCGCTGGCGAGTTCTTGATGTGCCACCTTGTCGGCGACGCCCCGGACTCGATCGCATCGCTGAGGTTCGGTTCAAGAACGGTCAGATCAGCGCGCTGGTGACGCACAAGCAGCTCATTCAAGCAGCCAAGCCCTGAGTCAGTGCCAGCGCACTCCAGAAAGAGGCGGCTGGATCGCTAGGTAGTATTCGGCTCGCCGATTCGCTGCTTCATCGGTCTCGTCATCGGTTTTAATTTTGAGCCGGTCTTCGCCAACTCCCGCCACCCGAATCGGAATTCGTAGGCGCCCTTTTTTCTTCAGGTATTTAGCGATAGCTTTAGCCCGTTTGAGGGAGAGCGCCCGGTTGCTTGCGGGGTCGCCCACCGTATCGGTGTGACCGACGACATAAAGTTTTACGGGCGCCCAGCGCTTCGCCACCTTAACCTGAGGTTTGATCAGCTTGATCGCCGCATCGAGCTTGGGTCGCTCGGTGCCTACAATTGCAGCTTTACCGCTCGCGAAGACGACGTCCTCATGAGGGATTTCAACCTTCCATGGGAACAGATCAATCGCTTGGAAGAAGCCTTGCTCATCATAAGCAGTGACCGAGATTTTAAGGATCGTTCCGTCTTTGCCTAGCAACGGGATTTCAAAGGGAGTATCGGCGCTGCGCGGTGTTTCGAACAGCTCTTCTTCTCGAGCAAGTTGCGCACCGGTCACCCCGATGATTGTGTAGGCGACGCGCACGCAAGGGCGACTGACGCGCAGCTTCAGACGACGGTTCTTGAGATCAAGCCCATCGGGATCGACCGCAATCTTGAGCGGTCCATGTACTGAGGCATCAAACTCGAGCGGTATTTTGCCGGTGAAACCGTTTTTGAAGTGGACGGTCAGCTCGCCAGTATAATGTTGCGTACCTTCGGGTTGGGGAAGGGCGAAGCGGACACGTGTCCCGCGGCGCGGGTTTTTATGTTTGCGCGTAATCACGGTGCCGTCACTGCGTTTGAGGCGGACCTCGATCAGCTTGAGCTTATCTTTGATCACGACATTTAGGGTCGGCTTTTTACCCAGCGGTACGATGGGGTTGAGGTCTACCTGGACACCGACGCCGGCGGCTACGACCGAAGCGCTGAGCAACAGCGTGCCGAGTGCGATTAGTCTGATCACCATGGAAACTCCCAAAGATCTTGTGCGCAAAACTGCCGGGCTGACTTGGCGTCATCTCCAAAGCGCTGGACCAAGAGTTCAGCCTGGCTGGCGCCCCAGTGCACGAGCATGTGCAAGGGCGCAAGATAGAGACGCTCGTCTTGACCTCGGTCATCGAGTCGGGCGCGCCGCTCTAAACCACCGTCTGCAAGGACCAGGATGGCGGCAGCGAGTTCTCTGAGTGAGCCCAGCGCGCTGACGCCGGACAGGCCATCTGTGGCCGCGCTCGATGCTAAACCTTGCCATTCGCTGGAGCGCCAATCGCGGGTGAGGTCTTCGGCCATGTCGAGCGATTCTTGATCGTAGAGTAGACCAGTCCAAAGGGCATTGAGGGCGACGACCATTTGACCGCAGCCGGTATCGGCGCTGCGCAATTCCAAAAAGGACTTGAGGCGCACCTCGGGGAAGACGCCACCTAAGTGATGCTCCCAATCACCCTCTTGATAAGCCGAACTCGAGGCATGCTTCGCGAAGCTCAGACCTGAAGCTTGATGGTACAGACCGTCTCGATGAACGAAGATCATCCGCTGGTCTCTCGCCCATTGCGTGTACCGCTCGTAGGTTTGGTCTTCATCCACCATCCAGTCAAAGCGCCCAGAGCGATCGACGTCGGTGTCGTCCCAGATCGCATAGCGCTCCGATGCGCGGCCGGTTCGATGACCATTTTGGTACGGTGAGTTGGCAAAAAGAGCAGCCACTACGGGGGACAGGCATGCCGCAACGCGAAACTTTCGCGTCATGTCTTGCTCGGATCTAAAGTCGAGATTTGTTTGCACGGTGGCGGTACTGAACATCATCTCCAGGCTTCTTGGTCCCAGCGTTGGCATCACCTTTTGCATGATTTGATACCGTGATTTGGGCATCATCGGCAGATCGCAGAGCGGGACAACCGGGCGCAAACCCATGCCGAAGAATGACAAGCCAAGAGGCTGAGCTATTCCAGACAGCGCTTGCTGGAACTCTGAAACCTCGGCCGCGACCTGGTGCAAGTTTTCGTTTGGGCTTCCGGCAAGCTCCAGTTGACCCCCGGGTTCTAGAGTGACGCTGGCGGTCGCCCCTTTGAGGCCGATCACCAGATCATCTTCGAGGCTTGAATCCCAGCCCAGCGCATCACCCAGCTCGGCCAAGACAGCCGCAATGCCGTTGCTGCCAGCATAACCGGGGACCGCACCGTTTTGATCGATGCATAAGAGTTCGTGCTCCGCACCGATGAGGAGTTCGCCGTCGCTCCGCTCGCCTCGTCTGAATGCTTCAGTAGGGTGTGCCAAACCGGTTCACTCCTTGTGGCCCTAGCGCTTAGCGAAATGCTGACGAAAAACCTACTCTTTCGAGCGTTCAATAGTTCAGAGGTTTGTTGGCGGCCGGATCGGTTTCACGGTAACCAATGCGCCAGCGATTGGGAGTCGGTTTGGCTGAACACCTGTATATTTGTGATCCCATCGATCAGTTGGTCGCTGGCGCCGACACGACGCTGGCGCTGGCGCGCGCAAGTCGAGCCGCCGGTCATGCATCCAATTGGTGTTTGATGCGCGAGATGGCTTGGAAAGGCGATGCGTTGTACGCGCAAATTCGCCCCTTTGATGAGCGCCAAGAATTGGCGCCGGGCAACTGGCGCAAAGTCAGCAGCCAATCCTTGGTCTTCGTGCGGACAGACCCGCCGGTCGATGCCGCCTACCTCTCCGCCTTGTGGTTGCTGGACGCTGAGGCTCGTCGAGGGCTGCGGGTGGTCAACAATCCAGCAGCTCTGAGTTGGGCGAATGAAAAAACCTTAATCCTGAACTTTCCGGATTTGATCCCGGAGACCCTGGTCAGCGGCGACCCTGATCAAATCAAAGGCTTCGTTCATGCCCAGCAACGGGCGGTCATAAAGCCGCTTGATGGCAACGGTGGCCGGGGCGTTTTGATCCTTGATGCGCAGGATAAAAATTTGAACGCTTTGGTTGATCTGACTCTGGAGCCTGGCGTTCCGGTCATGGTCCAAGCCTATCTACCCGAGGTTCAACACGGCGACCGACGGGTTATCTTGATCGACGGAGAACCTCGCGGTGTTCTTAATCGAGTGGCTGGCGAATCAGATCATCGATGCAATATGCATGTCGGGGCTCAAGCTGAGCAGGTCGCGTTGAGCGAACAGGATCGACTAATTTGTGCTGCGATTGGCCCCTTCTTGCGAGCGCACGGTATGGTGTTCACTGGGATCGATATTATCGGGGGTAAGTTGACTGAGATCAACGTGACCAGCCCGACTGGTGTCGAGGAAATCCTCGCCGGTGGAGGCCCTGATTTAGCCGCTGAAACCATCGCGGCCTTGAGCCAAGACGCAACGAACTGAAATTCAATGACCTGATTTGCTTGCGCTCACGCGTGCGCGTCTGCAAGAGCCCGGTCCAGCGCGAGCGTGGCGGAATTGGTAGACGCGCCAGGTTTAGGTCCTGGTGAGGCAACTCGTGGGGGTTCGAGTCCCTTCGCTCGTACCAGCTTTGAATTGACGCGGTAGAAGCTGCCGCATGGAGTAGTCTGTCGTGGAAGTGACTGTCGAACGTCTAGGCCCTGTCGAGCTGCGCTTGAACTTTGAGGTCAGCGCCGTCGAATGTGACCGGGAACTCAATAACGCCTACAAGGCCTATGCGTCGCGTGTGCGGTTGCCTGGCTTTCGGCCAGGTAAAGTTCCGGTTCGCCGTATCAAGAAGCAAATTCAGGGGCAGGTGGTTCACGAAGTCTCGGAGGTGATCATTGACCGAGCTTATCGGGAAGCGGTGCAGCAAGAGGACTTGCGCCCGGTTTTGCCACCGCAAGTTGAAGGCCATCCGCATTGCCATGAGGGTCAAGCCTTCCGCTTTGCGATGACCGTCGAGGTGCGCCCTGAGATCGAACTCAAAAAGGTTGATGGGTTCGGACTCGAGGTCGAAACCAAGTCGATTGGCGATGACGAGGTCAATCAAGAGCTCGAGCGTCTTCGGGTTGCTAAAGCCGAATACACCGAAGCCGAAGAGGGTACCGCTGCGAGCGAGAATCATAAGGTCGGGGTCAAGTTCGACGCCTTCCAAGGTGACAAACAGCTCGCTGAGGGTGAAGAGCGATCCTTCTATCTCGGCGATGCCGATTTAGAAGCAGCGATTCGTGATGCGTTGCTTGGAGCGAAAGTCGGCGAAACCGTCGAGGCGGATATCACCTTCTCTGAGGACAACGAGAACCAGGACCTTGCGGGCGAGACCGTGAAGCATACCTTTGAAGTGACGAAGCTCGAAAGCGCAGATCTTCCTGATCTCGACGACGAGTTTGCGAAAACTTTTGAAACGGAAGACCTAGCGACCTTGACTGATGCCGTCCGAGATCGATTGGTCGAAATGGCAGAGCAGAATAGCGCTCGCCAGTTTGAGGACGCGGTGCTCGATGCGCTGATCGAGGCCAACCCCTTTGAGGTGCCCATGGGCTTGGTTCAGATGCAGCTCGACCGCAGCTTGGCTCGGGCGATGCCTGGCGTCACGCCAGAGCAGTTGACCGAGATGGGTGTCGATCTGGGCTCCTTTCGCGAGCAGATGCGCCCCCAGGCGCTCAAGGCAATTCAGACGGGTTTATTGCTCGATGAGATCGCTGACGCAGAAGACCTCTCACCCGGCCCTCAAGACGTCGCCAACGAGATGGTCGCTTTAGCGCAACGAAGCGGCGAGCCGCTGGCGAAGGTACAGTCTCAGTTCCGCCGCCCCGAGGTGATGGAACAAATTGTCGGTGAGCTGCGTCAACGTAAGGCGCTGGCGTTTGTCATCGATGCCGCCAAGGGCAGCGAGAAAGAGGAAGAAGAAGCATGAGTCTGCTGACACCTATTGTTATCGAGCAAGATCACCGCGGCGAGCGTAGCTATGATATTTGGTCGCGCCTGCTCAAAGATCGTCTGATCTTTATCGGCGGCGCGATCGACGAGCACGTGGCGAATTCGGTGGTTGCCCAGTTGTTGTTCTTGGAGAGTCAGGATCCTAAAGCTGACATCACCTTGATGATCAACAGCCCAGGCGGCGTCGTGGACGACGGCTTGGCGATTCTTGATGCGATGACCTACGTGAAGCCGGATGTTGCGACCATCTGCTACGGTAAAGCCGCCTCGATGGGCGCAGTTCTGCTGGCCGCGGGAACCAAGGGTAAGCGCTCTTCTTTGCCGCATAGCCGAGTCATGATTCACCAGCCTCTCGGTGGTGCTCGTGGCCAGGCTTCAGACATCCAGATTCAGGCTCAAGAGATTCAAAAGCTCAAACAAGTGCTCGCAGGCATCCTCGCTGAGGCGACCGGAAAGTCTGTGGATCAAGTGCACGAGGACTCTGATCGTGATAACTATATGAGCGCCCAAGAGGCTGCTGATTATGGGCTTATCGATCAGGTGATTACGCACCGAGAAGAGGGAAGCTAAACGTGGCTGATGAGCGTCGTCCCAAGACCTGTAGCTTTTGCCGGAAGGCGCAAGCAGAGGTTCGCCACCTCATCGCCGGTCCCGGTGCTCAAATCTGCGACTCTTGCGTCCAACTGTGCGCCGACCTGCTCGAGGACTCGGGATCAGATTCGGCGGTCAAAAGCGACATCTTAAGTGATCTTCCGCCGCCCTCGCAGATCACCAAAGCGCTCGATGAATATGTCGTGGGTCAAGACCAGACCAAGAAGGTGTTGGCGGTGGCAGTACACAACCATTACCAGCGCCTAAAGCTTCTCCAAGAGCCTGATGAAGATGAGGTCGAACTTGAGAAGAGTAACATCTTACTCGTTGGGCCGACCGGGACGGGGAAAACACACCTGGCGCGTACGATGTCGCGCTTCTTAGATGTACCCTTTGCGATCGCTGACGCAACGTCACTGACCGAAGCTGGATACGTCGGTGATGATGTTGAGAACGTCATTGGCGCGCTCGTTCATGCTGCCGATGGCGATGTGGCACGCGCAGAGCGTGGGATCGTATACATCGATGAGATCGATAAGGTCGCTCGGAAATCAGAGAACACGTCGATCACGCGCGACGTCAGCGGCGAGGGCGTGCAGCAAGCGTTGCTCAAGATCATGGAAGGTACCATGGCTCAAGTACCGACCAAAGGCGGACGCAAGCACCCTCACGGTGACTTTTATCGCGTCGATACGTCGCAGATTCTTTTCATCTGCGGCGGTGCCTTCTCGGGTCTCGAGCAGATTATCGCCCGTCGCCTTGGCGGGGCAAAGATCGGCTTCGGAGCCCAAGCCAAAAGAGTCGAAGCAACGACTGATTTGTTTTCGCAGGTCACTCAAGAGGACTTGCTTGCGTATGGACTGATCCCTGAATTTGTTGGGCGCTTACCTGTAGCAGCTGCGCTTGAGCCCCTCCAGAAAGAAGGGTTGATGCGGATTTTGCGAGAGCCGCGCAACGCGTTGCTCAAACAGTATCAGGCGCTCTTTGCTATGGATGAAATTGAGCTGGTTGTTGATGATGAAGCCTGTGAGGCGGTCGCTGAAAAGGCGCTGGATCGGGGCACAGGCGCTCGAGGCCTAAGAGCGATCTTAGAAGAAGCGTTGATGCAGTCGATGTTTGACCTCCCCGGAGACCCGAGCGTCGCGAAGCTCATTTTAACACCCCAGGCTATCCGAGACGGCGAAGCGCCGGTGGTAGAGCGAGGTGATTTGGCCGAGGCTGTATGAGTAAAGCCCGAACCCTACCTGTCTTGCCTCTGCGCGAACTGGTAGTGTTTCCTGGGCAAAAGATTCAGCTTCGGGTCGGGCGAGAAGCTTCACTCGCGGCGCTCGAGGTCGCGCTGGGTTCCACAACTCAAAATTTGGTTCTGGTTTCGCAGGTTGATCGCCGAACGCAAGACCCTGGCGCAGGGGATGTGTTCACCATCGGTGTGCTCGCCCAAGTGCGAGCTTCAGGGCTTTCGAGAAAGACAAACGGCAGAGTTCATCGCATCGAAGTGGAGATCCTCGGTCGGGTGCGTCTGCTCGATTTGGGCTGTAAAGAGTCCGGCTATTACGGTCGGATCGAGGACGTCGAAGAAGACAGGCTCGCGCTCGCTCGTTCGCGTGAGCTTTGTCAATCGATCTTGAGTAAGCTCAACGAAATTAATCGCTTTGATCGAGGCCGCTATCCCACCGCAGAGTTGCTGCTTGAGCAGGACTTTAGCGCGCTTTTAGATCAGGTCGCTGGCCTGATCGATCTCGATGTTTTAGCGCGCCAAGAGCTGCTCGAAGAATTAGATCTTGAAGCACGCGCCCAAGGTGTTTTGCTCGCCTTAGAGGTTGAGCTAGCGACGCATAGGCAGCGCGTGCATCGTGCCGAGTCGGCGCGCTATCAGTCGCGTCGAGCAGACGCTGGATCGCCGAGCCGCTCTGAAGACGATGAGGTCGGTGAACTGCGCGCTCAGGTCGCTGAGACCGAGTTGTCTGATGAGGCTCGGGATCGTGTGGAGCGAGAACTCGTTAGGCTTGAGCGGATGCATGTGATGAGCGCAGAAGCCAATGTGTTGCGCAATTGGGTCGAGCAAGTGCTTCGTGTGCCTTGGGCGCGTTTCACCGAGGACCGTTTGGTGCTCGCTCACGCCGCGAAATTGCTCGACGCAGAGCATCATGGGTTGGCCGACCCTAAAGATCGGATCTTAGAGTATTTAGCTGTGCGCTCTCAAAGCCCACGAGCATCCGGCCCAGTCCTGTGTTTGGTCGGACCTCCCGGGGTAGGGAAAACCTCACTGGCTCGATCGGTTGCCGGTTCCATGGGCCGAGAGTTCGTACGAGTCGCTCTAGGAGGAGTCGCAGACGAGTCTCAAATTCGAGGTCATCGCCGAACGTATGTCGGCGCGATGCCTGGTCGGATTATTGGAGCGCTGCAGCGCGCACAGACGATGAATCCTGTGGTGTTGCTCGATGAACTCGATAAACTCGATGCCAACCTGAGGGGTGACCCAGCTGCCGCTTTACTCGAGGTGCTCGACCCCGAACAGAACCACGCGTTTAGGGATCATTATTTGGAACTTGGTGTCGATCTGTCTCAGGTCCTTTTTTTGTGCACCGCCAATCGTGAGGATCGCTTGCCGACGCCCTTGCTGGATCGACTCGAGGTGCTGAGGTTGTCGGGTTATTCCGAAGAGGAAAAGGTTGAGATTGCGCGTCGGTTTTTAGCGCCAAAGCGACTGGTTGACGCTGGTTTTGCTCCCGGTCAGGTGACCTTTACTCAATCGGCGCTCGTCCATGCTGTTCGCTCGTATACTCGTGAGTCGGGTGTGCGCGGGCTTGATCGGGTGCTGGCTCGCTGCGCCAGGCGTTTGACTCGTGAGTGCCTTGAGCAGCAGCCCGACCAAGTGGTCAGCGAGGCGGGCTCCAAGCGGATCAGCCCGTCGCGTCTTAAGCGTTTCTTGGGCCCGGCTTTGCCAGGGCGCTCCCCGGTTCATGCGGCGGGAGTCTCCGGAGTGAGCCTTGGGCTTTCATGGTCTCAAGTCGGCGGAGACGTACTCCGGATCGAAGCCGTCTGTATTCCTGGTCAGGGACGACTGCGATGCACGGGACATCTGGGCGATGTGATGAAAGAATCTGCTGAACTTGCCTTCAGCTTTTTGCGCTCCAGGCACAGTCGTTTAGGCGAGGCAGGTGATCGGCTTGCGGACCATGATCTGCATTTGCATCTCCCAGAAGGAGCTCAGCCGAAAGAGGGGCCAAGCGCTGGGGTAGCCGTCGCCTTAGCGATGCTCAGTTGTTTGACGGGCAAGCCACTGCCTGCGGACTTGGCTTGCACCGGCGAATTAACGCTCACAGGTTTAGTGCTTCCGGTGGGTGGCTTGCGCGAGAAGTTCTTGGCTGCTCAGCGTTACGGCTTAAAGCGGGTCGTGTATCCGGCGGCTAATCAGGATCAGGTTGATGCCTTACCCAATACGATCAAAAGGTCGCTTGAGCTGATTCCCATCAACTCGTTTAGCGAACTCGCAATCTGTATCGACTTTGAGGCAGGGACGCTGAATCCCTTTGCGTCAAGTCATGTCGATGCGTGAGCGCTGAGATGACGAATTATGTCAACGGGCGAGCCCATAATGGGCGGCTACTGCATTAAATCCCACTGTTAAGGGCTATTATTAGGTTGGCATGGGTCTTGCGCTGCCTTAGGTGTCGAACATTGAAAATCGTCGGACTTCAAAGTGGTCTGATTGGAATGGGAGTTATCATGGCACGTTGCATCGCACCTGTCTTCGCCTTAGGAATTATGCTCTTTTCTGC
>JBDQPD010000106.1:0-12165 GCA_040260805.1 Myxococcota bacterium | reverse complement strand
TAAAACCCGACGCCTGGAGTGCACGGCGGACTGTCGCAATTGGACGTTGGCGCGTATTGGCGGCCACCGGTGGTCGTGACCCCGGTCACTCGAACGAGTTCAGCCTCGAGCGCAGACCCATCTCCCTCGCCATTGAGCGCACGAACCTGACGAACGCTCACCTCAGGCATTTCCTGGGCAAGCGCTTCGCCTCCCCAAACCAAAAATACCGAAACCATGACCATAAAGCGCTTCATAAGACTCCCTTATTGCCCCCCCGTACCCGAGAAGACACTCTACCGACAACCTCAGATCCTGCGGCCACTTGGTCCGCCTGTGCGTCGCTCTACAGATTATCAGAGAAGCAGCAGGACGCCATCTGAGATGCCTCGCTAATCGCCGCGCCAGCTATAATTTTAAGTTCGGCGGATGTCATCGATCGGTAAAAACCTGTGCGAAGCGCTTGCCAGCGCGGCAAGTCATGACTAAACGGCACCGGCAGCGTCCCGTGTTTGAACCCGTTTTGACGCCTGTCGAGAACCCCCAAGCGCCCTCGGGCGCACCTGCACTGACGAAGGGTTTCGTGCGATGATCCGTGCCCTCTTGGGAATTTCTACGCTTCTTGTCCTAGGCGAGGTGTTTTTCCTGGCCGGTCAAGGTTTCTCGCCACGGACGGGGTATGCGCCCGAGCAACCCATCCCGTTCAGCCACAAGCTGCACGCAGGCGAGATGGCGATCGAATGTCAGTATTGTCACACGCAGGTAGAGAAGGGCCGTCATGCGACAGTCCCTAGCACCAACATCTGCATGAATTGCCACAACCAGGTCAAACGTTTGCACACGGCGGATGAAGATTCAGTGCACCTCGCCAAGCTGCGCGAACACTTTGAGAACGACACACCGATTGAGTGGGTGAAGGTTCATGATCTGCCAGACCATGTGTACTTCTCTCATCAGCCGCACGTGAAGACCGCTAAGATCGAATGCTCAACATGCCACGGTCCGGTCGAGAAGATGGACAAAGTGAAGGTGAGCGTTCCGTTCAACATGGGCTGGTGCCTGAGTTGCCATAGGCAACAGCCGGGATACATCAATGCGCCTGTGTGGAACGAAGAGGGCGAGCTTATTCGTCACGTCACCCGAGCGAACAATGGAACGGCACATTCGGGAATGTGTTCGAACGACGACGACTGCAGGCGGATGCAAACATGCAACCCTGACGGTCAGTGCGAATATAGCGATTACGCTAAGGCAGCACATCTCGACATCGCCGGCCCTCAAAACTGCACAACCTGCCATCGGTAGGAGGTAAAAGAGAAGATGACGAAAAACGTGTGGCTTAGCACCGAGGATATCTCGAGTGACGCACTTGACGCTCAAGGGCGCCCGATTAGCCCGCCTCCGCTGGTTGACGGCGACCTTGCTCAAGCTAACTCCATCCAGGTCGAGTTTCCGGATGGAGGCAAGCAGGTCAAAATGGACCGCAGGGATTTCATGCGCCTCAGCGGTGCGGCAACAGCGGCTGCTGGACTGACCGCAGCGACGGGCTGTCAAGTTCCTGTTGAAACCATCGTTCCATACGTCAATCGCGAGGGAGAGACCCAACCGGGCCGCCCAAACTTTTACGCAACAACGATCCATGGCGCTCCGGCGAGGGTTCGCACCCGAGCGGGCAAGCCGATCCACATCGAGGCGCTCCTCAACCACCCCTCAGGCACCTGCGGCACCACCGCTCGTCAAGGGGCTGCGATCCTCGATCTTTACGATCCGGACAGGGCAACTGGTCCAGCTCAGGTCAAGGGCGGCAAATCGACAGCCTCGAATTGGCAGGCGCTGGACAAAGCCGTGGTGGAAGCGGTGCGAGCATCAGGCGCTAAGACGAGACTGTTGACCGGTCCGGTTTCAGGTCACGCGACTCAAGAAGCTATCTACGAGTTCCTCGGCGGTGTCGCTGGTGGGGCTGCGGTGTCGTCCATGCATGTCGCCTGGCAACCCGACGGACATGACAACCTTCGGCAAGCGGCTCAAGACTTGTACGGATTGGACGGACTCCCTGATTATCGATTAGCGGAAGCACGGACGATCGTCTCGTTTGGCGCCGACTTCCTCGACAACTTCATCAGCCCAGAACGTTTCTCTAGCGACTGGGCGAAAAGCCGCTCGGTTGAGAACCGTGGGGTCAAGATGTCATCGACGGTCGTCTTTGAACCCCGATTGACGATGACCGGTGCGAATGCCGATCGCCGCTTTCGAGTGCGTCAAGGGCACCTGCTGGGCTTGGCTGGGGCGCTGGCTCATCTCATCGCCAAGCAACGCAACGCATCGGCGGTCATTCTTGATCAACTCAAGGGCTACGACGTCAATGCAGTTGCGACTGAGACAGGCGTTAAGTCCGAAGACTTGACCGAGCTGGCGAGTCGCTTGGTCGAACATGCAGGCTCCTGTGTTGTCTTTGGTGGCGGCGTGCTCGGATCGGTTGAACTCGATAAGATGGCGCTGCTCATCAACCACCTGTTAGGGAACATCGGACAGACGGTCGTTATGGACGGCACGCTCCGCGGCGCTCGGGGTTTCCGAGCCTTGCTTGAGCTGATCGATGAGCTGAACAAAGGTCAGGTTGAAACGCTGATCATCGCCAACACCAACCCGGTCTATCTGGGGGCAGCGATTGGCTTTGAGTCGGCGCTCGAGAAGGTCAAGAATGTCGTTTATATCGGCGATCGACTGGACGAGACAGGGCTGAAGTCGAACTGGTTTGCTCCGCTTGCTCACGATCTCGAATGCTGGGGCGATTCGGCGACCGAGGTCGGCATGCATGCGATCCAACAGCCATCGATTCGGCCGATGAATGATAGCCGAGGCTTGTTGGATCACCTCATCGCTTGGGGTAACCTCAAGGATGCCAACGGACGGGTGACCTGGACGATGGGCGGACGGCTGCATTCGGCGGTCACTGAAGCAGGCAAGGCAGCTAAAGCAGGTGAGGCTCCCTCTCCCGCCTATTACTATCTTCAGGACTCTTGGAACGCTCGCTTCTTCCGGCAGAAAACAGCCTCGGGCTCGAAGCGGAGTTTCAATCAAGCGCTCCGGGATGGCTTCCATTTTGATATCGGGACGAACACCCCGGCGACGAATTTCAACGCTGCGGGTGTCAAAACGCTCCCAACTGGCCCCATAGCTTTGAGTAATGCTTGGGATGTCATGCTGGCGTCGAGTAACGCCTTCGCAGATGGCGAAGGTGTTCAGGCGAACAACGGCTGGTTGATGGAGCTAGCAGACCCGATCACTCACGTCGTGTGGGAGTCCGTCGCTCAGATCGGACCGCGCACAGCCCGTGAGATGAACCTCATGGACGGCGACTCGATCATGATTTCGGTGGGCGACAACCGGCTCTCGCTACCGATCGTCACGCAACCCGGATTAGCGGACAAAACCGTCGTATTGTACGCCGGTCTAGGACGAACGGCTGTCGGTGACGTGGGCAACGGTGTTGGGGTCAACGCCTACAGCCTGATGACCAACAACGGCCGGCGCGCTCAGGTCGGCGAAGTGGTAGCTGCCGAAGGCTGGACACAGATTCCTCGAATCGGCGGCGATGACCCGCGCGACGGCCGAGGCATTGATATCCGCGCCGACCTTCTGAACAACAAGCTGCGTCCCCTTTGTCCGGAATCAAGCCTGACCGATTGGAATACCAAGTCAACTGCAGCAGCCAAGCAGGGTGCTGATCATGGGCAGGGTAAAGCTCACGGCGAGGGTCATGGCGAGCATGGCGGTGGTGAACACCACTACAACCATGAATATGGCGGCGCTACCTACGAGCCACACGGCAAGAACAAAACCTTCGTTGGCGGACACTCCGGACCCAGCCATTGGGCCGGTCACGAGTATCCGGGCTACCGCTGGGCTATGAGCATCGACACCAACACCTGCACGGGTTGCAATGCTTGCGTGATCGCCTGCCAGAGCGAAAATAACATCTCGGTGGTGGGTAAAAAGGGCGTCCTGAGCAATCGGGAGATGGCTTGGCTGCGCATCGATCGCTACTACTCGTTTGATGCCCAGCTGGATAACCCGCTAGCAGAGGCGAAGCACCAGGACTGGGATCATTTGGCGGCGCTTCCTGAAGGCGCGCTGGATAATCCAAAAGTGCATTTCCAGCCGATGATGTGTCAACACTGTGAAAACGCAGGTTGTGAGACGGTGTGTCCCTTCACGGCTTCGATGCATGATGATGAAGGCATTAACCAGCAGGTGTACAACCGCTGCGTCGGCACCCGTTATTGCGCCAACAACTGCGCTTATAAAGTCCGACGCTACAACTGGTTCGAATACAGCTTTGAGCGGACCAACTGGCTGACCACGATGGTCAACCCAGAAGGTAAGAACCATGCACGCTACAACAACGCAGGCGACCTGAACAACCGGTACAACCCGGAGGTCACGGTCCGTACGCGCGGGGTCATGGAGAAGTGCTCGTTCTGTTCGCAACGTGTGCAGAAGGCTAAGATTCAAGCACGTAGCGAAAACCGAAAAGTACGTGATGACGGCGAGCTGCAAACAGCATGTGAGTCAGCCTGCCCCGTCAACTGCATTACCTTTGGCGATGTGAACAACGCTGAGACTCGCATCTCACAGCAGGTTGCAGGTGTTCGTTCATATCGCATTCTGGAAGAGGTCGGCGCTAAGCCGTCGGTCTTCTATCTTACTCGAATTTGGAACCCTTAACGGTGGCTCTACAGAACCTTTAGGACGCGAGCAGCTCGATGGCAGTTGAACAAGTCTACGGAACGCCCGTACTGAACGAGAAAAAGGGTCCTCTCGGCGGTCCTCGCTGGGATCGTGAACCCCTAGTTCTCAATGGGCGAACCTTTCATCAAATCACCGAGGATGTCTGTGCGCCTTTAGAGCGCATGCCCTCGTTGCCTTGGATTATTGCTTTCGGATTTGCGCTGCTCGGCGCAGCGATCTTCGGGAGCGTTATCGTCTCAGGCACCCTCTTCACCGGCATGGGTATGCACGGTGTGAATCACCCCACCGGTTGGGGTGTGCACATCGTCAACTTCGTGTTCTGGATTGGTATCGGGCACGCAGGGACGTTGATCTCTGCCGTCTTGTTCCTCTTCCGGCAGAAGTGGCGCACTGGGGTCAATCGCTCGGCTGAAGCGATGACCATCTTTGCGGTGATGACCGCAGGTGTTTTTCCAGCGGTCCACGTTGGTCGCGCCTGGTTCGTGTATTGGATGCTTCCGTATCCGAACCATCGCTACTTGTGGCCGAACTTTAACTCACCCCTGGTCTGGGACATCTTTGCGATCTCGACCTACGCCACGATCTCGATCTTCTTTTGGTATATGGGTTTGGTGCCTGACTTCGCGACCGTTCGCGACCGCGCCATCCATCCGCTTCGCAAAAAGATCTACGGTCTGTTGAGCTTGGGCTGGACCGGCTCGAATCGAGCCTGGCGTCACTGGGAAATCGCTTGTCTCATCCTGTCGGGCTTGGCGACACCGCTGGTGCTCTCGGTTCACACGATCGTGTCCTTCGACTTTGCGACCTCGATTGTTCCGGGCTGGCACGCCACCATCTTCCCACCCTATTTTGTGGTGGGTGCGATCTTCTCAGGCTTTGGTATGACGCTCACCCTTCTCATTCCGATGAGATCCTGGCTGAAGCTCGAAGACTACATCACGATGAACCATCTAGAGGCGACCAATAAGATCTTGCTGGCTACTGGTATGATCGTGGGGTTCGCGTACTCAACTGAGTTCTTCATGGCGGCTTACTCAGGCTCCCACTGGGAAGGCTTCATCTTCCGAAATCGCGCCTTTGGTACGTATTGGTGGGCTTACTGGATCATGTTCAGCTGCAACGCCTTCGTGCCGCAGATCTTCTGGTTCAAGAAGATGCGACGCAGTATCCCGGTCATGTTCGTGGTCTCACTGCTGGTGAATGTCGGTATGTGGTTTGAACGTTACGTGATTATCGTCACCTCGCTCACGCAGGACTTCCTGCCACAGAACTGGGGCTTGTACGTCATGAGCCCGTTCGATTGGGGACTGACGATCGGCTCCTTTGGCTGGTTCTTCATGTTCTTCCTCCTGTACTGCAGAACGTTCCCGACGGTAGCGATCGCCGAGGTCAAGAGTGTGCACAACCCAGATGACGGCGCAGGTGTTGCCGCCCAGCATCCGCAAGGAGCGCACTGATGTCTGAACTTAGAGGAATATACGGTGTCTTTCGTCACCCGGATGACCTGATCCACGCAGCGAGCAAGACGACAGAGCGGAACTATGAGAGCTGGGACTGCTTTACGCCTTATCCAGTGCACGGTCTCGACCCAGCGATGGGCTTAAGCCGCTCATGGTTGCCATGGGTTACGCTCACCTTTGCGATGATCGGTCTAACCACTGCGGTGACGCTTCAGGTGACCATCATGGGCTTTAACTGGCCGATGAACTTTGGCGGCCGCCCGTTCATAGCGTTTCCGGACTTTGTCCCGATCATGTTCGAGCTCTCCGTTCTGTTCGGTGGTTTGTCGACCTTCTTTGGCGTCTTCCTAAGCCAAGGTATGCCAAACCTTAAACCCACCATCATCGACAAGCGCTTCACCGACGATCGCTTCGGTCTGTGGATCGGCGCTGACAATGAGGGCTTTGACCCTGACGAGGTCAAACAGTTCATCCAGGAGCTTGGGGCCGATGAGGTTCTCGAGCATCGGGAGGACTCCGAATGAAGTACCTCGCACTCAACCTCCTGACGATGACGATGGTCGTGTCAGGCTGCAATATCGAGATTGGCTACCCCGCTGGCGACAAACCGTTCGTCTCGTTTAATCGACTGGACATGGACGACAGCACGGCCACGGAAGCCCAAGAAAAAGGGCGTCTTTTGCCGCCCCCCGGTTCGATCCATACTGGCCAGACGGAGTATCCATTTCCCAAATCTCCGGAAGGGCGTGCAGAGGCTGGAGATCTTTTGAAGAACCCCCTGCCCCTGACCGCTGAGAATCTTGAGGTCGGTCAGACGATGTACAACACGTACTGCGCGACCTGCCATGGTTTAGACGGTTTGGGCCCCATGTCGAAGTCGCGCAGCGCGGCGACCGATCGAGGGGTCACACCCGGTAATAACCTGACGGACGCTAGAGTCTATGCGCTCAGCAAGAACCGTCCGGGAGAAATCTTTCACGTGATTACCCAAGGGAACATCGTAATGGGCAGTTACGCCGGACAACTCGAACCGCTCGAGCGATGGGCTGTTGTCCACTACGTGCGAACCCTCGGCACGGTGCAAAACCCACCGTCCGCGGCTGAATAGGAGCTCGAGCATATGGCACACGAGCAACTTGAAATTCCAGCACGCGTCGAAATGCCCTCGTGGCACAAGTCGCTCTGCTTTGCGTTTATGGGCATCGGCGTCGTTGGCGCCATTGTCGGCATCGCAACAGATTTCATCGCCTTCCAGACCGGATATCTAGCCGGCTTCTGGTTCACCTTTAGCTTGGCACTTCTTGCCGGCTTCTTTCTGGCGGTAGGCTACGCAACCACTGCCCACTGGAACGTCACGATTCGGCGCATCCCAGAGGCGATGACACGCTGGCTTCCCTACGCTGCGGTGCTGGGCCTGGGAGGCGTTGCCTTCCTGTTTGTGCCCCATGGCGTATTTGAGCACTGGCTGCACCCACACGGGGCTCATGCGGCGGTCATCGAGTCCAAGCTCTGGTGGCTCAACATCCCACGCTTCTTGATCACCTATGTCGTCGTCATGGCGCTGCTGGTGTTTCTGACCCGTAAGATGGTCAACCACTCCTACGCCCAAGATCAGGACGGCGACACCGAGCACACCTGGCGGCAGCAAGGCATGGCGGGCCCATTCCTGATCGTCTTTGCGCTGGGCTACTCAGCCCTCGCTGTCGATTTTGTCATGAGCTTACAGCCGACTTGGTTCTCGACCATGTGGGGCGTGTATATGTTCGCTGGTCACTGGCAGGCATGCTGCGCCCTGGTTTGTTTGGTGGCGGTGTGGTTGATTGAAACGAACCGTGTCTCAAAGACATGGCTGAACGAGAATCACGTTCACGATGCCGCTAAGTTCACCTTCGCCTTCACCGTGTTTTACGCCTACATCGCATTTAGTCAGTTCCTCTTGATCTGGTACGCAAACCTTCCTGAAGAGGCGACCTTCTTCATGCACCGCGCTCAAGACGGCTGGTTGCTCCACTCGTTGTGGATTCCTGCCTGTAAGTTCATCATCCCCTTCGCGATCCTGCTGCGGCACGGTATCAAACGGATGGGTACTGGACTCAAGTACATCTGCATGTGGATCATCGTGTTTCAAGCGTATGAGATGTGGTGGGTGATCGCTCCCGCTGCTCGTTACGGCTCCGCCCATCCAGGGCCTGGTATTCCGTTCATTGAATGGAGTATGATCTTGGGTTTCTTCGGAGCCTTCTTGCTGGTCGCAGGCAAAGCGCTCACGGCGCAAAATATCATCCCGATCAAAGACCCTCGGTTGCATGAATGCATGCACCACCATCAGGTCTAAGGAGCTCTCATGCGCCTCGTTGCACTGAGCCTTCTGGTCTTCTCGTCAAGCACCTTTGCGGGAGATCAAACAGCAAACAAAGCGGCTGCGAAGCCAGCGGCTGATCAACAACCTGCTGCCGCCAAAGTAGATACGGCTGAGCCGGCTGCTCAACCCGCAGCAGCCTCTGCCAAGCCAGCGGCTGCAGCCGCCGACACAGCGACGGCAAAGCCGGCGGCTTCTCCTGCTGCGCCTGCCCCGGACAACTCCATGTCCTCGGTTGCCAAATCGATGACACTGGAAGCGGCGATCGCTTACGAGTTGAGCTTTGCGAAACCCTTTGGTCTGACGATTTATAAGGGTGCGAACTTTCTCCTCCCAGGGCTCACTGAGCTTGGGTTGAACTCGAAACTACCCGACCCGGTTTTACCCGGTCAGGACGAAACAGTTCCCGAGTCCATGCCGCCGAGTGAAAATGCCGACATCAAAGGCGAGGCGAAAGGGACCGAAGCCAAGTAAGGTTTCCGTCTAGAGAGGCTCCCGTGGCAGACTCGGCGCCTCCGCTTTGGCGTGATTACTATTCTCTGACCAAACCAGGCGTGAGCCGTCTGCTCGCGCTGACGACACTGTGCACGATGTTCGTGGCGGCTAAAGGTCAGCCCGACCTGAGTTTGATGTTCTGGACCATCGCAGGCTTAACCCTCGCTACGGGAGCGGCTCAGGCTTGGAACATGGTCTTTGATCGGGACATCGATGCGCAAATGGAGCGCACCCAGAACCGGGCGCTCCCGCAAGGTCGCATCAGCCCTAAACACGCGACCGTCTTTGCCATCATGTTAGCGGCCGCCTCGGCAGGCGTCTTGTTGACGCAAATCCCCGACCCTCGCAACGGAGGGATCAACTGGGCTTGCTTTATCGCCACCTTCGCTGGGCTGATCTTCTACGCAGTCGGCTATACGATGGTCCTCAAGCGCAACAGCATTCACAATGTGCTCCTTGGAGGCATCGCAGGTGCCTTGCCTCCGCTCGTGGGCTGGACCGCCGTTACAGGGCGTCTCGACCCGGCAGGATGGGCTTTGTTCGGTATCGTCTTCTTATGGCAATGCCCGCATACCTGGGCCTTAGCGATCTGGCGCGACCTCGATTACACCCGCGTCGGAGTCCCCATGCTCCCTGTGATCCGTGGACGCGCCGAGACCAAACGACAGAATCTATTTTATGTCTGCATGCTCTCAATCACCTCGGTGCTCTTTGCCTTCTTCAACGGTATGGGTCCCTTGTTTCTGATTCTGGCAACCCTTGCGGGCCTTCGCTACATCCAGCTCTCGATTCAAGCCCTGAGTGAGGACGATGAAGAGGCTTGGGGGAAGAAAATGTTTTTCTTCTCGATCAAGTACCTCGGAATTATCTTTCTCGCGTTACCGCTCGATGTGATGATCGCGCAGCCCTTTGGATACGATATTGGAATGCGAGCAGACTGGATCGCTGTAATCGGCGAAGCGATTCAACTCCCCCCTGAGCTCTTGGAGCGCTGATGACCCACCCGATAATCGGCACACGCGGAAGCTTGCTGGCGCGCACCCAAAGCACTTGGGTCCGTGACCAGCTCGGTTGCGGAGCGCTTAAAATTATCAGCACGCGCGGCGACCGCTTGGTCGATCTACCGCTGCAAAGTAATCTTGAGAAAGGCTTGTTCACCAAAGAGCTCGAGGTGGCTCTTCTTGAGGGTGAAGTCGATCTTGCGGTCCATAGCCTCAAAGATCTCCCGGTCCAGCCTCCACCCGGCTTAGTCGTGAACACGGCTCCGGCTCGAGCCCCCGCCGCTGATCTCCTGATTTGGCGTCGCGGCGAGGACCTGAGCGTCGAAGGGCGACGCGTCGGGTCGTCATCGGCTCGACGGATTGCCATGCTCGAGGCAGCATTTCCCCACCTTCGTGCGGTCCCGCTGCGGGGTAACGTCCCGACGCGACTCGACAAGCTTCGACGCGGTGATGCTGACGCACTTGTTCTTGCAGAAGCTGGGATTCATCGCCTGGGATTGGATCTGAATGACTTTGACGTCGTTCGACTCAACCCTGAGCAATGGGTACCCGCTCCAGGTCAAGGGGCGCTGGGTTTAGAGCGTCGGGCCGATGATCAGCGAACAGCTGCCTTACTCGGCACCATTAGCGATCATGAAACCCACCAAGCCGTCGTGCTTGAACGAGCGGTTCTCGATCGCTTCGGCGGCGGCTGCCACGCCGCGATGGGTGCCTATGCGACGCGACTTGAGGGGGGCTGGAACCTGACCATCGGCGCCCGCCAAAACGACGACGCTTTCGGTGTCGTCTCGATTCAGCTACCCGACGCAAATCCAAACCAAGTTGATGCCGCACTCGATCAGTTTCACGCCCGCGCTGTTCCGCTGAGGACGGTCACGACGACACCCTGGTCATGACGCAGCGCAGGGTACTGATCAGCCGCCAGCGATCCGACGCTGAAGCGCTATCCAAAAAGCTTGAAGAAACAGGCTATAAACCACTAATAATACCGTCAATTGACATCGTATTTCAACCTTTGAATCAGCCCTTGGACGATGCGATCAGCGCCGCAGAGATCATTGCGCTTCCGAGCCCCTCTGCGGCTCGTTTCCTCAACCAAGCTGAGGCTCCCAAAGGGTCGATCGTCTATGCTCAAGGCAAGCGCACTGCAGCCGCTTTAAAGTCTGGTCTGACTGCCCAAATTAGCCTGGGACTGTACGCTGCGGATCTCGCTCAAAGCATCCACCTAAACCACCCCAAAGCTCGAGTCACTATACTCCATGGCGACCAAACACGCGACGAGTTAAGCGATGCGCTAAAGGCCCTTGGTCATGAGGTCGAATCGCTCATGGTGTACGAGAATCGGTGCCCGAGCGGACTCGCCCGTGCACCCATCGAATTACACGCCGCTATCTATCACAGCCCAAGCGCTGCTCAGCGCCACCTGCAAGCCAACCCTTGGCTCAAGATGGTCGCCTCGGTGGCGATCGGTAAGACAACAGCGCAAGCTCTACAGTGCGGTGACTGTAGGCGTATAATCCAAGCTAAAAGCCCAGGTATCGAGGATCTGATCCTGGCGCTGGAGAATCTATGAACTCGCTCTTTGAGAACGCAAAATTGTGCATACCCGGCGGCGTCCACAGCCCAGTGCGAGCCTTCGGCTCGGTCCCCGGTGATCCTGTTTTCTTTCGCAGCGGCGAGGGGGCGTACATCGAGACAGAATCCGGGCAACGCTTGCTCGATCTGTGCATGAGCTGGGGGCCACTGATCCTAGGTCACGCCCACCCTACCGTGGTTCAAGCCGTCCAAGAGGCTGCCTCCAAGGGGTTGAGTTTTGGCGCGTGTCATCGCGGCGAGACCGACCTCGCCGAGCAGATTCTCAAGGGCTTTGACTGGGCTGACCAGGTCCGTTTCACCAGCTCAGGCACCGAGGCGGTGATGACCGCCATTCGCCTTGCACGCGGGATCAGCATGCGCAGCAAGGTCATCAAGTTTGACGGTGGATACCACGGGCACTTTGACAGCATGTTGGTCAAAGCCGGATCTGGCTTGGCGACGAGCGGCTTGGCAAATTCTGCCGGCGTCCCCGAAGCCGTCGCGGCGGATACCAGCGTGCTTCCCTATGATGACGATGCTGCTC
>JBDQPD010000040.1:0-28715 GCA_040260805.1 Myxococcota bacterium | reverse complement strand
CAGGCCGCGGATGCTGGCGCCACGCGCCGCGCCGCAGGCGGGGCGGGCTAGCGCCAAAGCCACGGTGAGCCCCTCGGGCAGGCTCAAGCTCACCGCGCCCTGAGGCACGGTGTTGCCCTGCGCATCGAGCAATCGCAGCCGCAACGCGCCGACGCTGCCGATCTCTAAAAAGGGGTCCTCGCCGCCGTTGTCCAGGCTCACCAGCACGGTCGCGACCGCGCCGATCTGCACCTCGACCGAGTAGCTGAGCTCTTGCGCAGGGTCGCTCGCTAAGTAGGCGGTGAGCTGCGGCGCCTCGCCGCGGCGCGCCGGGCAGCGCCCGCGCAGAGTCAAGCGCCCGTCAGCGCCGCTCACCGCGGTCTGCGGCGCCACCCCGAGCAAGCCCACAAAAGAGGTCTCAACCAGCTGGCCCGGCACCGGGTTGGGCGGCTCGGCGGCGTCGACGACGTAGAGGATCAGCGGGTTGGTCGGCTCGCCGGCGGCGCAGCGCAATTGCGGCGAGCCCTGCGCGGTGAGCCGCACCCGCCCGCTGGGCAAGGTGTTGGTGCGCAACCCGAGCGAGTCGCCGAGCTCGCCCTCGGCGCTGAGGACCTGCAGCACGCCGGGTACGCTCAGCTGAATCTGCGCCAGGCCAATAGCGCTGCCGCCGGCGACGCAGAGGACCAGGCGCCCTTGGGTGTCGGGCATGGCTTGGTCGCTGGCGGCCCGCTCACCCTGACAGCTGGCGCCCAAAGACACCGTCGGCGGGGTCTCGCTCGGCGCGCCGGCGTCGGCTTGGCTGGGCGCGTCGCTGGCGCTCGCGTCGAGCGCAGCGGGCGCGACGTCTGGAGCCGCCAAGGCGTCGCCTGGCGCGGCGTCACCGAGCGCAGCGTCTGCGGCGCCAGCTTCTGAGGTGCCGGCGTCGGCAGGCGAGCCCGCGTCGGCGCGTGGACCGGGCGCCACCGGCGCCGGCTGCGCCGACAGGGCTTGCGCTTGAATCATCGCCGAGATCGGGTTGCCGTGGCGGTCGCTGAGGCGAAGCTCCACCGCCACCGGCGCACCGCTCGCTAAGAGCTCCACAGGGGCTTGAAAGGCGAGCACGTCGCGCTCGCCGTTGCGAAACCGCACCGCCGGGCGCCCCGGGATGAGCAGCTCAAGCTGGGCTTCTTCGGCGGCGGGCAGCACCTCGATCTCAAGGCGCACCGGCGCTACGTTTCCGCTGGTGAGCAGCACCGCGTAGGCGCCCATCGGACCTTCGCTGCGCAGCACCAGGTCGCAGGCCTGGCCCGCTAAACCGGTGGTGCAGGCGTTGCCCAAGGGCGGCACCAACCCCAAGTCCTCGCCTTGCGCCTCGACCGCCACGCTGATCGTCTGTCCGGGCATCGCGGCGCCGAGCTGGTCGAGCACCTCGACGCTCAGCGCGCTCCAGGCGCCGGCCACCAGCGTCTCAGGGGCCTCGACCACACGCAGCGTGGTCGGGACGGGCTCCACCGAGTCGTCGGGTAAGCTGGGCAAGGCGCCTTGGGAGCAGGCGCCAAGCGCCAAACCAAAGCAAGAGAGTAGGTGCAGGGATTTCATAACGGCGGGGCTAGCACGTGCGGGCACGCGCGAACAACCGCCGGTCGACCCCCCTACTCGCCCTCACCCCACTGAAGGTCTAAGCGATCCACCGGCGAATAGGACTGAACGCCCGAGCCCGGATAGTCGTCGCCGAGCTGATTGGTGCTGTTGTCGCCCCAGCACCAGGTCTCGCCGGCTGGAGTGATCGCGCAGGCATAGCCTGAACCGGCGTCGACGCGCTCGATCGGCGGCAAGTCGGGGATGGAGCGCGGCTCAGGGCCCTCGTACCCTCGACTGCCCGTCACCAAGCTGAGCTGACCCGCCCAGCACACGACCTCAGCTGAGTCGCTCAAGACGGCGCAGCCGTAGCCGTCACCCGAGCTGATCCAGCTTGCGTTCGTGATCCCCGGCACCGGCTCAAACGCTGGGTTGCGCGGCTGGATGACCTGCCAATCGACGTCGAGCTGTTCGGCGTAGCCGGTGGCGTTTCGATAACCGCCCCAGCAGTGCACGGTGCCGGCGACCGCTCGGACGCAATTGTGGTTGGCGCCCGCGCTGAGCTGCGCCACCGCAAAAGGTAAATCGACCCGCTGCGGGATCCAAGCGACCTCTTGATCAGCGACGCCGACCTGACCGTATTGGTTGTCGCCCCAGCACCACACCTCGCCCACTTGGCTCAGCGCGCAGCTGTGCGTGTCGCCTAAGCTCAACGCAGCTAGGGCAGGCAAACCTGCGACGCGCTCGGGGGTGTTGCTGCCCTCGAGGTCTCCTCGGCCGCTCTCGCCCTGCTCGTTATCGCCCCAACACCAGGCGTCGCCGTCGACTAAGACACACTGGTGATTACCTCCAACACTGATCTGATCAGGCTGCCAGCCGTCGCCCAGATGAACGGGACTCGCAGGGTTACGATTATTACCCCAGCAACGCACCGAGTGCTCAGGCGTGATCAAGCAGCTGTGCTGCCGTCCAGAGTCGAGCGCGATCGACTCGCCGACCCAAGTGGGTGGGTCGCCGTTGCGGACGCCTCGAAGTACCCCTCGAGCCGTGTAGGTGAAGCGAGGATCCGCTGTGCCACCCCAGCAATAAGCCTGACCGTCCTCACGACGCTGAGCGCAGGCATGGTGTTGACCTAGAGCGAGACTCGAGACGGGGTCTAAGCCCGCCACTTTAACAGGGTGGTAACGCCACCTTCTCCCCACACCCGAGGTCCCGTAGCGGTCATCGCCAGCGCACCAAAGCCTAAACTCCGCGTCGGTCACGCAGCGGGTGCTGTAGCTGTGCGAGACCGACCGAGGGCGCAGAATGTGCTCACGCTCGACGAACGTAACCTGCCCTTCGGCGTCAATCTCAATCGAGCTCAACCAGACGCCCGTGTCGAGACGCCAAGCAGGATCTAAAGCACCCAGTTTGGGCAAACCCTCGATCCGTACCGGCTCACGCTCAATACCGGCAACGCTGCTTCCCCAGCAGTGCAGATCATGCTGATCATCGAGCGCACAGGTGCGCAAGCCATCGCCATCTTGGCTCAGCGTAAAATCAAGCACGGGAGCAATTGGCGCAGGCTGTGGGTCCTCTGCGGCCTGCTGGGTGCCATCGCCGAGCTGAGACCAGCTGTTGTTGCCCCAACAATACAGCCGTCGCTCAGGCGTCCATGCGCAGTAGGTCGAATTGTGAGTGCCGGCGACGGCGCAATCGATCATACCTTCAGCTGGACCTTGGATCACTTGAGGGCTTGAGGTCCCGAGGTAGTTGAACTTCAGGATCACGCCGTCGCGCGTACAGACAAAAGCATTGACGCCGGCGCCTGTGTTGATGATCCGAAGCCGGACGGCTTGACGCTCCCCAAGGCTAACCTGCTGGGCGACGGCGCCGCTCCAGGCGTAGACCTTTCCTTGGTCTGATCGGCCCCAAAACAAGTTCTCCGACGTGACGCCGACCAGCTCGACCATACGGTCAGGGATGGCGATCTTAATGGGGCGCAAGGTGATGTTGTGATCGTTTTGGTCAGCGATCTGACCCCAGCACCACACGGCGCCATGATGGCGCGCAACGCAGGTCGAGTAGAGCGTGTTTGCCGAGGCGACGATCCCGCGCCCGCAGTAGCGATCGCAGTCGTCGTCATCGACGGTGTTGCCGTCGTCGCAGTGTTCATAGTCGGGATGATCCTCGGCGAGGTCGGTGCGCACCAGACCATCACCACAGCGGGCTTGCTGACATGCGTTTGAGCATCCATCAGTAGCGACCGAGTTGGCGTCGTCACAGGCTTCACCGCTGTCGATCACCCCATCGCCGCAACGCGGCGAGGTGCAGTCGATCCGGCACCGATCGGCGACCTCGATCGAGTTGGCGATCCCATCGTCGCAAGCCTCCCCAGTGTCCACCGTGCCATCGCCGCAGCGAGCGAGGTTGCAGTCGGCGCGGCAGCGGTCCGCTAGATCGTTGGCGTTTACCCCGTCGCCCTCATCGCAAGCCTCGACGCCGAGCTGCACGAACGCATCACCGCAACGCGCCAAACGGCAATCCACGCAACCATCGCTGTCGACTCGGTTGCCGTCATCGCAGGTCTCGTTGGCGCCAATGACGCCGTCTCCGCAGCGCGGACTGCTCGAGCGTAGACAGCGACCATTCTGGCAAAAGAAGGTGTCCGAACAATCCGAATCGGCGATGCACCGCTGAGCCGTATCTTGCACCGGCGCAATCCACTCGCTGCAGGCGAGCGAGACCAGCAACAAAGGGCTCAGCAGTGTGACCGAGAGACGCATCGCGCACAGGACTCCGTGAGAGATAGCTAGCCACTAACGCTCTTTGGGCTGCTAAGACCAGAGGGTCTCGCGAGCTCCTGCTCTACGGCTCTAATCAGGCCTTAGTTCCGGATGGTTGACGCGCAGCCACGCGACGGTATCGGCGAGCGTTTGCACTGAATCCCGAGGATAAAAGCCGAGCTCTTCGGCGGCATATTTCGAGCTCAGCCCCCAATAGTGTCTCGCCATTTCAACGACCACAGGGTCCGGCAGCGGCGACTTGTCTCGCCCTGCGCGCAGAGCACCCCATTTGGTCAAACCAGCCAGCGCGTGCGCGGCGTAATACGGCAGCACGATCTTCGGTGGTGGCGCCGACGCCACCTGTCCGACGCTACGAAAGAACGCTTCGACGCTGCACGCGGTCCCAGGCAGGTGATAAACGGGTCGCATCTTGGCTAGACTCATCAACCGCACCATCGCCGAGGCGACGTCGCGGATGTCGACGTAGCTGATCCCGCCCTTGATCAAAAAGGGGAGCCGACCGCGCAGCATTTTGATGATGTTGCCGGTCGAGCGAAAGCGATGATCACCGGGTCCGAGCATGACCGGCGGGCGTACGCTGCTCAGCTCAACACCGGAGGCTTCCGCCATCGCTCGAGCGCGTCGCTCCGCTTCGATCTTGGAGGCATAATACGGCCAGCTGCCTACGACCTCATCGCACATCGGGGCGTCTTCATCAGGCGCTGCGTTCGGGTCGAGCGAGCAGCCCGACGCGCCCGAGGTCGAGACAAAGACCACACGAGCCGAGGTCGCTGCGGCGAGCTCCATGACCGACTCGGTGCCGCCGATGTTGACGGCGAGCTGATGCTCGGAGTGGTCTCGGCCGTGATGCACCTCGGCGGCGCAATGATAAATGCCGGTTAGATCGGCGATTAAGGGATCCTGAGCCAAGCTCGGGAGCGCCGCCAGATCGCCTCGCAAGACCTCCACAGAACCAAGACCGGAGAACCACGGCTCCGCGTTTAAGGCCGCAGGATTTCGAGCCAACGCAATGCGTCGAGCGTCTGGATGCTGCGTCGCGATCGCTTCGAGTAAGTGTCGACCTAAAAACCCGCTCGCGCCCGTGACTAGATATGTGCTCATTAGCCTTGCATTTCTCGCTCGCCAGGCCACGCGCACGACACCTCAAAGTCTTTCACTTTGTCGGCATGTTCGCCCCAGCTGTAGCCGCCTTGACGCGCCGGGTCGGCGACGATGATCTGGCGCGCAACCAAGGCGTCGTAAGCGGCGTTGAGATCGGGCAAATGAGCGTCGGTGCTGTTGCGCACCAAGCTCTGCACGGGCGGCGCCAATAAGGCGCCGTCCTTAGGCCCGAGCGATGCGGCGACGCGCTGATAATCGGCGCAGATCGGCTCGAACAAAATGGCCAGCAGCTTGTCCAGTCGCGCGTCGGGCTTAGCCGGCACCTCAGGCATCAGCTCGGCGGCGATAAAGCCATGCTGCTCGATGTGATGGCGCAAGGCAGGATGATCGGGATAGCGCTGGAGCAGATCCGGATAAAAGATGTGCTGGAAGTGGTAATGCATGCCGCGCCCGGTCTCTTGATCGAGCGGCGCGCTGCGCAAATCACTGGCTAAAATATTGGCGCCGCGCCGTAAAAGCTCAGAGCGCAGCCAGTCCAAATCGGCGCCCAGCTCTGGGTTTGCCGCGAGAAAGTTTCGCATATGAAAGGTCGTGGTGACCGTGTTGAGCTGCAGCTCCCCGACCACGCTGTTTGCGAAGGCGTGGACGTCGGTGCTGGGCTCAAGGATTTGAGGCTCGCCGCAACGCAGGTGAATACGGCCTAGGTCCACGTCGCCACGGGTCGCTCTGGCGAGCCACTTCATCAGCGGGCGCATGCCCATCTTGGGCTTGCCGCCGCCGCGCAGCTCTTTAAGAAAGGCGCCCTCTTCGGGGAGTCGATCGTACGAGATCGCCACCGGCAACACCGCGCAGGTCACGCCGGTGTTTTGCAAGGCGCGCAGCAAGCCGCGCTTGGGCGTCAAGAAACGACGCGACCGACTGCGAGTCCCTTCGATAAAGAACTCGAGGGTCTCGCCGTTGTCGGCGAGCGTCTGAATCCGCTTGGTCAAGGCTGGGTCTTCGCGACCGCCACCTCGGCTGATGTAAAACGCTTGGGTTTGCTTGAACAACCACCCAAGCCCGGGAAGCTCTGCGAACTCAGAGGCTGCCGCAATATACGGAATACCGATCCCAAGGTCCGGGCGATCAAAGAGCAAGAACGAGCAGAGCAAGAAGTCCAAGTAGCTGCGGTGGTTTGGTACCACCACCATCAAGGCCCCCGGCGGAACCGCCGCGCGAGCGCGCTCGAAGGAGGGCAGATCGAAGGTCACTCGAGACGAGCAACGGCGCAAACCACCGCGCACCGCCATCCCCGCTGAGCGGATCGCCCAGTTGCCGTGCGGCTTACTCATCGCCCACTTCAGATCGAGGGTTGGGTCCACATGTTTTTTGCCCGCAAAGGTCATCTCGCGCTCATCGCGCCCGATTAAGAAGTTGTAGACGCCCTGACACACGAGCTCGAGGTAGGCAGAGCGCGTGTAGTCGTCTGCTTTCCAAGGCTTGGAGGCGTTAAAGGCGTAGGTGTGCTGGGTAAAGTACGGGAAGGCCTCGTTGAGATACTTGAGCTTATCGACCAAGCCCGCCACGCGCCTGACCTGGCGCTTCTTACCGCTCATTTTGAGCCACATCTGCACCAGCTGAGCCGGCGCTTTGTGGCGTTGCCAATCCACCATCCGAAAGCGCTTATTGTCGGGACCTAAATACGCCACCTTGGGGGGGCGACCGATCGGGTGGCGCTTGAAACACGCCGAGATCACATCGGCCGCCAGACCCACGCCGATGGTGCGCTGAGGTCCTGCGACCGCATATCGGACCTGAGCCTGCTCGCTGCGCGGCGCAAAGGCGGCGTCGACCACCTTCTCGGCGACGACATCGCAAGGCACGATATCAAGCTCCGCTTCGCGCTTGCCGACGATCGCACGCAGGTGACCGGCCCCGATCAAGCCCACAAAGCCGGCGAAGGCGGCGTTGCTGTCGATCCAGCCTGGCTTGGGATACTGCCAGCTCGCCGAGACAATGCTCGGGCGAACGATGGTCAGCGGGATCGAGCCCCGCCCCTCGGTCACCAAATGCTCCGATAGGCATTTGGTGTAGGTGTAGGTGTTCGGGTGCCCTGTTTCTCGCAGTAAGGTGTCTTGGTTGGCGCCGCCCTGCAGCGCCTCATAGAGCACCTTAGCCGGTCGCGGCAGCTTGACCAGCTCTTCTTGGCACGCACCACTGCCGCCAGGATGAGGCGAGACATAAGCCGTCGAAACCGCCACCATTTGCTGTAGTTTCACGCAGGTCTTACCAAACGCCAGCACGTTCAAGCTGGCGCCAATATTCGCCTCGGCGGCTTCGGCGACCGGCAGATCAAACTCGATCGAAGCGGCGCAATGGATGATGCGCGTCACCGACTTGGCGAGCTCCTCTCGGCTGGCTTCGGCGATCCCACAAAAGGGTTGCACCAGATCACCGCCGACGGTCTCGACGCCCTCAGCCCAATCACTCGGAAGATCCTCAAAGCAGCGCGAGCGCTTGAGGCGACGCAGACGAGCCGAGGCTGAGCCCCTGCCCCCTTCACGCACCAACAAGGTCACGCGCTCAATGCCGAGCTCTTCGCGCCGACGAATCAGCTCAAAGAGGACCACTTTACCGACAAAGCCGGTGCCGCCGGTGAGTAAGACGTGTTGACCACTCATCCTTGCGGCTCCTTCTCAAGCGCATCGACCTGATTACCACAGGCAAAGATGTTGTTCGGGTCGAGCGCCTCTTTGGTCCGGCGATTCCAGTCCATGGCTTCTTGCGACATAATACGCGGCAAGAAGGTGCTGCGGATTTTACCCACACCGTGATGGTGCGAGAGCGACCCACCGCAGCGCAGGACCTCATCACGCGCCGCCTCTTCCATCTCGGCGTAGACGTGCGTCGGGTTCTCGACGCCTTTGTGATGATAGGCGAAGTAGAAGTACACGGCGACGCCGGTGTCATAAAGCTGAGTCACGCGACAGGTCACAAAGGGCTTGCCCGGTAGGTTTCGCTTAGCGTGCTCGTCGAACAAGCGCTGCTTGACGCTCTCGCACAAGCGCAGCGCCTCACTCCACGGCACCGAGGTCTCAAACGACTCGGCGAGGACAAAGTGATTCATCACGAAGTCACGGATATAGGCGATGCCAAAGGTCAGCTGGTAACCACGCGCTCCGTTGGCGCTACCCGCCGCCATGCCGCGGTACTTTTGAGCGATCGCGTAGACTCGCTCTTCTTGGGCTTCGACCTCTTCGAGCGTGCCCTCAAAGACCAAGGTACACGCCACCATCTGATCCGGATCAAAACCCTTCACTTTGGTCACGATCGCTTTTTCGAACTTACTCTTAAGCACTTTGAGACCGCTGCTTGCGGGCTTGAGCGCCATCGAGAACTTGAACTGGGTGTTGTCGACCAAGCGCACACTCGCCGGCAATGAGCCGCTGTGGGTCATCTCGTGCAAAAAGGCGACGCCGGTCTCGAAATCTGGAAACAGGATCGAGCCGTAGTGCTGTGCTTCGGGCAGCGGGAACAGCTTAACCACCGCTTGGGTGATGATACCGAGGCGCCCCTCGCTACCGAGCACCGTGCGCTTGGTGTCAAAACCGATCGACTCGCGAGGCGCTAAGCCTTTTCGCTCGAGCCGGCCGGTGGGCGTGACCACGTTCACGTCGAGCACCAAGTCCTCGATGTTGCCGTACTTGTTCTTCTTCATGCCGCTGGCGTGCGTTGCGATCCAGCCGCCAAGCGTCGAGAACTCGACGCTGTCGGGCTCATGACCCATGGTCACGCCGTATTCAGCGAGTTGATCGGTCAAGGTGCGCCCAACGGCGCCGGCTTGGATGCACGCCATGCGGTTGGTCGGATCGATCCATAAAATACGGTTGAGCCGGCGCATATCCACCGAGCAAATCATCCGCTTTTCGCCGTCTGGGCAGCGCAACGCCTCGGTCACGCTCGTGCCGCCACCGTAAGGAATCAAGCACACGTCATGCTCGCTAGCAGCCGCTACCAGGGCAACGATATGCTCCTCTTCGCTTGGGTAGACCACCACGTCCGGCACACGCGTCAGCTTGCCGTATTTGATCTGGTACATCTCTTCTTGAGTGTGCCCATGACCGTGGCGCAGACGCACGACAGGGTCTTGGGACCAAGCGTCCTCATCAAGCAAACCTTTGACCGCCTTGAGAAACTTCGCGTTGCGTTTGGCAGCGGGCACCTTGGGCGGATACTCGTAGGGGTGTTGCTCTTCGACCGGGATCGGCAGCTGCATGGTCTCGCGAATCCACGGCAGCAGGTTGGGCAGCTCCGTGCCACTCAAATCATAGCGCTCACCCTCAAGGATCACATTCCCGTTCGGCGCCACCGAGAAGCGAGTGTCCGCGAAACCCCAAACCTGGTTCGATTCGGCGTCTGCTTCTGGAACCGGCGGAGGGGGCGGCGGCGTGAAGCGCCCCGCGCCTTCATGAGGACCAGGCTGCGCTCGACCGAGAAGCTTCTTTGCAAGGCGTCGCCCCGCTCGCGGTGGTTTGATCATGGAGTCTGCTCCCTAACGGCAAAGAATCGCTCTGCCATGTGTACGGAGGCGCAGCATCGGGTCAAGAGAGAACGCATCGGGCAACCCTCTCGAAGATCAACTGCGACCGTTGTATTGGAGGGATTCAATGCAACAAATCCGACCGAGCAAACAGTAGCCCTCGCGCCCAATTTACATTTTCTTACAGCAGCGTGGATCCATGCGAAAACACGACACGCCCCTCGAACAAGGTCGCGACGGGGCGGCCTTTGAGCTCCCAGCCGACGAAGGGCGTGTTCACGCTTCGAGACAAGCCCTTACTGGGATCGACGACCCACTCAAGCTCTGGATCGATCAGACAGACATCCGCTCGTTGTCCGCCGCGCAGATCGCCCCGGTCGTCAAAGTTCACCACCTGAGCTGGACCGTGGGTCAACAGCTCGATCGCCCGCTTCAGGGTGATGACTCCTTCGCTGACCAAGCGAAGGGTCAGGCCGAGGCTGGTCTCAAGGCCAGTCACCCCAAACGAACTGCACGAGAAATCGTGATCTTTCTCGGTCGCCGAATGCGGCGCATGATCGGTCGCGATGGCTTGAACGCTGCCGTCGGCGAGTCCTCTACGCAGCGCATCGACATGTTTTTGCGGTCGCAAAGGCGGGTTCATCTTGGTGTGGCTATGATAATCCGACTGGAGCACCGACAGATCGGTCAAGAACAGATGGTGAGGCGTGACCTCGCAGGTCACATCCAAGCCGCGCTCTCGAGCGTCCCGAACCAGGCGGAGACCCGCCTCAGTGCTCAAGTGACAGATGTGCATTCGTCCGCCGAAGTCATCGAGGATCTCGAGGTCACGAGCGATCATACCGCTCTCTCCGGAGATCGGCATGCCCTCAAGTCCGGCGCGGGTGCTGACCACGCCCTCATGCATGCACCCTCCACCGGTAAGCCCAAAGTCTTCCTCATGAAGCATCAGCGGACGGTCGAGGTCGGTGGCATACTCCAAGGCGCGGCGCACCAGCCCCGAATCCATGACCGGCATCCCGTCATCGCTAAACGCAACCGCTCCGGCTGCCGCCATTTCGCCTAGATCCGCGAGGCGGTTGCCCTCGAGCCCGCGGCTGATGGCGCCGCAGACGTGCACATCGCACATCCCAATTTCGGCGCTTCGTCGACGCAGCAACGACACCACCTCACGGCGGTCGACCGCCGGATCGGTGTTGGGCATACACACCACCGACGTAAAGCCACCGGCGACTGCCGACCGAGAGCCGGTCAGCAGATCCTCTTTGTATTCCTGACCCGGCTCACGAAAGTGGACGTGGATATCGATGAGACCAGGCGTCACCCACAAGCCGGTCGCGTCAACCACGCCATCTGAGCTCGGTGCGCTGCCCGCTGGATGCAGCGCCACCACCTTCCCGTCGCTGAGCTCAACGTCCATCAGCGCGTCAATGTCTTGAGCGGGGTCGATCACTCGACCTCCAGTGATCCATGTCGGGGTGCTACCGAGCTTGATCATTCGGAAGATCCTCCGAGCAATAAAAATCCAATCGCCATGCGCAGCGCAACGCCATTCTCAACCTGGTCCAAAATCACCGCACGGCGACCGTCAGCCACCGAGGGGTCGATCTCAACCCCGCGGTTGATCGGCCCGGGGTGCATGATGATCGCATGATCGGGCAGGCGCGCTGCGCGCGCTGGGTTCAGCCCAAAGCGAATTGAGAACTCTCGATCCTGAGGAAACAGCGACTGCTTCATCCGCTCGCGCTGGATTCGAAGCATCATCACCGCGTCTGCGGTTTCGATCAGGTCATCAAGATTCGGGTGCCACTTTGCTGGCAACGCCTCAGTGAACCCCGCAGGGATCATCGTCGAAGGCGCCACGCAGGTCACCTCAGCGCCGAGCGTCGAGAGCAGGTGAATGTTGGATCGAGCGACTCGGCTGTGCGCAATATCTCCAACGATCAGGATCTTGCGCCCCTTGAGGTCGCCAAGGTGCTCGGTCAGCGTAAAAGCATCGAGCAAGGCCTGAGTGGGATGCTCGTTAATTCCATCGCCGGCATTGACCACCGAGCAGCTCAGGCGCTCAGCGAGAAACCAGGGCGCCCCCCCGGCGCCATGGCGCACGACGATCAGGTCGGGGTTCATGGCGTCTAATGTCCGCGCCGTATCGCCCAAGGTCTCGCCCTTAGCCGCTGACGATCCCGAGGCCGAAAAGTTGATCACGTCAGCGCCCATCCGCTTGCCGGCGAGCTCAAAGCTCACGCGGGTTCGGGTGCTGTTTTCAAAGAACGCGTTAATGATGGTTCGCCCACGCAAGGTCGGTAATTTTTTGACCCTGCGACGTCCCACTTGGCGCATCTCACGCGCCGTGGTGAACAGCTGCTCGACGGCGTCCGTGGAGAGCCCGTCGCAGCTCAGGAGATGCGTAGGCCAGCCGCTGCGGTCCGATCGCAGCGCAGCGCTCGGATCAATCAAAGAGACTGGCTTCATCGCTGACCGTCCTCCAGGGTGAGTCGACGACCCGTCAGATCCAGACTGACCCGATGCGACCGACCCGGGTCGGTCAGCTCAATCCCGACCACGTCAGGACTAATCGGCACCTGATGGCCAGGTCTTCGAGCTAAGGTGGCGAGCCGAACGCAACGAGGTCTGCCCAAGTCGCTGAGCCGGCTCAGAGCCGCTCGGATCGTGCGCCCTGTGTAGAACACATCGTCCACTAAAAGGATCTCTCGATCATCGATATCGTGGGGTATATCAGTGCCGAGCACGCGAGGGACGCCGGTCCGAAGACCGTGATCATCGCGGTAAAGGGCAATATCCAGCAGCCCGAAATCGACGTGCTTACCAGCGGCTCGAAGGTGCAATAAGGCTTGCTCGGCGAGCGCTTCGCCGCCGGTACGAATTCCAATGATCACCAGATCGTCGGAAACGAGTGCCTCGAGATCGGTGCACCAGCGGCCGATCAGATCTTCAAGGGCTTGGTCTTGCACCAGTATTGTACCCACGGAGCCTCCCGTCGGAGCGCCGCATAACGGCCGCTCGACACCTTGGCTAGGCCGGCGTTTAGCGGATCGAGTTGGCGAGCTGTGCTCGCATCGCCACGAAGGCTGCAGCGTGCGCCGAGCGCCCAAGGTCATTGGCGATGATGAGGATTCGTATGGAATCTTCCGCTCCCTAAGTGCGTTGGTTAAGGCGTTAACTTGCGACCTGTCCGGTCTGAAGGGCTCAGATTGCGGAGCGAAAATTGTCAGCGTGACCACCCTGGAGATCGGGTGCGAGAGTACCTGGCATAGCCAGGTGGTCGAACCTGTTGAAATCCGTTATTGTGTAGCACCTCCTTTGGAGAAATATCTGATGCGTCGCTTTGTACTTGCGCTACCCTTCCTGCTTCTCACCGCCTCGTGCAGTGGATGTTCAGACTCCGACAACAACCCCGCCCCCTCGGCAGACGCTGGTGTGGTGGCTCCTGCTGGTGACGCCGGCGCAGCTGTCGCTGATTCCGGGGCACCCCCAGTGGTCGAGCCGGACAATGCGATTTTAGGCACCTGGCGATTCACTGCGCCGATGGAAGGCTCAGGGGTCGATGGGGTCTCGTTCTACATCGATGGCAAGGCCGCTATTTATTCGGGTGTCGCTGAATGTCAGGTCGCCAACCAAGGCACTTGGAGCGTCGAAGGAGACCAGCTCACGATCACGATCGGTGAGCAGCCCGGTCGACCCCAGCTGTACAAGGTCGAGGGCAACGCCCTAGAGATCACCCCCGAAGGCATGGAGATGATGGCGCTGACTCGTGTCGAGCCTGCGTGCGAGCAGCCGGAGGACAACGGAAGCCTTCAAGAAATCCTCACCGCCACCTGGCGAGTTGAAGGACAGGGCGAGAACGGTCACATCCTAAGCCAGATGGGTCGCTACGTGCGCAGCGACAACGTGGCAGAGTGCACCCAAGCCCAGATCGGTCAGTGGGCACTCGTCGGTTTGGAGCTTCGGATTCGAATCGGTGAGCAAGAGCAGATCTTCCAAGTCGCTCTTCAAGAGGATGGCAACCTTGAGATGCGGGTAGAGGGCGGCGATCCGCAGCGCTGGATTCGTGCTGAAGAGAACTGCGAACAACGCCCCAACGAATACAATATTGTCGGAACCTGGACACCGTCCGTTCAAGATCAGCCCACCTACGCGTTCACGATGGCGCAAGAGGCGAAGATCATCACGAACTTGGCTGAGTGTACGGCGAGCGACACCCGGCAGTTCGCGCTGACCTCGGCGCCTGCCGAGTTGATCCTTGTCGGGAGCTCAGAGGAGGACCCGGCGTTGGTTCACCAGTTCCGAGCGATCGACGAGAACAGCTTTGCGCTGACCAAAGAAGGGCTTGAGGTCGTCTACACCCGGGCAGAGCAGAACTGCCACGGCGATGACATGCCTCAGGACCTTGACTACGATATCATCGGAACTTGGACCTCCGAAGATGACGGAGCGCCCGACTTTGCCTTCTCAGAGCAAAATGCTGGGATGTCGGTTCAATCCGTCCAGACCTGCGCGATGACCGAGGTGTTTAGCTACCGCTTAGCCGACGGCCCGCCCCGACTTGAGATCTATCGTGACCCGGAAGGCGTCCCCAATCCCAACCAGCAACCCCAGGTCGACAGCTACGAGTTCAGGGCTTCGGGCCCCGGCGCTTTTGCGATCACCAAAGATGGCGTCACCTGGCGCTATTCAAAAACCACCGCCAACTGCCACACCGGTGGAGGTGAAGCCGGCGTGCCGCTCGACTACCCGATCGTGGGCACATGGATCACCGACGGTCCGCACCGCGCCCTCTCGCTCAACCGCGACGACCAAGGCTTCTTTGGGCAGTACCTGACCAATGTTGAAGGCTGCATCGCTGGTGAGGGCTTCTCCTACACCCTGAGCGGTGATCCCCCTGAGTTTGTCGTGATCATGAACCGGAACAACCAGATGGTTCGTGTACCCCACCCGTTTAGACGCATCAGCGACGACAGCTTTGCGCTCACCATCGAAGGCGAAGCGGTCACCTACCGCCGAAGCGAACAAAACTGTCACAACGCTGGCGCCGAGCAAGAGCTGCAATTCAACATCATCGGGACCTGGGGCACGGTGAACGAGAACCAACCGACCCTTGCCTTTCGCCGCGACAACATCGGCAACCTGGGTCAAGAGATCAGCGCCCTAGAGACTTGCCTCGTTCAAGCCTCATTCTCGTTTCGTCTGCTGGCAGAACCTCCAACCCTTGAGCGTCTCTACACCGACGACCAAGGCGGGGTCGATGAGCGACGCCAACCGTTCCGTTCGGCAAACGCCGACAGCTTCACCGTGATCATCAACGGGCGAGAGGTGACCTATACGAGATTAGAATCCGATTGCCACACGCGCAACGATGGCCCCCCGCCCCCTGAGGAACTCGACGCCCAACAGCTGCTGGGTACGTGGCAAGCACAGGGCAATACGGGCTTTGCGTTTGGCGCCAACAACGCCTTCAAGAAGCTCTCGAATACGAACGAGTGCGGCGTCGAGCTCGAGGGCACCTACGAGCTTGCGGGCAACCTGCTGACCATGACGCCTGGCGGAAACCAGCGACCCTTGTTCTATGCTGCCGCCATGCCAGACGCCAACACGTTGCGTCTAACGGACGACAACCAGCAGCTCACGCAACTGACTCGGATCCAGCGGAACTGCTTTTAGCCCTTGAAGGCGGCGCGAGCGATTCCAGGGATCTTGAACCAGCTCGGCTGAGCTTCAAAGTCGACCAGCTTGCTGCCTAAAGCGGGCAGGTTCTTGTGGTCTACGAACCATGCCGCCGTCGGCTTGATACGCCACGGCGCTCTGGCGACGCTCTTTTGCGGGTGATCCAATAAGAAGGTGTTGTGGACCGTCCCGCGACCGCTTTGGATGTCCTCAAGGGAGTGACCGGGGAAAGCCCCCCACGTCGTGTTGCACAGCCCGTAAACTAAACCTGACCAGCAGTTGACGCCGATGGCGCCATAGCGAAGATCAGCGATGGCTTGATCCACTTGATTGCCCAGCGCCGACTCGGTCTTGGGGTGGACGATCAGGTTGCAGCTCAGGGTGCCCCACATCGTCTCGTTGCTAAAGCGTACCGCTTGCGAGAGGTAATCCGAGGGTTCGGTAGCGGGCAATTCAACCACCGCCAGGATGCCGCAGAATGCTTCTGTTTTGGTGGCGTACTCGGCGGGCCCTGTGCCGACCCCTTGGATGATCGTCCAAGGGACCACCTGGTCGCTGCGTTCGCCCAAGGGCTCGGCTTGGGGGTACTCATCGAGAAAAGCCTGATAACGGTCCTGAGCGCCTGGATAATAAGACCGGCGTAAGGGCGCCTCCACCAAGCGCTGGCGAACCGCGTCGAGAAAGGCCTGCTTTTGATCCCAGCCCTCGGCTAAAATCAGCACCTTGCCTGCGTTGCAGTTAAAGCTGGCGTTTTGCACGATCATCGATGCGATCTGGCGCGACTGGAACTCAATGTCTGCTGCGCTCCAGGCTCCTGGAACCACCATGATGGGGCTGACCGCTCCGAGCTCACTGCTGATCGGTTTCGAGTTCTGGCGTGCGCCGCTTGCTTTACGCTGGGCCATCTCCTCTTCATCGCCACCCCATACGATGGCGTCGTGCGTGCGCTCCGAGCCCGTGATGTGGATGCTGTGCACTAGGTCATGGTTGCAAAGATGCTGCCCGACCTCGGCGCCACCGTACACGACCCGCAAACACTTGCGGTCCACCAGCGGCTTGAGCGCTCTGAGGATGTGCGGGCCCAGATAATCGTTCACTGGGTTCATCTTTAAAATGCAGACCTCATCTTCGATCACTAGCTTGTGCAGAACGTCCATCGGACCGATCGACGCTTGATTGCCTGCACCGAGCACCAAAGACACCGCACCTTGGGCCTGCTGACCCGACGCTTTGCGGCGGTAGACCGCGCCCTGGGTCGGCTCCTGTCCGGGCTCAATCCAGACCTCAGCGCTGTACCCCGTGAGCAAGACCTTATCTTGAACGCTCGCCGGAAAGACGCGCACCACCTTTTGACCATCTTGTCGGGTGGTGACCGCTGGCAAGGGCGGCTGACCACCGTGATCGAGCGCGTGAGCGAATAAGCGCAGGTTGCGCATCACGGTCATCACGCCATTAACCAGCTCCTCGCCCTCTCCACCGCTGCCTTTGGCGTGCCCCTTGGCGGCGGTCGCTGAGGCGACCCATGCGTCTTGCTCGGCGAGTAAGGTCTTCATGCATTCACGCAGCACACTCGCTCGAGACTTTGCGCTCAAAGCAGCCCACTGAGCGGCTCCTGAGTGTAGCTCTTCAAGCGCCTGATCACAGGCATCAAGCGGCGTCGCTTCCATATGTGAGGGCGGTTCGGGAAACTGTGGTGAAGCCATAATCGTCTCTCCCAGATCAGGGGGTTCGGATGACATCTTCCACGCCTACAAGGCAAGGTCGATAGGTCGTATGGTTGACGAGAGGCGACGCTCCGGCGACAGGCAAAGTGGAGAAACCATCGTGCGCCAGCTGACGCTCAATCCTGAACTCGCACCCTTTTCAAACACAAGGTTGCGCGTCGAATCCCCCTACGACGGCGCCTCGCTCGCCGAAGCCCAAACCCTCGACGATCAGGGCATGGAGCGAGCGCTCAAGCGGGCCCATGAGCTGCACCTGGCGCCCGACCAACGGCTCGATAAACCAAAGCGGTTGGCTATCTTTGAGGCTGCTGTTCGCTTGTTTGAAGCCAACCAAGAGCGCCTAGCGCTTGAGGCTGCGCTAGAGGGCGGCAAGCCCTTAGTCGATTCGCGCGTCGAGGTGGCACGAGCGATCGAGGGCTTGCGCTGGTGTATTCAGGCGGTGCGCGCAGAGACCGGAAGCGTCACCCCCATGGGCTTGGGCGCGTCGTCTCGAGGTCGTAGCGCCTTTACCAAGCGATCACCGATCGGCGTGGTGCTCGCCTACAGCGCATTCAATCACCCAGTGAATCTGATCGTTCATCAGGTCTGCAGCGCACTCGCCGCCGGCTGCCCCGTGGTGATCAAGCCGTCAGAGCGCACCCCGATATCGTGTCATAACGTCGTCGATTTGCTGCACCAGGCGGGGCTCCCACGCGACTGGGCGCAGATCGTTCACACCCAAGACCTCGAGACCGCCGAGCGAGCGGTCGCGAGTCCACACGTCGCCTTCTTTTCGTTTATTGGCAGCGCCGACGTAGGCTGGCGCCTGCGCGGGCTACTCGCTCCAGGCGCTCGCTGCGCGCTGGAGCATGGCGGGGTGGCGCCGGTTGTTGTGGCGAAAGATGCTTGTCTTGATGACTTGATCCCGAGGTTAGCGCGCGGCGCATTTTACCATGCGGGTCAGGTCTGCGTCTCCGTTCAGAGGATCTACGTGCACGAGAGCCTGATCGAAAACTTTGCCAAGGACCTCAGCGAATGCGCCCAAAGCTATCGGCTGGGCGCACCGGACGACGAGGCAACCCAGATCGGACCGATGATCTCCCAAGCGGCGCTTGAGCGGGTTCATCAATGGGTCCACCAAAGCGGCGGGACGCTGATCTGTGGCGGTACCCCTGTCGCGCCGAACAGCTACGCACCCACGGTCGTCCTCAACCCCAACCCGAGCTCGGAATTATGCACCCAAGAGGTCTTTGGACCGGTGGTTATCTTGGTGCCCTTTAGCGACCTTGATGAGGCGATCGAGGCGGCTAATGCGCTGCCCTTCACCTTTCACTCAGCGGTCTGTTCAGAGTCCATCGAAACCTGCCTTTATGCCGCTGAGAGGCTAGCGGCGACCTGCGTTTTGGTTAATGATCACACCGCCTTTCGGGTCGATTGGATGCCATTTGGTGGTCATCGACACGCAGGCCTCGGCGTCGGCGGGTTCGCCCACGCGCTGGCTGAGCAAAGCGTCGAGAAGCAGATCGTTATTCGCAGTCGATGGTTGGAGCAGAGCTGATGATTATTCGTGCCCTTGTCGTGAGTCTTTTGATGACCGCTTGCGGTCCCCCTGCGCCCTCCAACTCTGGGGGCAGAGGCTCCAGAGATGCCGGCAACGCCAGCGGCTCTAACGATTCCGGTGCAGCCGCTCAAGACGCGGGCTCAACGCCAGTTGCTGACAGCGGGGTCCCCGCAGTCGATGCCGGCGCCGTCGGACCCGACAGTCCTTTGATCGATGAGCAATGCCTCGATGGTCAGTATCGCGAGACGCTGCCGACACCAGAGGTTGACCTGAATGAGGTGACGCAATCCTACAGCCCCGCGAACTGGCGAGCCTATGTCGAGGGCGCCTTGAGACGTCGTTACCCCTTAGGTTGGACGATCGTGGAACAAGCCCTGATCGAGGCGCCTGAACAGTTAGGTGACTGCATGGATGCGTTCATCCGCGATCAAAGCAGCCCCAGCGCCATCGACCGCCAAATTGGAACCTTTGTTCACGAATGCGGTCACTTTCTCGATATCGGGCTCGGCTGGAGCCAAGGACGCAACATCTACTACGTCCGTGAAGACCTCACGATCAGCTGCGCTCAAGGCGACACGACCGAGCGACGAGGACTCACCTTCGCTCGAAGCCGCATCCGCAATGATCGCTTCTCAGGCGAGCGCCCACCTTGTGACCGCGGCGACAACTGCGACACCTACGCCAACATCTACCTCAACGGGGACCCCGACGACGACAACTTCGACAGCGGCGATCAGGGCTTTAATATGCTGATGGAAGAAGCCTTTCAGTACGTGAACAGTATCGCGACCAACTACGCTTTGAATGACCGTTACCGCGGCTCAATTTCGGGTCGAGACGGCATCCTCACCAACCTGTGGTGGGTCCAACGCTATCTGCACATGGCGCGTGAAGACTATCCTGGCGCTTATGAGTTCATATTGAGTGATCCGTGCTGGCGTGAGTCCATCCTCACCTTATGGGGTCGCGCTTGGCTCTATCTGGGCTTAACCGAGGATATGGATCAGCTCGGCATCCGTGACGACGCCATCAAGACCTTGGTCGAAGACCAAGACCTACTGGCTGAGATCGAGGCCGTCCGAGACGCGCACGGCTGCCGCTAACGCTCGAGCCCTAGCCCCTGCCACATCGCTTGCGCCATGCGCTCCGCTTCGTCTCGAAGCGAGCCGCTCAGCGTTCGAGCAAACTGCTCAAACAACCAGGCAAAGTCGGGATCGATCAGCCCAAGGTCCTCGACCTCTTCAAAGCGGCTCAACAGATCACCCTCATCGCAGACCTGGGTTGGGTCGCAACTTTGCGCCAAACCCATCGCAAGACTGGCGATCAGCGCCGGAACAGCGATGCCGTTGCGCCGAAACAAGGTCTCGAGATCGCTCAGAAGGGTTTGCGCCTCTTCAAACCCACCCGAGGCAGCCAGCGCCATGCCTAGATTCAGCCGAGATACCGGCGAGCTCCAGCCATTGGTTTCTTCCATACGGATGACTCGGCGATACAGCTCAACCGCCTGATCAGGCCGATTATCCAGCTTGAGAATCTCGGCACGGGTCTCGATGGCTGCGCCCAGCAATCGGTCCGATTTGACCTGACGAGCTAAGGTCTCTGCCTCGAGACAAAAATGCATGGCTTGGGCGTACAAACCGCGATGCTTCGCAAGCACTGCGCTGTCTCTGAGGTGCCGAATCGCATGGCGCCCGGGGGGCTTCAGAGCGAGGCGGTCACCGACCATTTTTAAGGTTTGCTCTGCCTTGAGCCAATCACCTGAACGAATCGCTGTCCAACTCCGCTGGCGAAGCGCTCGAAGCAAGATCTCCTCTAAATCAAGACGCCTGGCGAGCTCGATGGATTGGTCTGAGATCGACGAGGCGCGCGCATGGTCGCCGAGCAGTTCCAGGCAAGGGCCCTCGATCATCATCGCTCGGCAGCGAAGCAGATCATCTTGAGTGTGGTCCGCAGTCGCTTGCACAAGCTCGAGAGCCCGGCGCGGTTTGTTTTCGATCAAACTGAGCTCTGCGTCGGCGAGCCGGAGCTCGCACCAGCGAATGTCGTGCTCAGGCAGCTGAAGCTCTCGGACCGTCTCATAAGCGCAGATCAGCGCCTCTCGCGCATACAATAATGCGCCATTCTCCGTGCCCGCCACAATCTCGGGCAGGAGCATTGAGAGCGCCTCTTCGAGCTGCCCAGCGACCATTTGGTGCCGAGCGATCCGAAGCGCTTGAGGTCCGCCCGCTCCATGGATGCTCAACAAGGCCTCAGCGACGCGCGAATTAATGGTCTCTTTACCGTCTGATTCATTGACGAAGCGATGCAGACTTTCCTGCAACAAGCCATGGATCCAGACCCATCCAGTGACCTCACGGTGGGCTAAGCCTCGATCGATCAACAGCTCGACTAAAAGATCGCCATTCTTAAAGTGGTTCACCGCAAATACGGCGGCCGCTTCGGCGAAGTCGACTCGGCGACCAAGCAAGCCTAAACATCGAATAACAGCGGCGTCGAGGTCGGATGATTTTTCACATATTTCAAGCAGCTTAGATAGCCATAGCTGATGCAATGAGTCAGGTATCTCAGGGTTGGTTCCTGCCGCCAGACTTAACCCTTCCGAGCTGCTGACGAGCCAACCACGCCGGACCCAATCAGCGAGCAACTGCAAGGCGAAAAGCGGGTAGCCATCGCACCGCGAAACCACTCGGTCGCTGAGGTCTGAATGCAAGCCCAAAATACCATCGACGAGGTGTCCCATTTGCTGACGCGTCAGCGGTCCGACCTCGAGGTGCAGAACCGCATCATGCTGCCTTAATCGAACCAAGCGGCGCATGCGGGCTTCGCTGAGCGCCCCGACGTGGCGACGCTCGCTCGTGATCAGCAAAATATTGGCTGGGTTATGCTGCTGCTGCTCGATAAAATAGTCGGCAAAGAATAGCGCCTCGGAGCCCCACTGAAGATCCTCAAGGCGAACGATCAATCCGCGCGGCTTCGCCTCGGCACGAAGTATCCCGTAAAGCTGCTCAAATCGGCGCTTTTGCGATCTGCCTTTTGCGTCTGCGTCTGGCTCTAGCCACGATGCGATCATCACGGCGCGCCCCATCTGTGCGCCGCGGCCTAAGCGTTCGTCGAGGTGACGCCGCAACGCTGCGCCCGTTAGATCCGTCGCCGAGAGGTACTGCGTCAGCATGGCATGTAAGCCCTCACCGACCCCACCATGGGCATTGTGATGGGCTGCCAGACTCCGGATACCGGCTTCTTCATGAGCCCGAAGGCAGATCTCATCTGCCACGCGCGTCTTACCGCTGCCGGCATCACCGGACAGGTGCACCACCGCCCCAACGCCCTGTTCGATCACCTGAACTAATTGCTTCCACAGGATGCCGCACAGCTGCCCGCGCCCCACAAATGGGGGCTGCCGGAGATTAAAGACCCCGACGCCCGCTGCGGCTAAGGTCGGCACGATACTCTTGGTTTCGTGCCACCGAGTAGACAACCTGGGCAGGTCTCGATCCGGCTGCTCATCGAGCGTAAACGACAAACCAGCCAGATCGATCGTATCGACCTCTATTTCGTCAGTAGACGCCTCGGAGAAATGGTAGGGCTCTGCCTCGGCGAGAGGCAACTGTAACGCAGCGTCTGCTGCACACGCAGGTCGCAATACAGGGTCTTTTTCAAGCAACCAAAGCAACCAGTCCTCGAAGGCTTGAGGCACATCGAACATCGGCTTTAGAGGCGGCGGCGAGCTGCGCATGTGGGCACGCGCTAGGCTGGTCAAATCAGTGCTTTGACGATCAAATGGAGCGGCTCCGCAGACGACCCGCCATGCCAGGCACGCCAGCGCATACAGATCGGTCGCCGGACAAAATGAGCGCCAACGCTGAAGATACTGTTCGGGCGCCATGTAGCTCGGCGTTCCCACCACGCGTTGATCTGCGGGTTCGTTGGCAGCACCCAGCGCGGTCGCCAAACCAAAATCACTCAGTTTACCCAGCGTGTGATCTTCTCGGCTCGCAAAGAGCACATTTTCCGGCTTGAGGTCCCGGTGAACTACACCTCGTGCGTGGGTGTAAGCGAGGACTCTGAGTAATCGCACCAGCAAGGGCTGGAAATCAGCCCAGCTGGTGTAGCGGCGATCGGCTAAACTCCCACCGCGGCATAACTCCATGGCTAGCCAGGGACTCCCCGCTACAAAAGGTGAGTCCTCGCCACAGCGACCGAACTCGTAGATCTGAACGACGCCATCATGGTTGAGTGAAGCTGCGGCTCGGGCTTCGAGTTGAAAGGCATCGACGATCGCTTTGCGCGCGCCCTCAGCGTGCAACACCTTGAGCGCGACTTCGCGCCCTGATGGTCTGTGCTGCGCCGACCAGACCTCGCCCATTCCGCCTCGAGCTAAAGGCTCAAGGAGATCGAAACTGGCTAAGCTCGGTCCGGCGCTTAGCATATCGTGAGTTTGAGCCTTCGGATAAGCAATCCTCGCCAATGCATAAGCGCTGCTTAGTTGACCTTGTTCATGGGTTCGCCCGTGCGAAAGAAGTGCAGCAGCTGGTCCGCAGCATCGATGCTGACCTGAAGTTGAGCCTCCCGAGTGGAAGCCCCGAGATGCGGGCTGCAGATCACTTTAGGATGAGCCACCAAGGCGCTGTCCGCAGCCACTGGCTCTTGCTCAAAAACATCTAAAGCAGCGCCGCTCAAACGGCCGGACTCTAGACAGCGCAGAAGCGCCGACTCATCGACCACACCGCCGCGTGCAGCGCAGATCAAAAAGGCATCGTCCTTCATCTGGGCGAGCGTTTGATCGTTGATCAGATGCGCGGTGGCAGAAACCAAAGGCACATGCAGCGTCACGTAATCGGCCGCTGCCAAGAGCGTCTCTAGATCAACCAGCTCAGCGCCGAGCGCTGCCACGTCTTCCGCGGAGGCTACCGGATCACTGACCAAGACCTTCAACCGAAGACCGACCAAGCGATCCACGACCACTTTACCGATATTGCCAAAGCCGATCACGCCTGCGCAGCGCCCAGTCAGTTGGCGACCCGAGAGCTTCTTCTTGTCCCAGCGTCCGGCCTTCATCGATGAGGTCGCCTGAGGGATGTTGCGCGAGACCGACATCAGCAAAGCGACTGCGTGTTCCGCAGCGCTCACCGTGTTGCCAAAGGGCGTGTTCATGACCGCAACCCCAGCCTGCGCGGCGGCATCGAGGTCGATGTTGTCCACACCAACGCCCGCACGCACAACGACCTTGAGGCGGCCTTTCGAGGCGGCGATCACTTCGGGCGTGACCTTCGTCGCCGAACGTACGCCCAGACCATCGAACGAATCGATCACCTCGAGCAGCTCTTCAGCGCTCATTCCAGGCTGATTAACCAGCTCAACATCGCCGGCGTTTTCGAGGAGCTCCAGCCCTTCTTGGGCGTAGGCATCAGAGATCAAAATACGAGTCATATCAGGGCTCCGCAGATTGTCTGGCCAACGCCGTGCGACGAGTTCTTCAAGCTGTCAACCGTCACACGACGGTGACCATCTAGTCGAAAGGAAACCAAGCGAAACCAAGCCCTGCATCGAGCCCCTTTTGGCTCGACCAACCCATGCGCGACCTCACACTGATCTGGCGCCACACAAAGTAGTCCATTCCGACGTCCGTACCAAAGGTAACACCCCCGGAATATCCCGACCTTATCGTCACACGAGGAACCCACTTAAAGAGCTCAAATGAGCCGCGCAAAGCGAGCTCTGGAAGTTCGCCCAAACGCGTCACGAGCCCGACCGCCCAAAAGCCCTGTGGGCTGTAATGAACCTCTGCCAAACCGCCGGGTCCTGATGACGCATAGGTGCCTTGCATGCCCAGTTCCCAGGCAGCCTGCGCAGCGCTTGACCAGCACAGAGCACCGATCAGGACCAAGCGGATCATTCCTCTCGCCGGAACCAGAAGAACCCGGCCAGTGCCAGGGCCAAACCAGCGCTCAACCAGAGCCAAAGCGCACTGCTCTCGCTCTCAGCCGCTTCGGCGACCTCTTCGGGTATCGTCTCGGTGGCGGTGACCACCGCCTGGTCACCCGCTGGGGCAGCGGCAGCAGCGTTGGAGACCGCCGCTTTCGACTCTTGGTTTTGGGCCTTGGATGCGGGCGATGCGCCAGGATTTTGAGCTTGGTCTGCGCCAGCATCACCCGCAGCGCTTGGCTCAGTGACCGCCTCTCCGAGCTCGGCAGCGGTCGGAATTTCGTTCCATTGGCTTTTCTCTTCGATGATGTGCGCCGGTGAATCGGGTCGAAACCCGATGTGACCCTTGAGCGCGCCCTTTGGATCACGCAGCACCAGCGCGCCGTCCTCGTCGTCGCTCGAGCGAATAATGCCAGCGTCGTCGGCGCTCACCACGTTGGCGACGTCGTCGTCATCGGTGATGCCCTCGCCCGTGCCGATCTCAAGGTCTGGCTTTTGCCATGCGCAGCTTGATAGGCGGTTGCGCTGTTGGCGATCACCAGGCTCTCGCCTGGACCGATGGAGGTTCCATCAGGCAGCGTCCAGTCCCCTTTTTTCGCAGCGTCGGTTTCATGGTTCAGCGACCAACCCGAAAGGTCGACCTCCTCCTCACCATGGTTGTAGAGCCCGACGTGCGCATCCGGGCCGATCACCAGCACGCTGTTCATGAACACGCCGGTCTTTGAGCGAACCGTCTTCGTCGGTCCGGCAAAGACCGTCACCAAAAGGAGACTCGAGGTAAACAACTGCATGACATTGCTCCAATACCTTCTGACTGCCCTTGGATGAGTAATTGCCGCAAGCCCAACAGCCGTGTAAGGGCTTTGGCGTGAGAAGGGGCTTGGCCCCAGAAAGACTTGTCCTTGCGAACAACTCGAATTGTCTGTGCCCTGGCTTTGACCTTGAGTTTCGGCGTCAGCGCCGAAGCGAGCGACCTCGCTCAACGCCGCTCTGCTGCCGGGCTCTCAGCTTGTCCTGCACAAGGCAAGGTCACCTCGAGCAGCGGTATTGAAGAGCAGCTCAACGGCGCCGTCGAGGGCGCCGTCAACGTCATGCTCAAGGTGTTGTTCTTCTCGCCGGTTGGATCTGCTGGTGACGATATCTTGGTGGCCAACCCAGAAGGAACGTCACTTTTTTGCCCTGGGGAACTCGCAGCTACCTTTGGAGCGGTAAAGACCGCGGCGACGAAGGCGCGCCGTGTTCGGCTGGTCGAAAAAGGCACCCCAGCTTTTACCTTGAACCAGGCTTATGACGCCTCGGCGAAGACCTGGGCGATCAGTCTTCACCAAGGAGGCAAGGAGACAGGGCGCGTCGTTTTAGATGTCTCCCACGATGAAGCGGGCTTGAGCAGTCTCTCGGCTGGGACGGCTCGGACCAAGCTTGCGGGTCTTTTGAAGTCAGTGCCTCAGGGGACTCCCGAAGTTCCGATCGTCGTACTGGTTCTCATCTTCGGGGCGATCGGCTTCACCTTCGGTACAGGCTTTGTGAACCTGAGTGGCTTTAAGCACGCTGTTTTGGTCATTCGCGGCCGCTATGATGACCCAGATGCACCCGGTGAAGTCACGCACAGCCAAGCGTTCAGTTCAGCGCTATCTGCCACCGTGGGTCTGGGGAATATTGCCGGCGTTGCGGTCGCTGTGCACAAAGGCGGCCCTGGTGCGGTGTTTTGGATGATGTTCCTCGCCTTCTTCGGCATGGCGTCAAAGTTCGTCGAATCGACGCTGGCTCAACAGTACCGTGAGATTCACGAAGACGGTCATGTCGAGGGCGGCGCCTTCTTGTACCTGAGCAAAGGCTTAGCGGAGAAGGGCATGGGGGGGCTCGGCAAAGTGCTCGCTATCGTCTTCGCCGTCTTCTGCATTGGCGGCAGCTTTGGTGGCGGCAACATGTTCCAAGCCAACCAAGCCTTTGCGGCGGTCAGCTCCAGGCTACCCTTCCTGGCAGATAAGGGATGGATCTTCGGCTTGGTCATGGCTGCGATGGTCGGCTTGGTGATCATCGGCGGGATCAAAAGCATCGGGCGCGTCGCCGAACGCATCGTACCGGCGATGGTGGTGGTCTACCTGTTAGGTGGCTTCGCCGTGCTGCTCGTGCATCTGCCTGATCTGCCGGCTGCTGTCGGTGTTATTTTGTCCTCAGCATTCTCTGGCGAAGCGGTCGCCGGCGGGTTCTTGGGTATCTTGGTGATCGGGTTTACTCGAGCTGCCTTTTCGAATGAAGCGGGTATTGGCTCGTCTGCCATCGCCCACTCTGCTGCCAAAACGACCGAACCGGTTCGCGAGGGGATGGTCGCGATGATGGAGCCCTTCTTGGACACCATCATCGTCTGCGCCATGACCGGTTTAGTGGTTGTGGTTACCGGTGCTTATGCCACCGATCTCAACGGCGTTTTACTGACAGAAAATGCATTTGCTACTGTCTTTAGCTGGTTCCCTTGGGTGCTCAGCTTTGCCGTTCTTTTGTTCGCCTTTAGCACCATGATCAGCTGGAGCTATTATGGTGAGCGCTCCTGGGAATACCTCTTTGGACGCCACCTCAAGCTCGGGGACAAAGCCGTCCACGATGGCTCGATCATGATCTATAAGGTGATCTTCGTATTCTTTGTCTTTGTAGGGGCCATTGGCTCGCTGGATACTGTCATCACGTTCTCGGATCTCATGATCCTTTCGATGGCGTTCCCGAACATTATCGGTTGTGCGTTGCTCCTTCCTAAGGTGCGCGCCGCCCTATCAGACTACAAACAACGCTTGGCCGACGGCAAAATGCCGCCCTTGCGATAGCGAGCTTTGCAGCGACCTATGGTCGCAGAGCACGAGTTCGCGGTATACATCAGCAGGGCATGCCCTGCGCACGTGCTGGGAGGCACGACTTTTGACTCGATTGCTTATTAACGCTGGCGACGGCGAAGAGGTGCGAGTAGCTCTTGTGGAAAACAAGGAGCTCGTTGAATTTTTAGTAGAACGTGCGGATTCTCAAGAGCTGATTGGTAACATTTACCTGGCTCGCGTGGCTCGTGTCGACAAACGTCACGAGGCTGCATTTGTGGATTTTGGACTCGAACGCGACGGCTTCGTGCCGCTGACCGACCTACCCGCTCACTTAGACAACCCCGGTAAACTCAAGGCAGGCACCCTTGTGCCTGTCCAGGTCAAGCGAGAACCCGTCGGCACCAAGGGCGCTGCTCTGACAGGGTTCATCTCCTTACCCGGCCGGTTCTCGGTGGTGATGCCCGGCGCAGACAGCGGCGGCGTCAGCCGTAAAATCCGAAACGATAAGGAGCGTGACCGCTTGCGGGACATGCTCAAGAAGATCGACCGCCCTGAGGGCTTTGGAGTGATCCTGCGCACCGCAGCGATCGGTCAAACCAAAGCGGCGATTGAACAAGACATCAAGCGAAGCCTTCGGCTGTGGAAGAAGCTCCTCGCTGAAACCAAAAAAGCGAAGAGCCCTTGCCTGTTGTTCAGGGAAACTGATCCCTACATGCGGATCCTTCGTGATCTGCTCGGGATCAAGATCGACGAAGTGATCGTCGACTCACCCAGCGCGAAAGAGCGGGTCGAGCTGCATTTGGCTCAGCTCGGATCTCGCAAAAAGATTCCGGTTAACCTGCACACCGGCAAGAGCCCGCTCTTTGAAGCCGCTGACCTCGAAGCCCAGATCGCTCGACTGAGCCAACGCTTGGTCCCCATGGATGGTGGCGGCTCGATCGTCATCGATCAGACTGAGGCGCTGGTGGCGGTCGACGTCAACTCAGGGCGAACCAAAGGGCAAAGCGCCGATCTGGTCGCAGTGCGTACGAACCTCGAAGCGGCTAGAGTGATCGCTCGAGAGATACGACTGCGCGATCTCGGCGGCATCATCGT
>JBDQPD010000151.1:0-6813 GCA_040260805.1 Myxococcota bacterium | reverse complement strand
TTTGGTTCTACGCCGAACAACGGCACCAATCGAACCGCCCTATGGTCCGACGCCCGCATCTGGGTGCGCTGATTGGGCTTAGCTCCTGTCGCTTAGCCGTTGAGCCAGCGCCGCATGGCGCGGCTCGACGATCGAGAGCACGGCGCGAATATCGCCTTCTTGCTCGGCGGCTGAGCGCTGGACCTCGACGTCTGGGTCGAGCACTGGCGCATGGGCTCGCTCGATCCGCGCTTTGACGGCATCGAGAGCCTTTTGAGCCGCTGCGGTGTCGCCCGCATCGGCAGCCCGCTTTGTCTCAAACAGTTCGATGCCCGCACCGCATAAGTCCGCCAGCGCCACCGCCATCGGCTCTTTGGACAAAGCGCCCGCCTCGTGAGCGGTCTTTGAGTGGCTCTCGGCTCGGTCAGTTAAGCCCCTCAAGCCCGTTAGGAACCCATTGAGCGCAGCGGTCCAGGTGATCATCCGCGGGTCGATGGCGTGCTCTATGCTGTCGAGCCGGTCTTCAGCCTGCTCGAATCGCTCCTGCACCAAGTCGAGAATGGCGAGGTTGATCAAGATCGTCCCGGTGAGCGATTGGGAGCCGAGCTTCTTTGAGCGCTCGAGCGCTGGACCGTACAGCTCGGCGGCTTCATCGATGCGGCCGAGCTGGAAGAAGAGCGTGCCTAGGTTCATCCGCGCTTGGATCTCGACCTTGCGATTCGACGACTGGGTCGCCACCTCGATCGAGTCTTTGTAAAATTGTTCGGACTCTTCAAAGCGTCCAAGGCGAGCCATCAACCAGCCTAGGCTGTTGCTGGCGCGAGCCTCGTACGCCACATTTCCGGTGCGTTTCGCCAAGGTGTTGTGACGCAAGAAATAGCGCTGCGCCGCGCTGAGTTCACCCGCGTACATCGCTCGGTCAGCGAGCTGGAACAACACCTTGATCTCGGTGCGCGGGACGCCGCCTTGCTGAGCCAGCGCTAAGCCACGCTCAAGGTCCGCCTGCGACGCTTCGAAATCACCGACGCTGTATTTGAGCACACCGAGCATCGAATGAAACTGGGCGAGGTGATCAATGGAGCCCTGCGCATCGGCGAGGGCAAGCCCCTCGCTCGCGTCTTGCTGGCAGGCGTCGTAGGCGCCGCGGTGGCGATTAAAATCGCAGCGCTCGATCAGCGCCGCGGTCAACAGGCTTCGGTCCTCGACAAAGCGCGCCATGTTGACGCAGCGATCAAGGACGTCGCGCAGGCGCTCGTAGGGACCTTTTTGGGTCAAGACGCTCGCGGCGATCAGCAAGGCCTCAACGCCGCGCTCGTCGGGGCAATGTTGGGCGATGATCACAAGGTTTTCGAGCTCGACGCTCAGGACATTGACCGCATACTCGGCGTCTTCGCCCATGATGTCTTCGGCGAGCTCGCGCCCTCGAGCGAGCGTGTGCTGCGCGTGGCGCGCACACACCGCCGCCGCCGGGTCGGTTTGTAGCCGCTTCGCGGTCGCGAAATCTCGAATAGATTCGTACATTCCAAAGCGGATCTCGTCGGGGAGCTTGGGCAGCTCCCAGCTGCGCAGGAGCGATTTGTCTTTGAGGTCAGTGATCACATCCATGACCATGGGCGCGTCAGGGTAGGCCGATAAATCAACGACGGACTCTGCCGACTCGAGGAAAAACCCACCGCGAAACACCGAGCATTGCGCCAGCGCGTCTTGCTCCCAAGGATCGAGCAGTCCCCAGGACCACTCAATGGCGTTGCCGAGGGTGCGCTGACGATCGCTGAAGTCTTGGTCGCGGCTCTGCAGCAGCGCAAAGCGATGGTTGAGTCGTTTGAGCAGTTTGTGTGGCGGTAAGACGGAGCTACGAGCCGCAGCGAGCTCGATCGCCAGGGGGATCCCGTCGAGGCGACGGACGATCTCTTCGACGATCTCGACCTCATCGGGTTTGATCTTAAAGCCTTTGCGGCTTTTTCGGGCGCACGCTTTGAACAGATCAAAGCCATGGCTGGTGGACAGCGGGTCGAGCTCAAAGACCGTCTCGGCGCGTAGGTTCAAGCGCCGCTGCGAGGTGATCACGAAGCGCGCGTTCGGTGCGGCGCTAAGCCAGGCGGTAAAACACTCCTCTGCGTGCTCGACGACCTGCTCAAAGTTATCAAAGAGCATCAGCGTGGCGCCGCGGCCGGCGATGGCATGACCGAGGTGTTCGATCGCCTTGTCCGACGACTCATCAGTGATCGTGACATTAAGAGCCGCGCTGGTCGCAGCGAGCACCGACTCAAGCGTTTGAGCGTCGCTGAGGTCGACAAACCAGGCGCCGCCGTTGAATAAGCTCAGAAAGCGAGAGGCGTAGTGGATCGCTAAGCGGCTTTTCCCCATGCCGCCGGGTCCAAGGACGGTGATCAGTCGATGGTCTTCGGCGAGCAGCTCATGCAAACGAGCCACCTCGTTGTCGCGCCCGATAAAGCGGGTCATGTGGCGCGGAAGGTTGGATTGGTTGATGTCGATAGGCGCCGTGAAGCTCTTGGAATCATTCGTCCAAGAGCTGGACTCGTTCTCAAACGCATCCTCGGAGATGGGCGCCTGAAACGGACCGACGTTGGTGTCGACGTGATCGGGGCTGATCTCATGATGACCCGCCACCATATTGGGATCTTCAGCGACGACCGTGGGGTCATCGGCGAGAACGGTTTGGTCTTCAAGCGGAGCTGCCAGGTCCTCGAGCACCACCGTGGGGTCAGAAGGTAACGCATCGACAATTTCCGCTCCGCCCAAGACATCGGCGGCCTCAAGGTCAATCGTCCCATCTTCGATCGGTGGCAGCTCATCGATCGGAGGCGGTTCATCGACAGGCGCCGGCTCAAGAGTGTCCGGTAGATCCTTTGACGCAGCCGCGGGCTCGCCTTCGGCGAGCTGCTCTTGGGTCAACAACTCGACCTGAGGCGCGCCGCTGAGCTGCTCAAGCCATGCGCTGCAGACCGATGGGTTCGGTTGACCGCCGATTCCATTAAGGCAGGCTTCGATCGCATCGGCGAAGGAGCCACCATCGGGGTAGCGCTTCTTCGCTGAGCGCTGGAGCGCCTTTTTGAGTACCGGTAAAATGGAGTCGGGACAGTCCGACTTAATCTCGTAGTGCGGAATCTCTGCGGCGCCGATTAGGTGCAAGATTTTGAGCTGATCACTGCCCTTGAACAGGCGCTGTCGACACAATAGTTCCCAGAGGATGACGCCCAAAGAGAAGAGGTCACTGCGGCCGTCGAGCTTGAGCGAGCGCACCTGCTCAGGGCTGAGGTACGCGAGTTTGCCCTTGATCGTTCCTGCTCGAGTGCTTTGTTGCTGACCCGCTGAGCGAGCCACACCAAAATCGAGCAGCTTGGTGCCGCCCGTCGGTGTCACCATAATATTCTGCGGTGAGACGTCGCGGTGAATCACCTTGAGCGGCAGGCCATCTAGGTCTTCTACAGCGTGCGCATAGTCCAAGGCTCGCGCCGTGTCGGCGATCACTTTGAGGATCAGCGGAGTGGGGATCCCCGAACCCAGACCTTCGCCTCGCTCGACCAACGTTTTGAGGTTGGCGCCTTGGACATACTCCATCACTAAAAACAGCGTCCCGTCGACCTCGCCGAAGTCTTCGACTCTGCCGATGAAGGGGTGGTCGAGCTGTGCCGCTAGGCGCGCCTCGTCCTCAAAGCTGGCGACAAAGATGTTGTCGTCGGCGAGGTGGGTGTGAATTCTTTTGATCACCGTCCGGCGTCTAAAGCCTCGCGGACCTTGTTGCTCTGCGAGCCAGACGTCGCCCATCCCGCCTCTGCCGAGGCGTTCGATCAGGCGATAGCGGTCTGCAAAAAGAGCGCTCAAACGAACTCTGCCTCCGGGCTGCGTGCCGATGTTCTTTCATGAACCAGACCATGTTTCTAGTCTACCTGAATCGGTTTGCTAGAGGGTGGCTTGACCGCCTGTATTTGCCCGCTTAAACAGGGCGAGAAATTGGAAACACACTATGGCAACGACCGTACGAGCTCATATCACTGGAACCGTCTGGAAGATCCTCGTCAAAGTAGGCGATGAGGTCGAGGAAGAGGATGTGCTCAGCATTCTTGAATCGATGAAGATGGAGATGCCGATCGAGGCCGACTTTGACGGTACGGTGACCGCCGTCCATGCCACTGAAGGGCAGGCGATCGCTGAGGGTGATCCGATCTTAGACATCGAAGAGGACTGATGTTTTCTTTCGAGGTCGACGACCGCATTTTGCATGTCGTTCTCGGGCGCCCCGAAAAGCGTAACGCCTTGATCCCCTCGCTTTTGCCAGCTGCGCAAGCGGAGTTGGTCGAGCGGGCAGGGGACCCTAATCTGTGTGGCTTGGTCCTGCGCTCGCAAGGTCCCTTCTTCTGCGCCGGTTATGACATGTCGTTGATCCCTTCCGAGCCTGCACAGGACGGTCGAATGGTCGGCGAGCTTGATGATTTTGTTGCTGCGCTTGCGGGGTTGGATTTGCCGACGATCGCTTGGGTTCAGGGTGGGGCCTATGGCGCGGGCTTTGAGCTCGCGCTCGCTTGTGACCTCAGACTCACGACCGCTCACGCTCGGTGGTGTATGCCGCCTGCCAAACTTGGCCTGCTCTACAGCTTGGATGGGATGTGTCGTCTGCAGCGAGCGGTGGGCGAGCAGCGTGCGCGGTATCTGTTGACGACGGCGGCAGTGATCCGCGGTGTGGACGCTGCCACCTGGGGACTCGTTTTTGAGGCGCTCGATGACGAACAAAGCCTTGAGCGACGAGGCGCAGAGTTGCTCGGCGAGTTACGCAGCGTGAACGCAGCGAGCGCGCGCGGGGCTAAGGCTTTGCTCGAGTCGGCAAGCCCACAACTTGACCCTAATCTTGTGGCGCAAGCCGAGCGTTTGAGGGCTGAGTTGTTTGCCGCAGCGCAACGTCCACCAAAACCCTGACTTGCCCAAGGCATCGATTTACGCCTAACGAGCCTTCCGGATGGAAGAGTGGCCGAGCGGTCGAAGGCAGCGGTCTTGAAAACCGCCAGGGTGAAAGCCCTCGGGGGTTCGAATCCCCCCTCTTCCTCCAGTAAGGGCGTGCCGTTCGCCGCGTCTCATGGCTGTGAGGCGCGGCGCGGTCTGCTCGCGTGAGCGCGACGAAACTGGACAAACCGCTCGTTCGCGTTGATCGTTTGGCAGGTGCGGCGCCGTCCGCTCGGAAAGGTTCAAAAACCAGTCGTGGCACGCTATCCCGTACCCTTTGGAAAATATCTACTTCTTGAGCGGATCAACGTCGGCGGAATGGCCGAGGTGTTTAAGGCTAAGGCCTTTGGCGTGCACGGGTTTCAGCGGATCTTGGCGCTCAAGCGCATCCTCCCGAACATCATGGAGGATGAAGACTTCATCAAAATGTTCATCGATGAAGCGCGGATCGCTACGCACCTTGAGCACGGCAACATCGCACGCATTCTCGAGCTCGGGCAGCACGGTCACTCGCTGTACATCGCCATGGAGTATGTTCAGGGCCGAGATCTTCGTGAGTTGCTGTCGCGCTGCCGTAAGCGGGGTATCGAGTTTCCTGTCCATCTGGCTGCCTATATTATCTCTGAAGCCTGCAAGGGCTTAGATTACGCGCACCGCTCGACCGATTTGGTCGGCAACGCACTGCAGATCATTCATCGAGACGTCAGCCCGCAGAATATTCTGCTGAGCTGGGACGGCGCAGTTAAGATCTGCGACTTCGGTATCGCCAAGGCGCAGAACCGCGCCAGTCAGACCCAAGCCGGAGTGCTCAAGGGCAAGTTCGCCTACATGAGCCCTGAGCAAGTTCGCGGCAAACCGATCGACCATCGAAGCGACATCTTTGGGTTGGGCGTGATCGCTCACGAGATGGTCGCCGGGCGGCGCTTGTTCTTGGGCGAGAGCGACTTCTCGACCCTTCAGCGCGTTCGGAAAGCCGACGTGCGCCCGCTGACTCTCGATCGTGAAGATGTCGAGGAAGAGTTCTCTGATGCGGTGCTCGGTGCGCTGAGTCGGGACCCGAAAAACCGTTATTCAGATGCTTCGGAGTTAGCCTCAGCGGTTCAGCCTTGGCTGATTCAGGGGCGTCGCATCACCGGTGCCGCAGAATTGAGCGCATTTTTGCATCAGCTCTATGAGGCAGAGATCGCAGCAGATCGTGAGAAGATGGAGCGCTTCTTGGCGCTTGATGCTCCGCCGGGCTTAGCCGAAGCCGCAGCGCTTGAGGTCCACGCCGAGGCTTCAAGCACTACGGAGCTCTCGATCAGTGAGCTCAACGTCGACGAGGACAAGACGGTCATCTTTGACTCGGCCTCGATGCAGCCCCTCGAGCAGATCAATACGGACGGCGAACGTACGGTCATGGCTGACCCTCTGCATTCGGTCACGGACGAAGACAAAACGATCATGGCAGATCCTGCCACGCTTGAGCGTGGTTATGCGGTGTCAGCAGGTATGGCGACGCTGGATGATTTGGGGAGCCCAGAAGAGGCGACTCCCAAGCCCTCGGGGCCTCCGATGCCTCCTCCTCCTCCCCCGGGTCCAGCGCAAGTCGCTCCTCCGCCTCCGCCGAACTTAGGCGCGCCCTCGGCGGAGCGTTCAATATCCAAAGTCGGTTTGATCGCCGCCTCAGTAGGTGGCGCCTGCGCCGTGCTGGGCTTGGGTTATTTCTTATTCTTTGGGGCTGAGCAGAAGACTCCGCCCAAGCCTGTCGCGGTGACCAAGCCAGCGGGTGAGCCAACAGCAAGCGACGCAGGGGCCGTGGCTGCGGCGGCTGCGTCCATTGATTCGGGTTCCAACTCGGCAGGAAAGCCCAAAGCAAAAGCCCAAGCCAAAGCC
>JBDQPD010000086.1:0-14910 GCA_040260805.1 Myxococcota bacterium | reverse complement strand
CGCCTTGATCTAAAATATGCGTCGATAACGAGCTCATAGCAGCTTCTCCAACCGTAGCGCGGTGATTTTGGCTTGCTCGCCAGCGGCGATAAAGATCTCTTGCGCCGGGTCGTTGTCGGCGCGGCGCTGCAAAAGCGCAAGCATCTGCTCGGCAGATTTACCGCTGGCGCAGACGATAAAGATGTAGCCGTAGCGCGCCTCGTAGTCGGTGTTTCCTTGGGCTAAAGCCTGTAGAACCGTATCGCTCGCCTGCGCAACGCCTTGTTGCTCGCCCTCGGACCAGCCGGCCGTCGCGGCAAACTTTTCGCGCAAGGCCTCGACATCAGCGCCGATTTTCGGGTGGTGGGTGAAGGCTTCTCTCCAGTCGGCTTCGGCTAAGCGCCACCACTGGTTCTCGGCCTCGCCAAAGAGCTGCGCGCGGCTGGCAAAGGGCGCCATCGCTGCCATCGCTTGAGCCCAGCGCGTTGCGCCGCAGCAGCGCATCAGCGCCGACTCTAAGTCCGCAGCGCTCAAGCTGTTGAGGTGATCGACGAGCGAATCGCCGGTGGATGCCGGCGCGCTAGCGGGCGCGCCGAAGCAGCGCATCCGGGAGATGCCACCGTCAGGAACCATCGTCAGACGCAGATGGGTATAGGGCCCGGCGCTGAGCAGATTATCAAAGCCATGGACAGCATCGGCAGAGAGCGGCGCATCGGCGAGGATCGGCTGCCAGTGGGGGCTGTGCGGTAAGAGGTGGGCGGGGGCGTTTGGCCAATACAGTCCGTCCAGACGAGCTGAGTCGGGGAAGTTCCCTTTGAAGTGTTTGGTGTCGAGCTCGACGCGTTTCAACGTCCCCGGCTGACCAAGCTTGAGTACCAGCCAGTCTTCACCCACTCGGTTAAGTCGTTTGGTCTCCCAACCGCTGCCCATGTTTAGGGGTGGCTGCGTCGAGATCAGCTCGTTCATGTCGGCGAAATATTGATCCGAGCAGACGATGGCGCGGCTGCCGACCGCGGCGCTGGCTAAGTCCATCGAGTCGCTCTGAGTCGGCGCATCGGCGATGCCAAAGCAGCGCAGGCGCGCCACGCCGCCCGCCGGAAAGATCCGCAAGCGCACGTGGTTAAAGCTTGTGTGGCGGCTCAAGCTAAAGAGGTTGGGACCGCCTGGCTTACAAGGCGAGGGGGGCAGAACCTCAGTCCATTCGGCTTGGTCTCGCAGCCATTCGATGCTGGCATCAGCAGGCGCCGAGCAGCCATCGAGCGCAGCGAAGGGCGCATGATTGCCGGTAAAGTGCCGAGTGTCGACGTCGACCGCGTGGATCACGCCCGCCGCCCCGAGCTTGAGGATGCACCAGTCGTTACCCGGCGTGCGTTTGCGCCGGCTCTCCCAGCCGTCCATCCACTTGCCGCGCTCGGTGAACGCCTCCTCACGCCATTCGGGCTCATGCGCTTGGGTCAGGTTGTCGATCGAGGCGAAGAAGTCGTCCGAGCACGCGAGCGCTTGCCCGCCGAGTCGCTCGCTGAGCAGATCGACTAAGTTGCCAAAAGACGAGGGGGTGGCGTGGGTTTCACTCATGGGAGTTTGGCACCCGCTGCGATCCAGCGACCGACCGTCTGGCGTTCTTCATCCGTCATCTTGGTTAGGTTTCCTAAAGGCATGATGATGGCATCCACGGCTTGTGCTTTGATCTCTTGCGCTTTGGCGGCGATCTGTTCGGGGGTGTCGAACATCACGCCCTTGGGCGCAACCGGCGCGGTCACGTGGGTCGGTTTCGCCGCGTGGCAGGTGTTGCATCGCCGTTTAAAGATCGCCTGAACCTCGGTGAACAAGACGGCATTCTCGGCGGCGGAGAGCGTCGCCGCTGCGGCTGCGCCAGGCGGCGGGGTGACCGGTTTGGGTTTGACGACAAAGGCCAGCCCAATCCCAGCGATCGCACAAATTGGAAGTATCCAGACGTTGCGATGACCCTGACCACGCAGGTTAAACCAGTGCCGAACGCCCGCACTCAAGAACGCCAGCGCCGCTAAGATCGCCCAGTTGGCGGCGTGCCCGTAGGTCATCGGGAAGTGCGCCGAGATCATGATGAACAGGACGGGTAGGGTCAGGTAGTTGTTGTGCAGGGAGCGAAACGAGCCAGCTTGTCCGTAGCGGACATCGGGCTCTTCGCCTTTCTCGGTGGCATCGACCATCGCCCGCTGACCGGGGATGATCACGAAGAAGACATTGGCCGCCATGCAGGTGCCGATCATGGCGCCGACGTGAATATAGGCGGCGCGTGCCGAAAAGATCTGATGCAAGCCGTAGGCGGCTGCGGTGACTAGGGCAAAACCGATCAGGGCGAAGGTCACCGGTTTTTTCTTGAGCGGGCTCTTGCACAAGAGGTCATAGACCACCCACGCCACCACAAGGCTCGCGGTCGAGAGCAGACTCGCCATCCCTGCGCTCATGTCGCTGCCCGGCTTGATCAGATACGCCTTCGCGTTCATGTGGTAGACTAGGCCGAGCAGGATAAAGCCGGTGATCCAGGTAAAGTAGGCCTCGTACTTGAACCAGTGCAGGGTGGTGGGCAGCCGGGGCATGTTGCGATCGTGCTTGGTCACCCGGTAATAGGCGCCGCCGTGGATCGCCCAGACCTCGCCGATGACGCCCTCTTCGTCTTCTTCAGGCGGGCGTACGGAGTTGTTGAGCCAGTTGAAGTAAAAGCTCGCGCCAATCCACGCCACCCCGACGGTAAAGTGAGTCCAGCGAACGATTAAATGGAGCCATTCTGCCCAGTAGGGGTCCATACTAACTCCTCGTTTGCGCTTGAACGGCGCGCAGTAAGGCTTCGGGCGTTGCCGGTAGGCTGAGCTCGACTTGGCGATGCTCGGGTCCAAAGGCTTGGACCGCGTGTCTCAGGGCGTGCGCGACCGAAATCGCGAGCAGGAAGGGCGGCTCGCCGACCGCCTTTGAGCCGCCGACGACGGCTGCGTTGGGTGCACGCTCGAGCAAGGCGACGTTGAACTCTGGCGGTGTATCGCCAAAGGACGGGATCTTGTAGGTGGACGGACCGACCGTCAGGCATCGCCCATCATCGTGGTATAAGACCTCTTCATCGGTGAGCCAGCCCATCCCTTGGACAAAGGCGCCCTCGACTTGTCCGCGATCGATGCTCGGGACCAAGGGGTTACCGACATCGTGCAAGATATCCACACGCCGCACGCGATGCTCGCCCGTCAGTCCGTTGAGCTCGACCTCGGAGACCGCACCGCCATAGGCAAAGTAATAAAAGGGTGTGCCCTGACCTGCCTCACGGTCGTAGGCGACGCCTGGCGTTGCCCAAAAACCGGTGGCCGATAAGGAGACATGCTGAGCCCAGCAAGCGTTCGCCACTTCGGCAAAGGTTTTGCTGTTGCCACCACCGCGAATCTGACCAGCTTCAAAGCGGACATCCGCCTCTGAACAATCCAGGATCCCAGCAGCGATAGGTCGCATTCTGTCGGTGATTTTACGGCAGGCATCAAGCACCGCAGCGCCGTTGAGATCCGACCCTGAAGACGCCGCCGTGGGCGTGGTGTTGGGGACCTTTTCGGTGTTGGTGTGCATCACCCGGATGCGATCGCTGGGCAGCCCTAAGGTGTCGGCTGCGACCGCCGCCATCTTGGTGTGTAAGCCCTGACCCATCTCGGTGCCGCCATGGTTAATCTGGGCCGAGCCGTCAGTGTAGACCACCACCAGCGCGCCGGCTTGGTTGAGCACCGAGACGGTAAAGGAGATCCCGAACTTGACCGGCTGGAAGGCGAGCCCTCGCTTGACGTGTTCGTGCGTCGCATTAAATTCGGCGATCTGTGCTCGCCTCGATGCGTAGGCGCTCGACTCGAGCAGCTCATGATGAATGCGTTGCAGCCGGATCTCTTCGATTTTCTGACCGTAAGGCGCCCAGTCGCGACCGCCCTCGGCGTAGTAGTTGCGCTGGCGAACCTCGGTGGGGTCCATACCTTTAAGCTCGGCGAAGCGAGCGATCGCTTCTTCGACCACCACGACGCCTTGGGGACCGCCAAAGCCACGAAACGCAGTGCCTGATGGGCGGTTGGTTCGACAGGCTCGCCCCGTGAACTCGAGGTTGGGGATGAAGTAGGCGTTGTCCAAATGGAACATCGCCCGGTCGTGCACCCCGGGGCTCAAGTCGACGGTCCAGCCACCATCTGAGTAGATCTCTACTTGCAAACCGAGCAGGTCGCCCTCGGCGCTAAAGCCCGCTTTGTAGCGCGACGCAAAGGGGTGGCGTTTGCCGGTGAAGGCCATGTCGTCTTCGCGATTGAGCCAGACGCAGACGGGCTCGCCCACGGCGTTGGCCGCGAGCGCCGCTAAACACGCATAATTCGCCGCTTGGCTCTCTTTACCGCCAAAGGCGCCGCCCATGCGCGGCGTCTCGCAGGTCACTTGATGCGCCCCTTTGTTGAGCACCAGCGCCGCCATGCGCTGCACCTCTGTTGGGTGCTGCGTCGAGCTCAAAAGATGCATGCAGCCGTTTTCTTGGGGCGTCGCAAGAGTTGCTTGCGTCTCGAGGTAAAAGTGATCCTGAGCGCCCGATTCGGTGCGACCTTCAATGATCACCTCAGCCTCAGCAAACGCCGCTGCCAGATCACCACGAGCAATACGGTGTTCATCGGTCAAGAAGCTCTGCGCCGCCAGAGCTTCATCGATCGTGTGGATCGCAGGGAGCGGCTCGTATTCAACGGTGATCGCATCAACACCTGCGCGGCAAGCTTCGTACGATTCACCGACGACCATCGCGACGGACTGACCAGCATACTGAACCGTGTCGTCGGCGAGTATCGGTTCGTCATGGACAATCGGTCCCACCAAGTTATCGCCTGGGATATCGTCGGCAAAGAGCACGGCGCGCACGCCGGGAAGCTTACGCGCAGCGCTTCCATCACGTGACAGAATGCGAGCGTGAGCATGCGGTGAAGCCAGCAGATGAACCACTAGGCTACCTTGGCGTGTGGCGACGTCTTCCACGTAGAGCGCTTCGCCCGTGGTATGCCTCAAGCCGCTTTCGTGGGCGCTGGATTGATGCAGCGGCGAGCCTGCGCCTTGGTGATGACTCGGCGCTTGGTGATACTCGGCGACCTGCTCATCATTTCCCGGTAAAACCGTCCCTGCATGCCAAGCGGGCAGGGCACCGTTGGGTGCCTGCTCAGTCTCGTCAAAGAAGCCCATGAGTAAGTTGGCTGCCACGGTGCGGCGGTAATCGGCGCTGCCTCGATGATCCGAGAGCGGCGTGAAGTCAGCTTCGATGGTGTGCATCGCTGCGGTCACGCTGGCGCGGCTCCAGGGCGCGCCGATGAGCGCTTGCTCGGCGCTGGTCGCACGCTGAGTCGTCGCCGCCATTCCACCATAGACCAAGCGCGCGGTCTCGACCGTACCGTCCTCGGTCACGGTGATCGCGGCGCCAAGGGCAATGGCGCTGATGTCCATCTCGCGCCGCCGCGACACCTTGTAGCTCCCGAGCAGCACGTTCTGGCTGGGTCGGGGGATCTCGATCCGTGTGATAATTTCGCCTGAACGCTGAGCGGTCTCGCGGTAGCCAACGAAAAATTCGTCGAGCGGGACGCGTCGCTGGCCCCTTGCCGAGGATAAGATCACTGACGCCTGCAGCGCCATCAGGACCGGGGCGGAGTCGCCGATCGGCGAGGCGGTGGCGAGGTTCCCACCGAGGGTGCCCCGATGCTTGATCTGACGACTGCCGAAATACCGCAGGGCACGACCCAGGACGGGGAGTGACTCGACGGCAAACTCTTCGACGTCTGCGAGCGGGACCGCTGCGCCAATCGACCAACCGGTTGGGGTCTCACGGATGCCGCGCAGCTCGGGCAGCGCCAGCAAGGAGATGATGTGCTCGTAGCGCGCATGTTTCTTGGTGATCAAAAGACCGAGATCGGTGGCGCCGGCGACGAACTGTGCGTTGGGCGTCCGTTCGAGTTGCGTGAAGAGCGCAGCGAGGCTCTGTGGTTGAGAGAACCCTTCGGATTCGACCTCGCCAATCTCGCCGCCCTCGCGGCAAGCCTGCGCGAGTCCATCGGCGGGACAGGTGCCCGCAACATCGCGCAGGGCATCTCGAATCGGACGATACCCCGTGCACCGGCAGAGGTTGCCGCAGAGCTGGTCGTTGAGTTTCCAAGGTTCGTCGAGATCGGTCCGGTGGGCGCCTTCGGCCATCGACATGATAAAGCCAGGAGTGCAATAACCGCACTGACTACCCAGATGTTGCACCATCGCTTCTTGAACCGGGTGCGCCCCGCCATCTGCACCTTTGAGCCCTTCAACGGTGAACACCTGCTGCCCCTCAAGCGATTGCGTGAGCATCAGGCAGGAGTTAACGCTGCGAAGGGTGGGGCCTCGCTCGCCAAGGGGGTCGACCACGACGACGGAGCACGCGCCGCAGTCGCCTTCGGCGCAGCCCTCTTTGGTGCCGGTTAAACCCTTCCGGTCACGCAGCCAACGAAGCAACGTCGAGGTGGGCTGTAGATTCTCTGCAACGACCGGTTGGCCGTTGAGGGTAAAGCGAACAGGGTTCATGGGATCACACCTTACGTGCGCGAGCAGCGAGCAGCAAGATTTCCAGGGCGAAAAGACGGGGCTCACAGCGAAAAAAAGAACAACGCCCCGTGTTGGGGCGCTGCTCGCTCAGTCTAAGACTCAATGTGGGCTAGAGTTCGCCCGCATTGTCAGCCAGGTACGAGGCCACGCCAGCCGGCGTATTCGTCATACCTGCCTTACCCTTTTGCCAACCGGCAGGGCAGACTTGTCCGTGGTTCTCGAAGAACTGAAGCGCCTCGACGATGCGAACCACTTCGTCCATGTTGCGACCGATCGGCTCATCGTTGACCACCTGGTGGCGGACGATACCGTTTTGATCGATCACGAAGGTGGCGCGCATGGCGACACCTGCGGGGTAGTACGAATCACCGCCGTCGCTTTGGATCCCGTAGGCTTGCGCGATGCTGTGGTTCATGTCGGCCGCAAGCGTGTAGCTCAGGTGACCGATGCCGCCTTGATCGACCGGCGTGTTGCGCCAGGCGTTGTGCGTGAAGTGCGAATCGATCGAGACACCGACGATTTCGCAGCCCAGCTCGCCGAGCTTGGCGGCGCGGTGATCCATCGCGATGATTTCGCTCGGGCAGACAAAGGTGAAATCGAGGGGGTAGAAGAAGACGACGCCGTACTTGCCTGATAGGGCATTGCTCAGCTTGAAGTCATCGACAATCTCGCCGTTTCCGAGGACCGCTTGGGTAGTAAAATCGGGCGCCTTACGGCCGACCAAGATGCTCATAGTTTCGCTCCTAAACGAAAGGGTTGTGGTGCAGGTGTATCGGCAATCTAAGAAGCCAAAGTCAACCGGCAAGGGGCAGGTTAGTTAATCGCCCGTGGGGAACGACCCCAAGTCACTGCCCACAAGAGCAGATAAATCCCGGCGACGGCCGCGATCAGTAGGGGTAAACTCATGCTCGGTCCATACACGATCATCGCCAGCGTCGAGGCTGCGATCAGCGTAAATATAGCTAGCGAGCCGATGATCACGGACCGGCTAGCGACCAGATCGTATTTGTTTTGGGTGTCTCGGTTCTGGGGCGCTGGCGCCGGCGCTTCTTCGCCTTCGCCGAGCCACTCTGGCGGAGCCCACCAGACCCAGAGCTTGTCGCGCCAGCGGCTCAGGCTCATGGACCGCTGCCCAAGCTCGATGAAATAATGCACATTAGCCCAGAATGGGTTGAAGCTTTGAAGCGGCTTGGTGATGCCATAAACCACTTCTTCTTCCTCGGGAACGAAGGTCCCGAACATCTTATCCCAGATGATCAGAAACCCAGCGTAGTTGGTGTCGAGGTATTCGTCGTTGATCCCATGGTGCACTCGGTGGTGACTCGGCGTGTTAAAGATCCACTCGATCGGTCCACATTTTCGAATGAGTTCCGTATGAATCCAGAACTGCACCAAGGTGTTGAGCGCCAGCACCACCCCAAAGATGATGACGTCAAATCCTAAGAACGCCATCGGCGCGTAGAAGAACATCGCTGAGGCATGCGTGAACATGGCTTGGCGAAGCGCGACGGCGAGATTGAAGTCTTCGCTTTGGTGGTGAACGACGTGCAGCCCCCAGAGCCAGTTGATGCGATGACTGGCCCGGTGCCACCAGTAATATAAAAAGTCGTTGATCAGCCACGCGAGCGCAAAGTTGAGGGCCGTATGTTCAAAACTCCACAGCGCATAATGTTGCTGAACCCAGACATACAGCACCAAGAGCGGGGCCTGACTGACCAGCAGACAGAGCTGCTGGGAGATCCCGCAGCTCAGATCAGACATCGCATCAAAGAGTCTGTAAACCCGGACATTTCTCCGGTGTGCCACCCAGAGCTCTAGGGCGATAAACACCCCGAATAAAGGAATGGCTGCGGCGACGAGTCGGGTATCCATGCCACGGTTTATGCCGCGGCGCGGCATAGCCTGCAATGGGTAGATCGTTCAGACGTTGCGATAAGCCGCTAGCTGCACTATCGCCTCAGGGGTAGGAGCCCGTGTTTTGACCGATTCAAAGTTGTCGAACTTTTTGACCGAGATCATTGACGCCGACTTGGCTTCAGATGCCCATGGTGGTCGTGTGATCACAAGGTTTCCGCCCGAGCCCAATGGATATCTTCACATCGGTCACGCCAAGTCGATCTGTCTGAACTTTGGCTTGGCAGCTCAGTACGGCGGCCAGTGCCATCTCCGCTTTGACGACACCAACCCGACGACCGAAGATACCGAATACGTCGAGTCGATCATGAACGACGTGCGCTGGCTTGGCTTTGAATGGAGCGGCTCGGTTCGATTTGCGTCGGATTACTTTGAGCAGATGGCGACCTGGGCGCAGGAGCTGATCGGCAAGGGGCTAGCCTACGTTGATTTTTCATCGGTCGACGAACTCCGAAGCATGCGTGGCTCAGTGAATGAGCCTGGCGTCGCCAGTCGATATCGAGACACCAGCGCCGCCGAGAACGCGGAGCACTTTCGCAAGATGAGGGCCGGTGAGTACCCCGATGGTCACTGCGTTTTGCGCGCCAAAATCGATCTCTCGGCGCCCAATATCTTGATGCGCGATCCGCTTTTGTACCGGATCCGCAAAGAACATCATCACCGAACGGGCGATACCTGGTGTATCTACCCGATGTACGACTTTGCGCATTGTCTAGAGGACGCCATCGAAGGGGTCACGCATTCGATTTGCACCCTTGAGTTCCAGAACAACAGAGAGCTCTACGATTGGGTGATCGAACACGTCACGCTGCCGACCTATCGACCACGTCAGTATGAGATGGCGCGGCTCGCGCTGCCTCATACGGTGATGTCCAAGCGAAAGCTGATCGACCTGGTCGAGGAAGAACATGTTTGGGGCTGGGATGATCCGCGTATGCCGACCATCGCTGGGATTCGCAGGCGCGGCGTGCCGCCAGAAGCCTTGCGCCAGTTTTGCCATATGATCGGGGTCGCCAAAGCGAACTCGATGGTCGACTGGGGTAAGTTTGACTACGCGCTTCGTGATACGCTCAATACACAAGCTGAACGCGTGATGGCGGTGTTGGAGCCGCTCAAGCTGACGCTGACGAATGTCGACCAAGCGGTCGAGATTGAGGCGGACCTTTGGCCTCATGATGTACCTGGTGAGGGCTCAAGGACGCTGACGCTCGGTGCCGATTTGTGGATTGAGCGCAGTGACTTTGCCGAGGAGCCGCCCAAGGGCTGGCGGCGCTTAGCGCCGGGCGCCGAGGTGCGACTGCGCCATGGCTGGGTCGTGCGCTGCGATGAGGTGGTCAAAGATGCCACTGGGCAGGTGGTCGAGCTGCGGGGAACGGCAGACCTTGAGACGCTTGGACGTGCCCCTGAGGGGCGCAAGGTACGCGGCGCCATTCATTGGCTCAACGTTCACACCGCGCAGCCTGCGAGCGTGCGCCTGGTCGAGCAGTTGTTTCAGGCAGAGCTGCCGGGCGCCACACAAGGCACCGACTATCGAGACGAGCTCAACCCGAATTCGCTGCAGGTCTTAACCGGCGCCCAAGTCGAGCCTTACGCCGCAGCCGCTGAGCCTGGTACTCGTTTTCAGTTTGAACGATGCGGTTATTTTTACCGGGACCCCAACGATGATGAGCTGGTTTACAATCGGATCGTAGGTTTGCGAGACTCTTGGTCCAAGCAGGTCAAGACTGAGGCTCCAGCCAAGCCCAAACCCAAGGCTAAGCCCGCTCAGCGGGTTGAGCAGGGACCTCTGGTGCCCCAGCATTTACGCGCCGATGTGGATGACCTGATCAGTCGAGGTCTTAGCGAAGCTGATGCGGTTCGCCTTTGCCGCGACGAGCCTTTACGTGAGCAATGGGAGTCCAGTCTCAAGGCGGGCGCGCAGCCCAGCGAAGCGGCGAAGCTTTTGCTCAATGACCTGCGTGCAGTCCGCAAGACCAGCGATTCGACCCCGGGGCTGCGCGGCGAGCAAGTGGCGGCGCTCTTGGCCTTGCTCGGCGAAGGCCGAGTGGCTCGCGCCGACAAGGGGACCTTGTTAAACGAGTTGGTCCAAGAAGGCGGCGACCCTCTTGAGATCGCAGAGCGTCTCGGTCTCTTGGACCGCAGCGACTCAGTGGATGTTGTGGCGCTGGTGAACCAGGTGATCGCAGAGCATCCCGATGAAGCGCAACGATTTCGAGCCGGTGAGCAACGACTCATGGGCTTCTTGATGGGCGCCTGCATGCGGGCTTCGAAGGGGCGCGCCGATGCCCGTGAATTGCAGCAAGCCCTTCGGCAGGCGCTCAGCCGGACTTGAGCGGTCTCGCATTGCGGCGCGCTTGAGCATTGCTTATGAACACGCTGCGCTTCACTGCGGAAAAGGACCTATTATGCGCCTGATGTTTGTAGCTCTCGCGAGCCTTTGTCTCTCAGCCTGTGTCAAAGAGGTAGAAGTCTGCAGCACGGACGCTGGTCCAGCACCCGTCGATCTTTGCGGCAACAACATGGTCGACCCGGGCGAGCAATGTGATGATGGAAACCCCCGCAATGGCGACGGTTGCGACTCGAATTGTCAGCGAGAAGCCAGACCCGAATGCGGTAACGGTGTCCTCGAAGCAGGTGAGACTTGTGACGACGGAAACTCCATCGATTCGGACGCCTGCGGTAACAACTGCGAGTTGACCGCCGACAATAACGACACTTGGGATACGGCGGGTGATGGTGGCTTTGGTGTCACCGTCACCGATGCGATCTTTCCAGCAGGTGATCAGGATTATTTCCGCTTTGAAGGCGAGCAGGGTCAGTGGCTGATCATCACCACTGACGCCAACGAAGATGATGACGACGCCATGGTGGACACCGTGATCACGCTCTATAATTCCGAGCGCACTCGGATCGCCCAAAACGACAACTATGATGACGGGGAGGCGGACAGTCGAATCGTCACGCGTTTGCCTGCGACCGATACCTATTACGTGAAGGTTCAAGACGCTGAAAATATGGGCGTTGGGGCAGGGCGCGGTGGCCGCGACTTTGTGTACACGCTGAAGGTTCGGGAGCTTGCAACGGATAACGATCAGGTCAACTTAGGCGCTGAGTCGGGCAATGATGAAGCCTCGGCGCAAGCCATCGGCTGGTCGGAGCGTTATCATTACGCTTGGATCGTCGGCGGCTTTGACGCTGCCGATGATGTCGACGTCTATTCGTTCAGTATTCCGACGCAAGAAGAGGCGGGCGATAAGCGCCAGTTCGATATGAACATCTACAAGTCTTCGCCGTCGGGTAATGGCTCGACGAACCGCCCCGGCCGCGTCTGGGTGACCGATGCGCAAGGCGCCATCGTCGCGCGTCGCACGCCCGGCACTGATTTCGACACCTTCTCACCGAATCTTCCGGCTGGAGACTATAAGTTCTGGGTTGAGCATCCCGGCGGCCAAAGCGGCGCCAACGATTTTTATGTCTTCTTGGTCTATCGACGAAGCGACAATGACCCTGAACTCCAAGAAGAAACCAACGGAACCATCGAGGGCGCTGAACCGATTATTTTAGCGCAAAACGGCACCTTGAACTCGTTCTTTGTGCTGGCTCACCTTCCCGATAATGACGTCGACTACTTCAAGGTTGATTTGGCTGAAAATCAGAGGCTTACGGTCGTTTGTCGGTCGCGTAGCGCGGGCTCAGGGATCGTTGATTTAACGGCCTCTGTGCACACTGGCGACGGTGAGGAGATCAGCTCAGATGTCGAAGACGCGACGCGCGCCTACCTACGAGACGCCAACCCTGGTGTAACCGAAGCCGGGCCTCTCTACGTCAAGCTGAGTAAAGCGGGTCAACTTGAAGATGTGACCGGGAACTTCGTGCGATGTGGAATTCATAGTCGCAATCGTTAGAAATAGCGTTTATCAGGCGTTTGTCCGAGGCCGGAGGGCTTGCCGGACGAACCCAAGGTGCTACTCATCCGGTGCACCGATTAGAACCTGGAGAGAATCGATGAAAATCCAATGGATGGTACTTTTTGCTGCGATGACCGCCTTCGGTTGCGCAGTCCCTGCTGACGACACCGGCGCCGCCGATGCTGGTCCAGCCGCTGATCTGTGCGGTAACGGCGTCCTGGACGCTGACGAAGAGTGCGACGACGGCAACACACGGAACCGTGACGGCTGTGATCGCAACTGCGTGCTCGAGAACAACGCTCGCTGCGGCGATGGTGTCGTTGAAGGCGATGAAGAATGCGATGATCGCAATACCTTCCCTGGTGACGGCTGCGACGAGCGCTGCCGCAACGAAAACCTTGCTGATGGCAACGACAGCTTCGAGGACGCTCAGGCGCTTGAGGGCAGCCAAGTCGAAGGCGTGATCGCAACGCCTGGCGACATCGACTTCTACAAGTTCGAGGTGGAAGCCGGGCAATGGGTGGCGATCTCGACCACCGCAAACGCTGAAGACAATCCCGCCAAGATCGATACCGTCGTGACTCTTTATGGTCCCGATCAAAATCAACTGGCAGAGAACGATGACGCCTACCCGCGTCGTAACACGGACTCACAGCTGATCACCAAGGTGGTCACCAGCGGTACGCATTACCTCAAGCTGCAAGAATTCACGACCTGGTACGGTGAGACCGCTGAAGGTCAAGCGGACTACACCTACTCTTTGAACATCAACGTCCTGAGCACCGAAGACATCGGAGGCGGCGCGGTGTACGGGGTCGAAGGCGACGAAGCGATCGCGCTTGATACCGAGACCAAGGCGCTTATTCTGGGCGATTTAGCTGATTCCAACGACGTCGATGTGTACAGCTTTAGCGTGACGGATGAGACCAAAGCGCACTTCACGGCTCAGCTCATGCCGCTGGGCACCGAGGGTTACGGCTCGACGGCGCAGAGCACCAAGCTTTGGGTGTCTGATTCGAACGGAGACATCGTGGCGCGGATTACCCATGTGGACAAGAAGACCGACGAAGTGGGTCCTGGTGGGTTAGCATTGGGTGATTACAACCTCCATGTTCAGCACGGCGGCGGCGCCGAGGGCGCTAACGACTTCTACGTGATGAAGTTCAACCTATATGGCGATAACCCGCCTGAGGCTGAAGAAGACACCAACGGTGTGCTTGGAACCGCTGAGGCGTTGACGCCCAGCGTGGACGGCGAGGCCACCCGTTACTTCGTGCTCGCTCAGCTGAGCGAAGGCGACGTCGATTACTACAGCTTCGAGCTTGCAGAGGGTAAAGCGATGACCGTTGCGTGCGGCTCTGAGTCAAGCGGCTCAGGTGTCCGCGGCTTTCGTGTCGAGCTGCGCAACGCAGACGATGAGGTGATCTCGGGTGCGGATGAGAACGATGAAGGTGCTTACATTCAGCAGATCGCTGGTCAAAGCGCCGGAACGTATTACATCCGCTTGAGCGCAACCGGCGTTGACGCTGACGTCACCAGCCGCTTTGCGCGCTGCGGCGTGCACACCGGACCCGCTCGTCGTCAGTAGACACTCAAGAGCAGATCGTTCTGGAAAAGCCCGCCATCGTGCGGGCTTTTCCTTTACTCTAAATTCAACTCGATCGCTTGGTCGTCGTGTTCGTCAAAGATAAAGTCGAGCTCACGTAAGCGGGCGTTGAGCGTTAAGGTTCCGGGTGGATCGATCCAGGTGGTCGATAGGTTCGTAAAGCGCACCTTCCAGCCTGATTCATTCGCAATACCTGGATCGATATCAGCCGTCAGCGGTCCGCCTTCGAAGACGATGGTCAGGTGCTCAGTGTCGCAAACTCCAGAAACCGGAGTCGAGCACAGCATCAGTCGATCGGTGCCATCGGTCACGCGGGGGAGATTGCCTGTATCGAGATAGAGCAGTCCGCTCGCCGTTTTGCCGCCGCAGTGGTCGCTTTGCGCAGCACAGTCGGAGTTGGTTTGAGCGATTAGGTCGCCAGCGCATGCGCCGAAGGTGACCAGGCTGGACAGGATCGTGAGTGTTCTTATCATGGTCCAAGGGTGACGTGCTCTGCACCGGATGGCAACCGATCGGTTTTGCTTGTTCGTTCCGTCTGCACGTGTTGAGGGGGCCTCATGAAGACCTTTGATGAGCTACGCGAGACTTTTGAGTTCGTGCCAGACTGGATGGATCGCTACGCAGTGATCATCGATTTAGGTAAGGCTTTACCCGAAGCGCCTGAAGACCTTCACCAGGATCGATACAAGGTCACCGGCTGCATGAGCCAGGTCTGGGTACGCGCAGGTCTTAGCGAGGGAAAGATGGACTATGAGGGCGACAGCGACGCCGCGATCGTGCGCGGCCTGATCGCTGTCTTGTTCTTAGCGCTCAGGGGTAAGTCACCGAGCGAGGTGGTCGACTTCGACCTTGAAGCTGCCTTTGGTGAGCTCGGTCTAGCGGCGAACCTGTCACCCAATCGGCGAAATGGTTTTTACT
>JBDQPD010000098.1:0-13316 GCA_040260805.1 Myxococcota bacterium | reverse complement strand
GTTCCCGGACCTGCCTTGCGCCTCTTGAGCAATGGTCACCTCTTGATCGGCTCTCCGTTGCGGTTGATCGACGAGAACGGGAAGACCCTGCTCAACGATGAGCAGCGTCATATGGGTGATGCTTGCTCCAATCGATCGGGCGTCTACGTCGCCGGCATGCCCGGCGGCCTTTTGCGCTACCAAGCCAGATCGAGCGCGTCGTTCAAGGTGGTCGCGCTCAGCTCCAGCCACCGCTCGCTGTGGTCCTTGCACTGCACCGACGACGGCGTCGTCGTCGCGGCCGGACAGCCCGCTGCGCTCTACCGGATCAAAGGTACCGAAGTGGTCGCATCGACCAAGGTCCTCGGTGAGGGCTTACGCAGCGTGACGATGGTCGGCGGCAACGTGTACGCAGGAGGCTTGACCGACGGGCGCGTCTGGCGCTGGTCAAAAGATCAACTCGAGGTGGTTGGGGTGACCAGCAAACCCGAGGTCCGAAAGCTCGTCGCCCTAACGAACGCGCTGGCGGCGCTGAGCGTGAGCAGCGAAAATGACGACAACAGTGATCTGCCGAGTCCATCGCCGCAATCGCGTGGCAGCGGCGTGGTCGAGCGTATCGATCTGGTCAACGGCGTCGCGCAGACGCTCTGGGTGAGCTCGGGCTCAACGCCGATGGACATGGTCCATGAAGTCCGCTCCAAGCGCCGCCCAAGCGAAGGCTGGCTCTGGGTGGCGAGTGACGTCGGCAGACTGCACCGAATCAGCGTCCACTCCGATCACGCCGATGCGCGCCGGACGCACCTTCGAACTGCCGTCGGTGATCTGCGCCCAATCGAAGCCCTCGGCTGGCGCCAAGGCAGGCTCACCTTGGTCGGCGGCGGATTGATCCGCCAACCTCAAAAAGGAGCGCATCGGTATCGCTCGCCGGTCCTTGATGCAGGCGGACACGTGGCACATTGGGGTAACCTGAGAGTGGACAGCCAAGCGATCAAGCAGGTGCGCTGGCGCTTTGGTCAGGCGCCCTCGCCTAGAGGTTGGTCCGCCTGGCAAGACGCGCCCGGCGGGACCGCTCGGTATGTGCAGCTCGAGCTCGAGCTCAAACCCAACTCAAAGATTCGGCGTATCGAGCAGTTCGTTAGGCCGATCAACCGAGCCCCAGCGATGATCCTTGTCCGCCCGCTGCAGGAGCGAACGCGCCTTGAGGGTAAGCCCGTCGACCTCGCCTATGAAAAAGGGGTCACCCTGCCCGATGACGAGCTCAAAGATTATCAGATCGGCGCCCAGCCGAAACCGGCTGAAGAGCGGGCGCGCCTGACTCGAAAAGAGGGCTATCGAGCGATCACTTGGAAAGCAGAAGATCCTGACGAGGACCCGTTGGTCTTTAACGTGTCCCTCTTGCGGCTCACTTCAGGAAAAACACAGCGCCTCAAAACGTGGCAACAAACTCAGCACTATACGAACCTAAATACGAGCGCCTTGGTGCACGGAAGTTATGCCCTGAGCGTCTCGGTACGAGATGGACAAAGCAGCTGGTCTCCAGCGAGCACTTCGCAAACCTTTCGAGTGGATCACCAGGCGCCTGTGCTGAGTCTCGTCGCTTACGACCTCAAGAAGAAAATCCTACGGATTAAAGTGCGGGATGATGACCGAACCGTGGCCGTCCGCTGTGGGAGCCAAGAAAACTTTGTCGAATTAATACCTTCAGACGAGGTGGCTGACGGAGCGCTCGAACAGTTTGTTTTACCGCTCAGAGACTGGGCTACGGGCTTAAAACTGCAGCGCTGTGAAGCCACGGACCCTGCGGGGAATCGCGGCGGAGTCGATCTGCCCTAAGAGCTCGAGCGACAAACCGCCCTTGTCTGAACGAGAGCAAAGCCCTAATGCTTCTGCGCTCTCGGAAAAGGTGTGCTGGTATGAAGAAGGTTTTTATCGTCTTTTTGGTCTTTGCTGGTTTGGGCGGCGTCGCCGTCTGGCAATGGTACGACTCAGGGATCAACCAGCGACAGGTGCGCTACGAGCGCGACGTCGCCAAACTCCGCCAAAAGCTGGTTCGAAACCTGCCGCAGGTGATCAGCCAAGACGAGAACTACTCGGACGAAGTCCAGAGCTGGTTGTCGATCTACTTCCGCGAGATGGCTGGGCTGCAAGCTCGCCGTGAATACAAGGAATATCCGGCCTTCTTCGCGCAAGATGCGCAGATCAAAGAGCTCGAAGATAAGCTCGCTAAGGGCACCATTCCCAAGGACAAATACGACACCAAAAAAGAGTTCTACGAGTTCACGAAGACCATCTTTGATAAGATGCGCATGGGCGATTACAGCCCTGAAGTGACGATGCGTAAAGACAGCTTTCGCTTAGACATCTTCAACATTCGCAAAGCGGACGTTGGCGGCAACCAGACCTTGCTCGCTGACTTCGCCATGTGGAACTTCCCGGGCGACTTGAGCTTCGGCCCTTGGTCTTCAAGCGTTTGCCTGGGCCCCAACACCATGGGCGAGGGTCAAAAGGCGATCGAGGACTTTGAGGCGTGGAAGAAAGAAGCGCTCGAGATCGTTCAGAGCCACGTTGAAGAGGCAGAAGAGTTTGCCAAGAGCGAAGCGCAGGTTCGGCGCGAGCCCTTCACCGGTGTTCCGAGCATCCATCTCGACGCCTTTGGCGGTGAGCTCAAGCTGCCCATCGATGAAGAGAAGTTCTTCAGCAACCTGTGCATCAAGGGTGGCCGTCGCCAAATCGATGCGGACAGCACCGAGCCCTACATGCTGGTCGAGCGTCCTTCTAATCTCGTCCCTGACTTTCCTCCGGGCGTGGTTGTCGGTCAGTATCAACTCCCCTTGGTCCCAGCTCACACGAAGTACATGACCATGGAGATGACCTTTGCGGTTCGCACACCCAACGGCACCCCGGTTGAGCTGCCGCTCAAGGTTGAGCGTTGGCAACTCGATGAGTCGTGGATGATGGAAGCTGGGCGAGATTGGCAAGACGCCAAAATCGCAGACTGAGCGACCGGGTCACAATCTAGCGCATCACGGCTCCAATTTTTGGACGTAAGCCCCTGTTTATCCGAAGATGGTAAGCAGGAGACGTAATGCCTGTCGACTTGACCTCAGTTTGGTACATCGCTCGAAACGGCGAGATCGTTTGGCAAGGCACCGCAGAGCACCTGCGCGCCTGGGTCGCGAGTGGCGGTATTCAAGGGAACGAAGCGGCATGGACCGAAGGCTTTGTCGCCTGGGTTCCTGTGAGCTCGCACGAGCGCACGCTTTGGATCCGCGAAGCGGTGGCTCAGCGAGATGAGTTCACTGGTGAGCAGACCGAGTTCTCCAACCCAGAGGGCACAGAAGCCCTTAACCTTCCGACCTTTATCGAAGAGGGTGACAGCCCCTTCGCAGGCGATCGACCTGGCCGCGAGCGACGCGGCGGTGATCGAGGCGTGATCTCATCAGTCGGTCTACCTGTTGGTGTTTTGGCAGGTATCGTGATTGGTCTAGGTGCTGCATACCTGCTCTGGACTCAGCTCGCTGATCCGGCTCAAGGAACATCGGCTGCGGCGCTTAGGCTCCCACCCGCAGCTGCTCCTCCGGTTCAAGTCGCCGATTCTGGTGCGCTCATCGCTCAAAGCGATACGGGCGCTCATCAGTCTGACGTCAAAGCAAGCCCTCAGATCGCCCCCAAAGCCACGCCAGCGGCTCAAGCCGGCACGGATAGAAAAGCCAGCACGAACGACGCGGCAGAGCCAAGCAAGGCTGCTGCAGTGGAAACACAACCCGTCACCAAGCCTGCCGAAACCAAAGAGCCTGTCACTGAGCCCAAAGTTCAAGCTGATAAGAAGGCTCCCAAAGTGATTCGAATCGTCAAAAAGAAAAAGAGTCGGGGGATTGAGTTGCCTGCCGACTCGGCGAATCGAGTCGAAGAAATAAAACGCTCGATGAACGTTCGTCGAGCGATTTGGGATGCGTGTATTCGGCGTGCTCAGCGTGACTACCCCGCCTTGGTCGGCCGCCGCACCTTTTCGATCAGCGTGACCAAGGACGGTCAAATTAATGGAGTGACCGGGCCAAGCGGCAACGCCGGAGCGCAATATGCCGCAGGCTGCCTCCTGGGAGAGTTTAGCAACCTAACCTTTCCGCCGGGCCGTGCAGCCCAGGTCAAGTTCCCTTATACTACCAAGTAGTGAGGGCTTGATTGACAGCGCCTCAAAGCGACGGCACCCCGAAGCCAACGGAGAAGCCATGAACGAGGAAGACGAGGCATTCCGAGGTGCGCTGATGGCGCTGCTCATGCATGTTCGTAAAAGGATTCTCGACGGAGAGGACCCCGTGGCGCTGCGCACGCGACTGCTCGAAGAGGAGAGTCTAGAGCCGGCGCTCGTCGATCGGGTCTGGGTGAGTCTGCGACCCCAGCTGGTCAGCGAGCAAGAAGACAAAGGGATGCGCCTGCGTGTGCTCGGCGGTATCTGGATCGTAGCGGGCGCTGTCCTCGCCGCGCTCGTCTACCGGTATCCTGACTCAGCTGGAACGCTCGTCAGAGTGCTGTCGTTTGTCTCGATCGCCGCCGGCGTCTTCGTGTTTCAGATGGGCAGCAGAGCAGCCGCCTTGGGTACACGAATCTCGTCGATGGACTGGAGCATCCAGACGCCGCTTGAGGACTAAGCTCCGACTTGAACCAACGCTTGCAAGCGTTTGATGGTTCGAGCTTGGATCTGGCGAATGCGCTCACGGCTGAGGTCATAACTTTGACCGATCGACTCAAGAGTCTCGACCGCCACCCCACCCAGTCCAAACCGCCGCTTGACGATGTCTTGTTCCATCTCGGTCAGCCCGGCGAGCAGCTTGAGCGCCCGTCGCCCATCGAGGCTCAGGATCGCCTGATCATCCGGGAGCATTGCGTCCTCATCGGCGATCACGTCCATCAGGCTCGCATCACCATCGACCCGACTCAACTTGGCGTCCAAACTGAACGGATCCTGCGGGATGTCGTTGAGCACCTGATCGACCTTTGCCACGGTGATCGCTGCGTGCTCGGCGATTTCCTCGTAGCTAGGCTCCCGCCCGAGGCGTCGAGTCAGCTCATGCGTTGCTTTGCGTACGGCTCGGCGGGTGTCATGCACATGCACCGGCACCCGGATCGTCGAGCCGCGGTTCAAGATCGAGCGCTCGATCGCCTGACGAATCCACCAGTGAGCGTAGGTCGAGAAGCGAAAGCCCATGCGCGGGTCGAAGCGATGCACTGCGCGCATCAACCCGAGGTTGCCATCTTGAACTAAGTCGAGAAGTCCTAGGTTGTGATGCTTGAAGTCGCGAGCGACGCTGACCACCAGCCGCAGATTCGACCGGACAAACTTATTGCGGCGGTCCAGGGTCAGATCGAACTGATCGCTGATCTTGCGCATCTGCCGGACACCCAGATTCTTTTGAAAGATCTCTCGACTGCCGCGCCCCTGAAGCCGAACCGACAAGCGCATCATCACATCCGAGAAGAAAACCCGGTCAGGGTCGTCCGCCCGGCAATGCCACGCTAGCTCTTCGAGTTCTTTGTGCTTCGGCATATCGTCGATGTTGAGCGCGGCGGCGCGGAGCGCCAGACCCAAGGGTCCTGGGACCTCTTCTTCGCCCTCACCTAGCTCTCCAAAAACCTCTGCGGCCGTGCGAAGCCCTCGAGGCACCTGGAGAACCAGCTGCCAGAAGGCGAGTTCGTTTGAGACCAACTCCTCTGCCAAAACACGCTCCTGGTCCGCTGAGAGCAGCGGCACGCGAGCGATTTGACCCATGTAGCTCGATACGAGATTCACAGTCGAATTGTCCTTAGGGAAAGGTTTAAACTTACGCTTCGCCATGGGTTCGCCTCCAGAAGCGAACTCGGCACATCTACACAACACAATGCCGACACCTGCCGACACACACCATCATACAATGGGTAAGACGATGCCTGACTTCAAGTGATCTAAATCACAAATTGAAAACTTTTTATGGAAAGGCTAAACTGCCGAGGATCTTCGGCTTTTCAGCCCCAGTAACCAGGGTACTTGCGCCGCTTTTACCCTGAAGAAACAACCAACCTAGACACGCAAAACAAGCAGCTTCTCGTGCATCGCCTGACATGCCGAGCGCATCAAAGGTCTGAACCGTGAGTTCAGGCAATCGGCGCTGCAAGTCAGCCATCAAGGTCAAGTTGCGAGCTCCGCCGCCCGCCACGTAAAGGTCTCGGGCTCCTCGATGATGCCGCTCAACGGCTTCTGCGATCAGCTCGACGCTCAGAGCGATGAGCGTACGCGCCGCATCTTCGGTCCGCACATGCTCGCTGATCAGCGACGCCAGCCACTCCCGACTAAAGGTCTCCCGAGCGAGTGAAGAGCCAAGGCTTGGTCGAACGGCGTCAAGCAACCGAGCCAGTAGATCGCTATCGACGAGCCCTCGAGCGCTGATCGAGCCGTCAGTGTCCATCGTTAGCGAGCCGCCGCTGCGCAGCTCGACCCAGCGATCCACCCAACAGTTTCCAGGCCCCACATCCCCCGCCCAGCCGTCTTCGCCTGCGATGAGAGACGTCAGGTTCGCGATGCCACCGACATTGAGCAGCCAGCGACTCCCGGACGAGGGCTCGAAGAAAAACCGGTCGGGTACGGGGACCAGCGGAGCGCCTTGCCCGCCTGCTGCGACATCGGCGCTGCGTAGGTTCCAAAGAACAGGTAGCTCGCAGGCGACCGCTAACACGTTGCCGTCGCCGAGCTGCCAGGTTGCGTGCGGCGGGTCATGAAAGACGGTCTGACCATGACTGACTACGAGATCAGCCGGCTGCCCATCGAGGAACGCGCCCACTTGGTCTCCGCACCAGCGCATCCAATCGAAGCGCAAGCGAGCGAGCTCGACGGTGTTCGAATCCGAAGCAGCGAGCAGACGACTGCGGAGCTGGTGGTCAAAACGCTGCTCGCCTGAGCGGAGCATCTCCCAGCGCCCCTCAGGACCAAACTCAAGCAGCGCCATGTCGAGGCCATCGCAACTCGTACCGCTCATGAGCCCCAAAATTCGAGCCGACTCGGGCGCTTTTATCATCATCAACTGACCTTTCGAACGAAGGCTTTAAGGAGAGCATCTCCGTGAAACGAGGCGATCGACTCCGGGTGAAACTGAAACCCTTCAAAATCATCTCTAAGCGAGCGCAAGCCCATGATCACCCCATCGCTCGAGCGAGCGCTGATCTTGAGATCGTTCGGTACCGTCGACGGCTCAACGCATAAGCTGTGGTAGCGCGTCCCGGCCATCGGTGACGGAATCGCTTCAAACAGTCCCTGCCCATCATGTTCGATCTGCGCCACATGTCCGTGCAGCGGCCGAGGTGCCGGAACTACCTGAGCGCCGCGATGAACAGCCAAGGCTTGCATCCCCAAACATACGCCCAAAACAGGAACCGAACCGTAGAGGCGCTCGAGCGTTTCCATCAGTCGGCCCGAAGCCTCAGGACGTCCTGGTCCCGGTCCGAGCAACACCCCAGAATACGCCTTCGGATCAAGCTCGCCGAGGCTGGGGTCGTCATTTTTTCGGACCACGACCTCGGCGCCGTGACGTTGCAACCCTTGAACCAAATTGAAGGTGAAACTGTCGTAGTTATCGAGGACTAAAATCATCGGGAGAGGCCATGACCGCTTCGCAACAACGCCGAGGAACGGCCGGCGTTAAACGAGATACCCGCGAACGGCGTTGCGCTGACCTCTCCAGGGCGCAGCTCGCCCGAGAAGCCACCATAAGCGACCAGCCCCCAGCATTTACACGAACTGGTGTAGCCGCCCTCAAGGCGGAGCGAATTCAGGCTCCAAGGGAGCGGACGAACCGCACCCGTCAAGGACAGGTTCCAGTGTTTGGTCGTCGCCCGTGCGGTGCCCCACAACAACGCGTAGACGCTCTCATCGCCCCCGCCATCGCTGCTCCCATCTTGATTCTCAAGCGCCGAGGGATCTTGGTTCACGAGCAACCAAGGGTCTGGATCAATCGTCAGGTCACGACCGATATGTCGCCTCAAAAATCCAGCCGTCAGGCTCGTTCCAGGGCGTTTAGGGCGCCACGTGTACGAGGTGGTGAATAAAGCAGGCTCCAAGCGCACCGTATCAAACAAGAAACGACCGTTTAAGGACCATCGCTTACGACTCCAAACGCCGTTCCAAGCGACCAGAACATCGGCTGATTGTGACGAGAGTTCTTGGCCGCGCTGAAAGGCGATCAGCTCGTAATCGTGCATAAAACCCGATTGGATCGCTTTGAGCCCTACGGACAGGACGTCACCGCTGATCCCCATCAGCGCCGTCGGCGCCCGAAGGCTCACCTGGCTTACACGCTGCGTCCGCACGCTGACTCGAGGCCGTAATTTCGTGCCCCGACCATTGTCCAGCAATGAATACGCTTCCAGGAGCAACCCTGCGCGACTTACAGGCTCATGACTCGCATGGCTCGCGAACAAAGCTGAGCGTGTCGACAGGCTTGCGCTGATCCCCACATAAGGAGCCCAACGATGTCCGAACTGAAGATGAGTGTCGACGAGCGGCGTGGGCTCCTCAGTCTGATGAACCGGCATCGGAGCTAGAGCAAACTCAAGAGCGCTTCCTCCCCATCGGCGACGATCCGAGAGGATCGTTCGGAGTCCAAGACTTGCATCGGCTTCGGCTCCAGCGCCAGCCATCGTTCGCCGTCCCGACCAACCCTGCAGCATGACGGCTATTTTACGGCCTCCTAGGCGGAGGTAATGATGAGCATCAGCTAAGCGCCAGACGCGCGCTCGAGCGTCGGTTGATAAGACGCCAATCACATTACTGTCGCTAGGGAAGAGCCCCCTGTGAATCCAATCTAAACCGGGGCGCCGCATTGAAAATGAGAGACCGACGATGCGCTGGTCATCAACCAAGCCTAAGCCGTGCAGCGACTCCATATTCGCGTCGAGCGATGTCGAAGCGTCAGGCCGCATCCTGAGCGACATCAGACTCCAAGGGCCGCGACCGTCGATAAACCCAGGCTCAATCGACAGATCCCACCAGCGAGTAGGCGCCCAAAAAAGAGGCAAGCGAGCCCGGACACCATCGCGCGCATCGTAACCCAATATGGGCGGTAAAATCCCCGTAGCTCTGCGCTTTAATGGCATCGACCACCAAGGCAATGCCAGCACCGGGACCTCTCGAATCCGAAACACCGGAACACTGAATGAGACGCGCTCCGCCTTACCGGCTACTTCAACTCGCCTTGCGCCAATACTCCAGGGTCGGTCTGGGCAGGTACACAGGGAAAAATCAACGCGATCAAAGTTCGCATCGGCGCCTAAACGGACGACCTTCTTCGCCCGTAACTCAGCGAGCAGCTCACCAGCTGGACTCCGCAGCAAGACACGCGCATCGTCAGCTTCAACGCGACCCGAACCGACTAAAAGCCGCTGACACTCGATCTCAACCGCTCCGCCGGTCGAGCGGACGCGCCCGGACAACGTGATCTCGCCGGTAGCAGGTAAGTAAGATGCTCGATCTGCTCGATAGTTGGATCCTTTGTATTGAATCTCGACCTGATCTTTAGCCGACCACTGACCGTCTTGGGTGACCACAAGAGTGGTCGCCTGAACCTGTACCGACGCGGTCGTCGCTGCAGCAGCCAGCAAGAGCCAGGTGATCATCGCTCATCGGCTCCTTGGACCTTGGATTTATCGGACCCGAAGCTCCGCGCCGGAAACCGTACGAACGACCCTGAACTCCACGCCTGCTTCATGCCTCAACTCCACCCACATACCACGCCGAGTGCGACGCGGGCGGATGCTCTGAACGAGGCCGCCAAAGAGACTGGTGTCAAGGGCCCGCAACCGTTTCGTCGATGCTGATACGCCAGGCATCCGAACGCGCGTCGCGGTGCTGCTTGTTTTAGAAAGCGTGACGTTACCATCCCCGCCAAAGCGAATCAGCACCCGCTCAGGTCCAACTGGACGATAGCCAATTCGTTCAAAGCGGCCCGTCTCGAGCTTGGGTCCGCCACCGAATCCTGCACCACTTTGCGCATCGCTGAGCTTTCTCTTCTTACCCACCGGCTTTGCGGCGGCGACCAGAACGGGCTTGGCTTTGACGACGGGTTTTGCCTGAGCCTTCGCCAGCCGCTTAGCGGTCACCGCAGCGCTCATTTGGGTGGCTTTATTCTTGGCGGCCAGCTGCGCAACACGTTTCAACTGAGCTCGCCGCTGGCGCTGAAGTCGTGCAAGCTGAGCCTGCTCAGTCTTCAACTGCTTCTCACGAGCGCTGAGCGCCGCACTCAACTTGACCACCTCAGCATCAGCCGAGGCGCCGAGCGCTTGCTCTGCTGCCAACGCGGCGAGCAGTTCTTTGCGCTGCTTGGCGACCGGCGCCAGCTTATCCCGAAGCGCCCGAAGCGCTCGCTGCTTGCCCTGAGCGGTTGCTCGAGCAGCCTCGAGCTGAGCGACCAGCTTACCCTGTTCGCTGCTGGCGCCCTTGAGCTCTCGCTCCAAAGCGACGGCCTGCGTTACTGCGCGCTTAGCTTGAGCTTTCTTCTGATCGATCGTCCGCTGAGTCGCTTTGAGTTCAGCGCGCATCGAACGGAGCGCTTTCCCCAACGCCTTGCGCTCTCCAACCGCTGTTTTGAGCCGCTTGTCGATACCTGAGACTTCATCTCGGACTGCGATGTACAAGGCGTCGAGCTCAGTAGCGGCGGCTTGTCGACGGGCCAACTTCGCCTCGAGTGATTTGAGGCTCTCCTGCAAACGAGAGCGGTCACTCTTGATGACCTTTAGGTCTTTAGTTCGGCGCACAATCTTGGCGTTGGTCCGCCCGATTGAGCGATCATACTTTTTGCTCTTAGCCCTGAGTGTGCCGATCGACTGCTCGCTCTCGCCTACTTTCCGGTTCAAGCGACGCAGCTCCGCCCGACGCGCCGCAAGCGCCACGCTGCTGGCATCTACATCAGCGCGAAGACCGACCTCGGTCTGCACCAAGCGCTTCGACTCTCGAGCCTGCTTTTGAGTCACCCGACTCAAGGCAGAGAGCTTGGATTTAATCGATTCTTGCTCGCGCAAAAGGCGGTCGATATCCGCTCGCCGCGCCACCAACTCCTGAAGCGACTTTGAGCTCAGCTGGACCTGTTTCGCCTCACGACGCCTCAGTCCCCCGACCTCGCCGGCAACTTGAGCCTGAGTCGCCTGTACTGCTTTGAGCGCCTCTTTAGCCTGCCCTTCAGCTCGCTTGCGAGCGATCTCTGAGCTTGCGTAGCGCTGATTCTTAGCCTTGAGATCTGTGTCTAAGCTGTTGACCTTCGACAGCGCGTCACGAAGACGACGCGACAGCCTCTCGATCTGCTCTTCCTTCTGCGTCAACTGACCACGAGCTGTAGAGTGTTCTTTCTCCAAGCCCTTGAGTCGCTCTTGAAGGCGGCTGGCTAAAGCTTTCTCGAGCTGAGGCGCCGCTCCCGATGGCCCAATGGCGCGCGCCACAACGCTGCCTATCGGGAGCGTCAAATGGATCGCTCTAGGCGAGGCTTGAAGCTGGGGCTCGAGTCGAGTCGGCAAGGTCAAACGCAAGCGCATCAGACGCGTCCTTGAGCCCACGTGCTCGGTCAGGTGCAAGGTCACCCCTTCGATCACCTCGACCTGGCTTGGGAACCCGGCTGGCAAGCTGGCGCCCACGACATCGACCACCAAGGTGTTCGGAGCGTGTGATCGAAAACTCTGGAACGTGGGCTTCCCACGGAAGCTGAGCTCAACGCGCGTCTCTTGGCTACGCCCCTCGAGGACAATCTGATTCATCTGAGGATCGCTGATCAACGCAGCGAGCAGCAAAACACTCATCGACAGTCTTCTTCCAAGCGGTCGCGCAAGGGACCCATTGCGTAAATTGAGCCAAAGGCGAGCACAGCATCTTGATCTAAAGGCTGACGCGCTTTGAGCAGATCATAAGCCTGATCTCTGGTCAGCGACTCCACCGTCTCACCACGCTGTTCGAGTGCGTGCGCCAGGGCGCTCGCGCCAGTAGCCTTCGGATGACGAGCCGCCACCGTGAACCAACGCCTCCCCTGACCACAAAAAGGAGCCAGCACCTCAGGGTCTCGACCGGACAAGGCAACCAATAAATCCGCATCGGGAGCGTGCTTCAAAGCCCATTGAGCAAAACCACTGATCCCCGCTTCGTTATGACAGGCGTCGAAGGTCACCCCGCCCATGCGCTCACCACGCAGGGGGTGGCGAAAGTTCTCGAGGCCCCGCTGGACGGCGTTTGCGTCATGCAAACCGATCGCCTCAGCCAAAGGAACGGCCACCGCGGCAGCGTCCCAGAGCGTGTCAAACAGCAGGTGAGCAGGTCTGCTCATGTTAAAAGAGGGAGTATCCACACTCCTTTGGTCGGAACGCCAGTCCCTACCGTTTAGCCAAACCTTTGCATGGGTTGCCTCTGCGCGCCCTAAGAAGGGGCGCAGACTCGACCCTAGAACCAAGGGGCGAGCATCCCTAGCCACTCCAAGTTTCTCCGCAGCGATCTGATGCAGCTCGTGACCTAAAAACTGCTCGTGGTCCTTGCTAATACTGACGACGGCGCTTGCGATACCGTCCACGAGATTAACAGCATCCAAGCGTCCGCCCATGCCGACCTCGAGGATCGCTAGGTCAACATCTGCTTGAGCAAACCCCCAAAAGGCCATGGCCGTACTGACCTCAAAGAAGGTAAACTCGTCATGATCGACAGCGGCCATCCAGCGCAGCAGCTCTTGATCGCTTACCGACTGACCATCGATCCGAAACCGCTGATTGAAACGTGAGCGATGCGGCGACGTGAACAAGGCTGTGCGCAAGCCATGCTCCAAGGCGATCGCCTCGAGCGCTCGGCAGCAAGTTCCTTTTCCGTTGGTTCCGGCGACGACCACGGCGCGGAGCGACTGACTCGGCTCTCCGCAGCGCGCATCGAGCGCACGAATCCCGGTCAAGCCAGGACGAATACCCTGCCGGACTCGGGTAGCGAGTTCAGTCAGCCGCCTCTGAAGTTCAGTCATCAGCTGGTGGTGAGGCTCAACAGTTTGGCGATGGTTGGCTTGACGAGGTCACGAGCAACCACTCGGTCGATGAGTCCGTGCTCAAGCAAAAACTCCGCGCGCTGAGAATCCTCAGGCAGCTTCTGACCAATGGTCTGCTCGATCACTCGCCGGCCCGCAAAGCCGATCAAGGCGCGAGGCTCAGCCAAAATGAAATCGCCTAACATAGCGAAGCTGGCGGCGACGCCCCCCGTCGTTGGGTCGGTCAGCAAGGACACAAAGGGCTTCCGCCTTTGCGTCCGGAACTGATGCAGCAAGCCGGAGACGCGCGCCATCTGCATGAGGGACAAAATACCC